>CAZMWE010000092.1:0-1045 GCA_964570005.1 uncultured Candidatus Saccharibacteria bacterium | reverse complement strand
ATTCACCTCCGAAATAGCCGAATTAGTAGCCCCCCCACTCCCACAAGCTCCCCACTGCAGTGAGGTAGACGTGCTGGTCGAGCCGCTGGTCGACTGTATGCACTGGCTACCAGTGGCCCCTGCCGCCGGCAGTGTCACCGTGTAGCTCGCTGTCAGGGCCTGGCTGAGAACGGACACGTCGTAGTTATTCGATGTTCCATCTTTCAGTTTTATGTCGCCGACGGCGGAAGTCGTCCCGGTCTGCAGCAAACCGTTCAGGTATTCGTTACCGTTTACGTCATACCCTGAGACAAAGCTGCCGCTACTGTTGTAGATATCCAGGATGTCGACCGACTGACTAGCTGCCCCCTGCAGTATGAGTGCCCGGTTGGCGCTGTTGGTATTTTTGACATACAGCTGTGAGGCATGCACGAGACTGGCGTTAGAGCCGACGTCGACAACATCGCCTGAGGTATCTACGGTCAGCACGTTGGCACTGTTACTACTGTCCTGTATCTGCAAGCCCGTGGTGGAATTGTTTTGCATAAGGTTCGTACCAGTCCACGTCTGGTTCGCGGCCAATTGACCAAGCTGGGAAACAGTCTTGCCACCGACGGCATTAGCATTCATGGCGTAGGGTGTGCTGGTCAACAGGACGAACGGGTTCATGACCCCATCACCACCACAGTCCGCCGTAAAGAGTGATGAGCCCGGATTGTTGACGGAACAGTTGGACGTATTGCCGATCTGCAGCGACAAGTAGAGTGGGTACGAGTTCCAGTCAACGGCCGTGTTCGAGTTGTTCTCACAGGTAGTAGTTGTGAAGGCACAGATTGAACCAAGGTTGACCTGGTAAGTTCCGCTCGTAAAGGTCACACCCTGAGAATTATTCTTGAGATAATCTTCGGTCCAGACAGCTGTACAGCCCGTGCTGTTAGTTGGTTCGTTGGTGCAGCCGGTGTAGATCCGAAACTCCATATTGTACGTACCATCCGGGATATTCTGACCAGTGCTGTTGACGATCTTACCCTCGAAGCTCAGCTCTTGGTTGATGCCGGCGGTGGCG
>CAZMWE010000091.1:0-1092 GCA_964570005.1 uncultured Candidatus Saccharibacteria bacterium | reverse complement strand
CCCCTGCCATGAATATCCGATAAGTCTACGGCTGCAACTGTAGACTTTTTAGCACAGAGAGGTTCGGCTAAGGTCTGTATTATGCATTATGATGTCTATATGGCAGTTAGAGTGTGTGATGGATTGATGTTATGTTCAGCGGGCTGAAACGAATATTCCGTACATCGCCTGTTCAAGGCATCACGCTCAGCGCAGAACAGCAGGCTATTGTCGAACTTCTCAACACCAGTTCCGGCCATTTTTTCGTTACAGGTAAGGCTGGCGCGGGTAAGTCTGTGGTATTAAAGCACTTCGTTAATACGGCTAATGGCAAAAATGTCATCAAGGTTGCACCAACAGGTGTAGCAGCGACACATATTGGCGGACAGACAATTCATGCAACTTTTAGGCTGCCAATTGGCGTGGTAAGACCACACATGCTACGTTTATCAAAACCAACGCGCCTGCTGCTACGGAAGATCGACATTATCGTTGTCGATGAGATATCAATGGTCCGAGCGGATATTATTGATGGTATCGATAAGGCGATGCAGCTTGCAAAGGGTAACGCCCTGCCGTTTGGCGGCGCTCGATTTGTCGCCTTTGGGGACCTATATCAGCTGCCGCCGGTTGTCTCCGACGAACACATAAAGCGTTATCTGTACAAAGTGTACGAAGGTCCCCACTTCTTCAATGCTCACGTATGGGGGAGTGCTAAACTAGAGTCTATTACAATGGGTGGATCATTTAGGCAAACGGACGACCAGTTTCTGGCAACACTCAATGCGATACGGGACGGCTCGTTTTCGGATGAGGACATAGCGTACATCAATAACTGTGCTGTGCGGCCTGAAGGGCTATCAAAGGATAACAACGTGATACTTACGACTACTGTAGAGGCATCACGGAAGATAAATGATCAGAATCTGGCTAGATTGCCCGGGAAGTTGTACGTATATCAGGCGGCTAGCAGTGGTGAAGTTACAGAAAGCTCTCTACCAGTCGATGAAGAGCTGCGGCTAAAGAAAGGCGCTCAAGTGATTTTTGTTAAAAACGATCCGGATAAACGATGGGCTAACGGTGATACAGGTATTGTGAGACGTCTTACTAAGA
>CAZMWE010000090.1:0-1140 GCA_964570005.1 uncultured Candidatus Saccharibacteria bacterium | reverse complement strand
GAGCACCTGCTTTGCAAGCAGGGGGTCCGGGGTTCGAGTCCCCGTTGCTCCACCACGAAATATGAGATAAACCTTCGGTTTTTCTCATTGCGCCGGTCTTCGGCAAAGCCGAAGTCTCGGGCTGCTCTTTTCCAGGGCTGCAGAGCGCATTTATGGGGGCGCAGTGCTTACCGCGCGGCGTCTCCACCAAATAATAGGGGCGATTAGCTCAGCTGGTTAGAGCGCGTCACTGATAATGACGAGGTCGGAGGTTCGAGTCCCTCATCGCCCACCAAGAAAAAACACCGTACATGCACGGTGTTTTTTCTTTAGCCAGAGAGTTAGATTATAAGCTATTGACTCTTGCCACGGTGGAAGATGCGGTACTCTGGACAGACTCACTCGAACTTGAAGACGAGGAGTGACTGTGGACCTGAACGTTCAGATTACTGCTGGAACTGTTTGTGGAAGTGCTGCTGTTACTGGGGACTGGTATGTTTTGGCCGTTTACGTTCACTGTTGTGCCGGTCGTATTCTTGGCGGTACCGCCGGGAGGCGGGTCGGTACCGGTTGCTGAAGTTGCTGGGTCGAGGGTCGGATCTGCAGGGGTTACAGCCTCCGCAGCCAGACCAGCAGGGGCTTTACCGGTAGTGTTCTGGCTGCCGACAACCAATGCGGCGATAATGGCACATAAAAATGCGCCGGCTAGTATAAAGCTGACGCGTTTACGTGAGAGAAGCAAACTGACATGGCTTGTGCCATCAGTGGTCGGGCGGTAAGTCTGGTGTGCGGCGTGTGGCTGCGGCATAACGGCCTTCGTTCAGTATTAACCCAATTACCCCAAATTTACCGTTCTTAAGCACAAATACTGCTTATAACAAAACTGACTGTAACGTACAGCTAGCGCTTTTTGCAATTCTGTAAATCAACCACCCCGCCGCAAGCAGCGGGGTATGGGCGTAGTCAACTGACTCTCACCAGATAGTCAGTTGCAGGTCTCTAGCATTGTGCCCTTGGTTCTTGACATAGCGCTCTACGACAGTCCAATTGCCACCCGTACCTACTGTGGAGGCGTAATAGCCATCAGTCCAAAACTCACCGCCCCACAGTTCTTTCTTGAGCTGCGGCAGTTCTTTGAATAACTCTCGCGCTGTCAGGCTT
>CAZMWE010000089.1:0-1141 GCA_964570005.1 uncultured Candidatus Saccharibacteria bacterium | reverse complement strand
TTTGCCGTACCGTATCTGGCTGTGGACACACAAATTGCTTGGGCTGGCATATCTTTTTATTATGCTGCACGTGCTGCTCTCGCCGAATGCCATCACGGGAAACCTCATAATACGCTGGGATATCATACTGGTCACGCTGGTCGGCGCAGCCGCCTACACCTACCGCACACTGCTGCCGAACATACTGGTACGGCATTACACCTACGTCATTAAAAGCGTACAGCAACGGGGGCTGGGCGTTCAGGAAATCAGCCTGGTGCCGGCCAATGAAGCCATGCCGTACAAGGCCGGGCAGTTCATTTTCATATCGTTCGAGGCCGACGGGCTTTCGCCGGAATGGCACCCGTTCACCATCGTATCGCCACCGACTGACGGTTCGCTCAGCATCGATATCAAATCGCTCGGCTCCTTTACCGAAACGATCACGCGGCTAGTACCGAATATGGTTGGTATGTCGGTACGCGTCGAGGGCGCATACGGCCGCTTCTCGTTCCGCAATTTCCGCAATACCAATCAGGTATGGATTGCTGGTGGCATCGGCATCACACCGTTCCTCAGCATGGCGCAGGCGCTCGGCGACGGACCGTACAACATCGATTTGTACTACTCGGTGCGGTCGGAGGGGGAGTTGATCGACATAGACGTACTGGCCCGGCAGCAATCCAGCAAGCCGGGGCAGATTTTCCGCGTCATGCCGTTCGTCACAGAAAAATATAACCGCCACCTTACCGCCGACATGATCGCGGCCACCAGCGGCGACTTACGCGGCCGGGATATCCTGATGTGCGGCCCCACAGCCATGATGAACGGACTGACTGAGCAGTTTGTGGCGGCGGGTGTAAGTAAGCTCCGGATACATAGTGAGGACTTTTCAATAAAATGAGATTAAAGCTGAAACAGTATGTCGGTATAGCGATCATAGTGTTTGCGGTGTTGGTCGCGTTTTTCTTGCTGCGCGCGTATGTACTCACCGGCCAACCCCAAACCCTTGAACAGCAAAGCCAATCAAGGCAGAAGGCCGCCCAGAACGGTCTGTTCGACCCGAGCGCACCGCCAATCATCCACTAGTAGCGGTTAGAATTTTGTGGCAGGGAAGAGCTATTTCCCCGTCAGCGCCTTGTACTCCTGATATGCCGCCGTT
>CAZMWE010000088.1:0-1146 GCA_964570005.1 uncultured Candidatus Saccharibacteria bacterium | reverse complement strand
ACACCTGCGTATCTTGGGAGGCTAGAACATCACCGGTATTGTCGGTGACAGACACATGGATAATTTTGTAATCTGCAGGATTTTGGTCTGTTCCTGGCGCTCCGCTTGGTGGCGGGTAGTTCCTGCAGTACGTCTGCTTCAATGCCTGGGTTGGATAGGAGCCACAACCATCGTAAGCATCATCAACATAGCTTATGGTGGTGGTGATAGTAAATTGTATGTTATCTTCGGTTTGCGTTTTGGTTGCTGGCAACAGAGTTGTCCCATATATGCTACCGCCCTGTACTGCAAGGTTTCCATATGGCAGAGACCTCAGATATTCCATCTGATTCGTCGTAAGTGTAACTGCTATAGCCTGCCGTTTGGCAATGATCGTGCTATGGATGAGCGATATGAATAGTCCAAAGACACCAGTTATTATAATACTCAGGATAACGACAGTAACGGTTAACTCAACCAGCGTAAACCCTGCTTCGCCCACCTTTTTTTGGCCCATTACATAATTGAGTATACTTGAGCTCTCGTTTTGAGGCTATACCCATGGTCAAGCAGATGATAAGACTTTTGAACAACATTTACGTGGTGTCATCGTTGCACACTCGGACACCCCGCTCCAACATTACACACGCTTAAAGTAACACCCTTACAAGATACCTAAAAAGATGTATTTGTGCTGATTTATTTTACTCAAACTCTGCTTGGCAGTGTAAGTCGCATGTCAATAATGGCGTTGCTACTGCCGGTTGGTTGCAATCGTCCATAATTAGAAACCCCACAGTCCAGCGGAACGGATGTATCGCGATAAATTGTCATAGAGAGTGTGCCTTTATTTGTATTGGCTGCCGTAAGGTAGTCATTCTCTGCACTATACGCTGGCTCGTCAGGTGGCAAGTAATTCGTCACAGTCGCATGGTCGGCAACATTCTTAAGTTCAGTAATGAGCCCCGTGTCAGGGAACAACGAATACGCTGATTCGAACGCAAACTGCTTTAGCTCGTTTGTGAGCTGAGAATTATTTGGTATCTGGTAGTACACTTCGTACCAGGGTTGCGTATTATCGCCACCATATCCACTATCACCGTTGTCGCAGAGTTTCTTGCCTCCAATTGCTTGTATCCGGCTCGCGATCGGCCGTATATCATTCGC
>CAZMWE010000087.1:0-1159 GCA_964570005.1 uncultured Candidatus Saccharibacteria bacterium | reverse complement strand
GAATCGGAGTTTCATGGGTATGGCCCCGGTTTGGACGTCATATTTCAAGGTGAGGGTTACCGGGTTCTGGACGGAAACGTTGACCGGGATGGTGAACTGGCAGACCACCTTGTTGCCGGAGCCCTCCGTCACGGTCCTGTAAAGGTAGGTGTTCACCCCGTCATCCACCCGGATGCGGGTCAAAGCCGTGTTGGGAACCACCGGGGATCCGTTCTCGTCCCAAAGGGTGAAATAGATGGAGTTGACCTGGGCGACGCCCGTATTGGCCGCGCCGGGGTTGGACAGGACCGTCTTGAACGCGATGTTGTTCTGGGAACCTTTCGCGACCTGGGTCGCGGCCCCGGAGGCCGACATCGAGGCGTTGATCACCGTGGCGGCCTGTTGGAAGACGGCGGAGCTGGAGACGAGTGGGAATGAGGGTAAGGCTACGGCCGTCACCGGGGCCCCCGAGTAGCTGTCGGTTCCTAAGAATTGGCCTGCTGCTTGGGCTTCGACGTGAAAAGATGAAAGGGAAGCGGAGGGGAGGATGGAAGCCAGGACTTGGACGGAGTTGGGGAAATAGGGATCGAAGGACAAGCCTTCCCCGACGAATTGCGTCAGGTCGACGAACAACCGGTTCCCCGTTTCGTTCGCGGCGATATAAGACGAGTCCGCGATGGTCGGGTCCAGGTAATACGAGGATTCGACAGGACTATAAGCGGACAAGTCACTAATGACGGACGCGGGACTCACGGGCGTTGATCCGTCATAGAAATAGAGATAAAAACCCGTCAGGAAAATCCCCGCGTCGTTTTCGTGGCCCGAAGTGGGGTCGCTGACCAGGTCGAATTGCGCCAAGGGGACATTGGCCTGTCCTACCCCGATGGTGGTGGACATTGTGTTGGTCAAGGAAACCTGGAAATGGGTGGCGGGGGTTTGGGGTGTCAAGAAAAGGGTTGATGCGTTGCCCAAGTTGGCCGAAGGTTGGGCTGTTCCGGCCCCCGAGAATGCCATTCCATTGGCCGGGACCTGGAAGCGCATGGCTCGGGTCCCCGTCAAGAGGGTCGGCGATTGGACATCCACCGTGATGAAAAAATGGTCGCCGTTCGCGACGGGTTGGGAGAGGGAGGAGAGCGCCCAGCGGGTGTTCACCACGGGGTCCACCGAGAAGGTCCCGACC
>CAZMWE010000086.1:0-1177 GCA_964570005.1 uncultured Candidatus Saccharibacteria bacterium | reverse complement strand
CGGCCGGAGCGGCTTCCGCCGGGGGCGGGTTGCGGCGCAGTTCGCGGGCCTCGTCGTCTCGGAGGGAAGCCAGGATGTTCGATACCCGGGCCCGTAGGTTCTTCACGGCGCCTTCCTTGCCGCCGCCGAAGTCCGACACCGAAACCTCGCCGAAATGGTCGATGTGGGTCTTGGCGAAGTACTTGCCGTCCTTCTCGGACAGCTCGAATTCGAATTCCTTCTCGAGTATGGTCACACGCTGTTTGTCGGCCATGGGAGGGTCCTTTCCATCTAAAACCTTGAGCGTTTTGAGGATGCGTCCAGGGGCCCGAAGGCCCGTCCCCCGCCTTGCCCCATCGCGGTTCGACCAGGGGGCGCATATATTAACTGCGCTCCCAGGTTCCCGCAAGGGGCCCCACGGGCGCCTTTTAGGGCCTTTCCGGCCGAACCCCAGGGGCCGCCGCCCCCAATCTCCTCCTCTATGAGCCCCGTCCTTCAGGGGGTCCCGGCTTCCCTGTTATGAAGACCCATCCGATATGTCACAAAGGGAGTCACCTATGCTCGCCATGATCCGAAGCGCGGCCCTCTTGGGGATCGACGCCTATCCCGTCGAATGCGAGGTGGATATCGCACCCGGTCTCCCCACCTTCCAGACCGTGGGCCTGCCCGACGCCTCGGTGAAGGAATCGAAGGACCGGGTCAAGAGCGCCGTCTCCAACTCGCAGTTTGAGTTCCCCATCCAGCGCATCACGGTGAACCTCGCGCCGGCGGACACGAAAAAGGAGGGGCCCTCCTTCGACTTGCCCATGGCCCTGGGGATCCTGGTGGCGTCGGACGTCCTGAACCAGGAACAGGTGGATGGTTATTGGGTCGTGGGTGAGTTGGCCCTCGACGGCAAGGTGCGGTCGGTCCGGGGTTGCCTTTCCATCGCTTTGGCCGCCCGCGAGCATGGGGTCAAGGGCCTGATCCTGCCCGCGGACAACGCCCGCGAGGCCGCCGTGGTTTCCGGGGTGCCGGTGCTTCCGGTCAAGAACCTCCGGGAGGCCTGCGAACTGTTGATGGGCCGCAAGAAGGTCATCCCGGTCCAGGTGGACTTGGCGGGCGAGTTCAAGCAAAACTCCCAGTACAGATTGGACTTCTGCGACGTAAAGGGACAGGAGCACGCCAAGCGCGCCTTGGAAATCGCGGCGGCGGGCGG
>CAZMWE010000085.1:0-1219 GCA_964570005.1 uncultured Candidatus Saccharibacteria bacterium | reverse complement strand
CGGCAGTCGTACAGATGTAATACGTGTTAGCCGCGGCTGTGGCAAAACGGTAGGTCACGCTGGCGGTCGGGTCCTGGAAGGCGAGTGTTGTGCTGTTGACCCCGTCAGTTGCTTTAACGATGCTGTTTTGATTGCCTTGCAGGGTAAAGGCCTGGCCGCTTACGCCCACGGTCAGCGCGCTGCTAGGCGAGATGGTGTTCACCCCAAGGGTGCCGGCCACCGTTAGGTTGCCGGTAAAATTGGCGGCGTTGCTTATGGTCTGCCCATTGTATGTCCCACCGGTGACATTACCCGCGGCAGAGACGCTCAGCTTGGAGTTGCCACCCAGCTTTAGGTTTAATAAGTTGCCGGTGCCTGACCCATTCGTGTTATTGACGGTCAGCATGTCCGCCACTGCCTGGCTGCTGCTTAGGGTTAATTGTCCGAACGACGGCGCGGCGGAGATGTTGATGTCCTGCGTAGTATTAATAACACCCGGCGCGTCCAACTTGAAGTTGGTGCTGTTGAACGCGGCAATACCTTTGGTGGCACCATCGGCAGCAGCGTTTTGGAGCGTAATCGTATTGCCGCTGCTGGTGGCATTGTTAATAGTTATACCGCCCGTTAGCGCTGTGCCCGTGCCGCTGGCGGTCAGGCTACTCACGCTGCTTACGCCACTGCCGGGGCAGGCCTGCCAGCCCGGTGCGGCCAGGGTTCCGCCGCTTATCAAGCACTCTCCGCTAGTGCCCACACCTAGCTGGCCGATGGTTGAGCTACCGCTAGCGTACAGAATGCCGTATTGTGTGTAGCTGCTGAGCCCCGTGCCGCCGTTCGTCACACCCAACGGATTGGTCAGAGACAGGCTGGTTCCGTTGATGGTGCCGTTAACCGTCAGATTACCACCGACAGTAATGGTGCCTCCGCTCTGACTAATCACCGACTGCTCAATATTCTGCACACCGGTAAACATGGCAATAGTCCCGGTCGTGGCTGTTCCGCTACTGGTCACTGTACCTGTGCCGGGTACGGCCGTCAGGCCGATGGTGTAATTACCGTTGCTGTCGTGACCGACCGTGATACTGCCGGTGCCGGCAATGTCGTTTACTTTGTTCGCCGCGTTCAAAGTGTTGCCGCTGAGCGACAGGTTGGACCCTAGTGCTATGTTGCCACCTTGGCCCCCCAAACTGAGCACACCACTGTTACTGAGCGTAGTGCCGTTCACGACGATGCCGGGTCCGGC
>CAZMWE010000084.1:0-1438 GCA_964570005.1 uncultured Candidatus Saccharibacteria bacterium | reverse complement strand
TGGTCAGCGGCAGGACAATGCCTTGTCGATCCGGATTCCAGAGCATTTCTTCAGCTTGCTCCCAGAGACGTTTATATGGGCACGTCGATCATAAAAAAGCGCGGACCTTAGTCACGGCACAATTGATGCTCAAGATCCCGACTGTATGAGTCTGTTTAAGTCTGTGCCTGGTTTTCTTGCTTTGGTCGACTCGCGTCTTTTCCTGGCAGTCATTTCTGCCAGCTTCCTGTTGGCATCGGTCCCCGCGCAGGAAACCCCCTTCCAAGTGCAACTCTACACCTCCGCGGCACCCCCTCCCACCCCAGCCTTGGCGGACTTGCCCCTTCGCACCAACATCACGCAACGAGGAATCACCTGGACGTTCGCCCAACCTGAGCCCTTGGGAAGATTCGTTAACGGAGACTACTATGTCGTTGGTCCGGTAACGGTCGTGGATATTCAGCCCAGGCCGACCCCGACGAATGGTCTGCACGGCTCGATGATCAATATCCGCCCTAACATCCAACGGAGCGGTTTTGACAGCCGTATTCAGTCCGGCCGTTACGACCCAAGCTTACGGGTCTATCCGCCAATCACTCTGACTCCGGGGAACAAGCTGGTTTCATCACGAAGCGGCGGCGCCACCAACTCGCCGAGCGTCATGCGTCCATTCGACATCTCGGTCAGCCCGGTCGCCTCTGTTTCGGTGCTTACCTGCGTTGATCTTCCCCAGGCTCCTGACGCGTTCCGCCCTTCCTACGCACAAGGTTCCACTAATATCTATTTTTCACGAAACCTCCTGCGTCAGCTATTGCCTCGCCTTTCACCGGTTCAACACATCCCGCCATTTTCAGAATTCGAAGGCTATTTGAGCCGGCCCTGGATTGATTCGGTTTTTTTCAATTTCGACGTTCCAGCGGAGTATATGCCCAGCTACGGGCGCGAAAACGCCTACCTCATGTCGTTTGCGGGTTTGCTGCTTACATTGGACTTCCCCGACGTGGAAAAAGAACCGCTGCTGGTCTATCTGACCCAATACGGCATCGATTTGTATGGTTTGGTTGAACAGGGCCACACCGGGTGGCAAGCCTTCGGCGGGCATGGCAGCGGGCGCAAATTCCCAATCCTCTTCGCCGGCCTGCTCTTGAGAGAATCCAAAATGACCAACGTGGTGGCCAATTTCGGCGAGGACATGCAAACCATCTGGGTGACCGAGACCCTCCCGGCGGGCACCTACACTCAATCCTGGCATCGTGTCCCACAAACCGTCGCTTATGGCGGGCATGTTGGGATCAATGGCGAATCGGTAAACCCGGGCTGGGGTCCGTATGAACATCTGGCTCCGGCCGCTTGGAAGAGCACGTTGGGAGAATCGTATCGACGCTGTTGCACCAGCGTGAGTTGGGTCGGAGAAGCGTTGGCGGCGCGGTTGATCCCCGGGATGCAAACCGCCTGGAAT
>CAZMWE010000083.1:0-1440 GCA_964570005.1 uncultured Candidatus Saccharibacteria bacterium | reverse complement strand
GTCCTGCCGAGCTACTCAAGCCTTACTTGGCTGTTGCGATTTGAATGAGAATTCAGACTATAAAAGCCTTGTTATCGTGTCTATTGAACCCATTGCATATCTCCTAACCTCATAGCCCACTTCTAAAAAGTGAGGTACCCTGTCTGTGCTAAGCAAAGGGGGTACCTCAATGAGCAATGCTACGTACTTTTTAAACCAAGCGCAATACGAATTCCTGGCAGCAAATCTGCCGGAACCAGTAGTCAAAACCAAACATATTATTCCAAACGAGGAGTTGCTCGGCGGTATTCTGTTCGTGCTTCGTACCGGCTGTCGGTGGCAGGACATACCGACCTCTATCTGCCGACACGACTACAGCTCCTGTTGGCGCAGGCTTAACTTCTGGCGGAAGCGAGGCGCACTCAAGCTGGTCTGGCAGTACGTCCTCGTGTTACTCGACCGTGAGGGTCAGATTGACTTGAGCCTCGGCAATCTGGACGGCACATTAGTCCAGTCACCGAAGTATTCGGGCGCTGGCTACGACAGCCAACACCACCGGTACGGGACCAACATCTCGCTCCTGACCGAACGGAATGGGTTGCCGCTCACGAACACGACATTCAAGAGTAACCGGAATGACATTGTGGCCGCCGAACTGACCATACGAAAACTTCGGGTCGGTGCGAAGCGTCGGGTCCTTGAACTGAACGCCGACAAAGGGTACGACAGTATGGCCTTCCGACGTCATCTCAGAAAGCGAGGTACCGGCACCAATATCCCTGAGCGAAAAGCGCAACACCGGAGAAAGCGGGGACGAAAGCCGCACATGAACAAAGTCCAATTCGCATTCCGAGCCTTTATAGAACGCACGAATGCCTGGCTCAAGTCATACCGGAAGCTACGCTACCGGTATGAACGCAAGCGCGGCATGTTTCAGGCAGTCGTTGACTTGGTCTGCCTGCTCATCTGTTTGCGGAGGGTGGGAGATATGCAATGAGTTCATTGGGAACATTATTGATGAACGGTATGGGCCGTAATATATCGGTAGACTTAAATGTAGCTAGCCATCACTTCGCGGGCTTATGCCGTGGTAAGCTATAGGTATGTGGCAAGAAACAAAACACGGACTATACAAACAATTTACCTTCCATACGTTCAGCGCGGCGTGGGGTTTTATGCAACGGGTGGCCAAAGCGGCTGAACAGCTGCAGCAGTTTCCGCGCTGGCAAAACGAGCAGGGAACGGTCGACGTGTGGCTTAGTACCAACGATAATGGTCTGCAGGTGACCGACCGTGACCGGGCCTTTGCGCAAACGATTGATGCCCTGGTCGAGCCGGGCATTGCAAGCGGTATGGCTACGGACGTTGCGAATAAAACACCAAACATAACAGAGATGCAGCTGTATGCTGACGGTGGCTCACGCGGTAATCCTGGGCCGAGTGCGAGTGGTTATGTACTGC
>CAZMWE010000082.1:0-1447 GCA_964570005.1 uncultured Candidatus Saccharibacteria bacterium | reverse complement strand
TAACAAGGTATCCGTACGGGAACGTGCGGATGGATTACCTCCTTTCTAGGGAGAAACTAACCTTGCAGCAGAGTAATCTTTGCAAGAGTTAGGTCGATATCGATGGATTGTAAATCAGTACTGACAATCCAATTGCCATTTCGATGGTCGATACCATTCAGTTTTCTGAAACCTTGAATCTGACGTTTGATTTGCACTGTTCAATCTTTAACTGTTCTGTTAGCACCAAAAGAGCCCCATGCGAGAGGGCTCTTTTGTTCGTGCTAGGGCCGGGAGTCTTTATCCGACGAGATAGATTACAACTACACCTAGCAGGGCGATCGCAGAGCCCTTGAAGCGGCGCAGGAGGTGTTTCTCATGCAGGAAAACACCTGCAAAGAAGATGACGAGGAGCGTATCAAGGCGCTTCACCGCTATCACGTAGCTGCTGCTGGCGAGGCCGAGAGCCTTCATCTGGAAAAACATCGAGACAGCTGAGAAGGCGGCGATGACCAGCATATGTTTCCACCACCTGTTCCAAACAACGCCTTCGCGCCGGCTTGGCTGGGCCAACAGGTACATGGTGAGCAGCACGAACGTGATAGCTTGGGAGAATACCAGATAAAAGGCTGGAGAGGCAGAGCGCAGGGCGATTTTATCGAGGTTGGCGGTCACACTCCAGAGTATCACGCAGCCGAGCATGGCGCGTGAGCCACGCTGGCGCCATATGGCGGTGAATGGGCGGGTGAGTGAGTGTTTGCCGCTTACGCTGGTGTAATACACACCAAACACCACCAGGATGATCCCGGCGAGCCCCGAGACGGGAGGAACGGTGTGAAACATGACGTATGACGAAACGAGCAGGCAGACAGGCAGCAGGTTGCCTAGTGGACAGACTACCGACGCGTCGCTGTATTTGTAGGCGCTAAAGAGCAACACACAGCCGAAGCTGGCCAGCGCGGAAGAGGCGATGCCGGGCAGCAGGAACGCGTGGCTAGTATAGAGGTGTGGGCGTGCTAGCAATAGGATAGCGATGCTGAACGGAACGGTGAGTGCTTGTGTCCACCAGGCGAGCTCCACCGGCCGCGAAGTGGATCCGTGGGTGCGGTGGGCTACCAGAGATACAGCATTACCAGCCGCCGCAAGCACAGCGAAATAAAACCACATGCGTTTATAGTAACAAAGTTGTTTAGTAATTAGCTAACTGCTTGAGCTAGGCTGACTTGTTTTTCAAGGTGTTTTTCGGTAAAATACACCGGTAGTTTCGGGTATTAGACAAGCTCGGATACTTGGGGCAATAGCTCAGTTGGCTAGAGCACCTGCTTTGCAAGCAGGGGGTCCGGGGTTCGAGTCCCCGTTGCTCCACCATTTATGGGGGCGTTGCGCTTATCGCACAACGTCTCCACCAAACTACGGGCGATTAGCTCAGCTGGTTAGAGCGCGTCACTGATAATGACGAGGTCGGAGG
>CAZMWE010000081.1:0-1592 GCA_964570005.1 uncultured Candidatus Saccharibacteria bacterium | reverse complement strand
GATCTATGATATATCCGTAAATCCATAAATGCAGCGCATTTGGGGATTTGGCTATTTTCGTGTCAGAGAAAATAACTTTACATTAAAACTTCAGGTCCATATTGCTTAAGCTGCTCTCATCAGCCCCTGTCGGACCAGCTTATCGAGTTCTTGGCTCTGTAGTGCATAAGGGTTGGGAAGGGAAACAGCCCCAATAGGTACAGATCGATCACTACCTTTAACCTTTTTGTCTACGATTATGTTCATCCAGTCTCCGCTAACTTCTAGCCCCGCCTCACGAAGTACGCGTATAGCCGCTGCCCGTGCCAGTGCCCGAGTAGGCGGCAGGCCAGGACCATGATCGAGCACTGTTGCCAACGGTGCATCAATGTAGCTACCCTCACGGAGCAGCTGCAAGCCAATACCCTCTTTTGGATATGTTCTATGAAAGGCCGTCATAGCCGCCCACGCTACCTGATAGTCTGACATTGCGCTTTGGCGGGGTCTGCTTATATACCTATCGAGAATCTCTTCTTTACGCACCCAGTCGAACAGTTTTGCGCATTCTGCCCGGTTCCCATCTACGTCCTCAAGCAGATCCAGATAGTGGTTGACGATAGCGCCATATCTTCTTTCCTGCGGCGTAATGTAGTTAGCCGCCTCAGCAGCATCCAGGGCACGATTTAGGAGTTCGCGCTGCAATTGGATAGCGGTGATACTCCGCGGGTTCTCCTCTTGCTCACCCTTGATGAGTATCGTCTGCTTCAGGGTTGGATCATGCGAAACGTCACGTATCGCTTTATACGGATCAATTGGCACGAGGTCGTCAAACTTTACGCCCAGCTCGCAAGCTCGAAGTATTATCGATTCGGTCGCCATAACCGCTGCCAGTACCTGCGGACTATAAACCATTTCACCATGAATACCGTGCAGACGACGTAATATCCTGTGATCAGCATGAGCCTCGTCCCTCGTGTTTATAAACGGCCGATTGCGCATTGTCTCTTTACTTACGTCATCCCAGATGTGGTCAGCGCGAGTACTCAAACCAAACTTATATATACCGTCCTTGTTCTGGATCGGCGCTCCAGAGCCAGCCCAGACTATACGACTCACATAATGGGCAATGAGCGCGTCCTTATAATCCGGCACCTCTAAGCTACGTCTGGCAATCAAGTTGTGGTGCGTCGCCCAGATATTTCCTGCGGGATCAGAGGTATTTGTGCTAAGCACTACGCCCAGATTAAGGCCCCGTTCTTTGAACTCATCCACTACACCGCCTAAAAGCTGGCTCATCTTTACAATACCGTACAACGAGGAATGGGCCAGCTGAAGATAATTAAGATGTTCCGGCGTACTGCTCTCCGGGTGCTCGCCCACATCAATATATCTCCGGAAACCATCAGCATCAAAGCAATCGGCTCTACCGCACGCCAGCCAAAAGAGTCTCCCAAGCCCATAGTAGTTCAGTGCCCCGTCTTCCCCCATAAACTCATCGGGGAAGTTGACCTGCCCTACGGCTAGTCTAGGCCTACTGGAGTAGCTGAGTTCATTCTCCCAGCCGCCAAGCCGGTCATACGGCATGCCATCATGGTTTACGAGCAATTTAGAGT
>CAZMWE010000080.1:0-1849 GCA_964570005.1 uncultured Candidatus Saccharibacteria bacterium | reverse complement strand
GCCGTCAGTGGACCGGAATACGCTTCGCTCGGGTGACCACGATCTCGAGGTGAAGATGCGCAAAGTGACTGGCTTCCTCGAAGCCGGGCACAAGGTCAAGATCACCCTTGTCTTTCGTGGCCGCGAGCTCGCTCACAAGGATATAGGATTCAAGCTGGCCGACAGAGTTATAAACGACTTCGGCGAATCGATCGCCGTCGACCAGCAACCCCAGTTGAACGGCAAACAATTATCATTCGTGATACGGGGCACCGGCAAGCCCGCTAAACCCGCCGAAGAATAGATGTGAACACATAGGAGATTTTAGAGGAGAATATATGCCAAAGCTTAAAACCCACAGCGGCACCAAAGACCGCGTAAAAGTCAGTAAAAACGGCCGTGTACGCGCTCGCAAGTCCTACGCCAGCCACTTTTTACAGAAGAAAAGCGGCGCCCGCAAGCGCAAACTGGCCGGCCTGCTGACTATGAACCACGATAACAGTAAGAAGATTAAGCAGAAACTGGGAGTTTAACAGATGCGAGTCAAACGAGGCGTCACCAGCCACGCCAAGCACCAAAAGATCCGCCGTGCCACCAAGGGCATGACACACCCGCACCGCGCCAGCATTAAGCGCGGCAAGCAAGCCGTTACCAAGAGTCTGCAGTTCGCCTACCGTGACCGCCGTAACCGCAAGCGCAGCTTCCGCGCTTTGTGGAACGCGCGCATTAACGCAGCTGCCCGCTTGAATGGTACCACCTACAGTCGTCTAATCGCCGGGCTGAAGGCCGCTAAAATCGACCTGGACCGCAAAGTCCTGGCTGAACTGGCCGTAAACGAACCAAAAGCCTTTGAGGCGGTCGTAAAGGCCGCTAAATAAGCTTAATCTATAGTCGCACCACCTCTCTTCCTGTCTCGGGAACGCTCAGAGCGTAAGCTTACCCTAGCTCGCATTGGCGCTATCGGTTTAATGATCGAACTAGGGCCAAGCGCTCAAACACCTGAAATCGTTAGTTCGGAAGCATCTTGACAGCAGTTAGGCCGGGTATAGAACAGTGGCAAAAAGAAGACACCTCGGCATAACCGGGGTGTTTTCATAGTGTCAGATAACGTGTAAGCCGGGTTCTGTTTCTCAACTGGTCATCTATCTAGATCTACCGTTGCCGGCAGATTCGAGCGGTTTAAATCGGGCTGGCGGGACGCCAACGGATTACTTAAGTATCCGACTTAGGCCCATTCCTTGCAGCAGACAGGGTTTACCTCCCGCCAGGGTCACCCCTGGCGACTACGAGCTCTTGCCTCGCGCGTTTCACCTTTACCACTGTTTGCGCAGCGGAAGTTTCGTTTCTGTGGCACTTTCCCTGGGGTCGCCCCCGGTCGCCGTTAGCGACTGTCACTCCCTACGCTGCCCGGACTTTCCTCGTGGGTATCGCTCGATAGCCAATAGTTGGCTATAGCCTCCCTTGGTTACTCAGCGATACCCACGCGACCAATCAGCAATCTGACATGAGCAGTATACCACCTCTGTTAAGACTTGTCATGTGTAGCACGGATCATCTACTGTCCGTGCGTGCGTGACTCCTTTGCCGGGGTTCGAGATTCACTCTAAGCTTTCTGACTAGCCAAAGCCTCGTCCAGAGCCTTATTCACCTCGGCATCGGCCGCCTTATTGAGTTCGCGCGGCACATGGTCATAGCTAATCTTATGGAAGTTCTTAGCCAGTTCAACACACGCATTATGGATCGGCCACAAGTCACGGTTTTTAATTTTGAAGATATTTTTCATTTGGTTCACGACGAGCATGCTATCCATATAGACATGCAGCTCACGAGCCTGAAAATCGCGCAGCGCGTGTTCCAGGCCAAGCTTGAG
>CAZMWE010000079.1:0-1943 GCA_964570005.1 uncultured Candidatus Saccharibacteria bacterium | reverse complement strand
CCTATTGGGCGATTCGCCGCTGACCGTCTCCATCAAATTGACACAGATACTTCATGAGTCTCTGTAAATCGAAGCGGGACTTACTGATTCTGTGATCGCCGCTTCCGTAAAATAAATCGACCGCCGCGCCATCTGGAGTCGGTAAAGCTCCGGTCACAAAAACAATATCTCCGTTCGCGGCATCTTTTTCGTAATCCTCTTTGGGCACTAAAAGGGGTTGCGGCGTACGCATTACAACGCTAAACGGCTGTTCATTTGCATTTGGATCAGTTTTCATCGTATAGACTAGAGCACCTATCTTTCTATCCCTAGCAATTGTCCCTTTACGCGGCGCACCTGAACCATTGTAGAAGAGTAGCCAATGTCGTCTATTCATCTGATCAACTCCCTCCAGTAGGGAACTATCGATTTCAATCGGAGGAGCTCCGCCGGCGATCGATCCGGGCCACCCTTCAGCTGCGAAAACACCCTCCCATGCGAACACCGGCCGGGCAAAGGTAAATGCATCAATCCGACTCATGTGTTCCCGCCAAAAACGCCGCTCATGAAAATCTTCTATACGCTCAGCGACGGCAACTTGAATACTGTACTGAACTCTATGGAACATGGCGACGCGGGACACGCCATCGATCACTACTTGTTCCGGATGGAGGAATGCGTTCTTATCAAACTCGTCAGGCCCATAAAGCCCTAAAGATTCTATGGACTCAAAATCTTTTGTCCTAAATGCAACAGTCTGTCGGCCTCCCATATATTGACCTGCGAAATCATTGTCATACTGAAGCCTGCCCCTCTCGAGCGCAGCATTGTTGCGACCATTCGCCCAAATGTAGTACCAGTCCTGAACTTTATTAATCCTGGGATCTCCATAACCTTCAGGGAATTCCGCCAGATCCGAGGCAGTTGGTGTGATAAGCGGGCGTTCGCCACGCGACCCTTCTATAACCTCGCGGCCTTCCGGATCAAAACGGCAAAACCCAAGATATCCATTTCCGTCACTGCCGCAGCCACGGTAGACCATACCAATAGTTCCGTCTTCAAGGCGCACCACTCCCGGGTTGGTAAGGCCTCCGCCCTCCCATACCAAATCCTCCCTTTTCGTAAGGACAGACATTCTTTCCAGCGGTTCAGGCGCTGCGGTTTCGGGTAAGTTCATGAAGCTTTGGGTAGCAATACCAATGTAGCTAGTTTATCTTCCGGCAAGTCCTCTAATCGGCCGACGGGGACAACCGGTGACTCGTAATGCCTGCCGAACTTAAGCGTGTACACGTCATAAGGCAGTTGCATAATTTGTTCGTCCAACTCTTCCCGAAGATCTCCTGTCGTGTCGTACTCCAGTATGATTTTCGGCCGATGCTTCTCTATTGTCCGTTGCGCGCCTTCAATTACTCTTGCTTCATAGCCTTCGACGTCCATCTTAATAACCGCTATCTTGCCGACGCCGCGTGTGAAGTCATCGAGTGGGCGAATAGGAACTTGCCAAGGCTCACCGTAGGCGCGTGAATCATTTGTTTTCTCTAACAAAGAGTGACTCCCACGCTCTTCAAGATTAGGAAAAATATTGGCATGACCTCGACGTTCGCCGAGAGCTACTCGGTGTATGACAACATTGGTAAAGCCATTAATCGCAACGTTTTGTTCTAGGTCGTCGGCGATAAACGGCAACGCTTCAAATGCCATTACACATCCGCGCGGCACCAATGTCGCCGCAAATAGAGTAACGGCACCGATGTTAGCACCAACATCCACAACAGTGGAGTCGTCCGATACGCTTTCTCTTATAAACTGCAAGGTACCCGCCTCGTAGCATCCGAGACGATACAGGTCATTGTCGATAACACCAGGTCTACCGGCCGGATCAACCACAATTTTGAAACCGTCGATGGTTGGCACGCATACCGGCTCCGTAGGTTCAGGTAGCAGCTCATGCGAGATATCAAGCT
>CAZMWE010000078.1:0-2225 GCA_964570005.1 uncultured Candidatus Saccharibacteria bacterium | reverse complement strand
CGATTGAATGGCTGAGTACGACTTCTTCATTGCAGGCCGTTGGCGCAACAAAGATACTATCAAGCCAGTGTTAGACACGGTACGAGAAAGCGGCAAGACGACCCTATGATACGCAAAATCTTCCCCGATATTGAAGCACTAAGACTGGCAGGATAATTAGTATGGACGAGTTATGGCAACTCTACGATGAGCAAGGTACCACCCTCAGTGGCAAGGGTGAAACCAAAGATGAGGTATTTAGCAAAGGTTTACTACACGGCGCGGCTCATGTCTGGATTTGGCGATTAAAAGACGGTACTACCGAAGTTATGCTTCAAAAACGTGCACTCAATAAGCGCACATGGCCTAATCGCTACGATATATCGGCGGCAGGCCATATTGACCTAGATGAAACACCTTTAGACGCGGCGCTGCGTGAGGCAAAGGAAGAGATCAGCCTTAATTTCGCCAGAGACGATTTGAGGCTCTTTGGCGTGCACCGTGCTCACCTCAAAACGGAGAACGGAGTGGTAGAGAATGAGTTTCAGTGGCTATACAGTTTAGAGCTTGCTGGCGATACAAACTTTAGCCTACAGGCCGCAGAGGTAGAGTCACTTGTGTGGCTCCCTATTGACCAGTTTAAAGCTGAGTGTGTGAGCGACCAGTATGTGCCGCACACTAGCCTTTACTACGATACGGTCATTGCGGCTATTGAATACGATACAAACGTTGCCTAAAGGCCAGTTCACCTTGTAACAATAGGGTTCTACCTCGTTTACTACGGTGTATCATTCCGATCTTATAGCCGCTTCGCTGGCTTTTCCTCTCTGCTGAGGCAAAGTTTAGTGTGCTCATAGCATAGCGGGCCGCAAGGTCTGGATATGGACATGGGTGGTCTTTGTGATTATCGGGTTCGTGAGCGCTGCAATATTCGAAAAATTACAGAAGTCGCCACGCTAACATGGCGTGTGGCATTATATACGCCACTTTTA
The DNA here is from genome assembly GCA_964570005.1 of uncultured Candidatus Saccharibacteria bacterium. Lineage (GTDB taxonomy): Bacteria > Patescibacteriota > Saccharimonadia > Saccharimonadales > UBA4665 > JAJZCD01. The sequence continues at coordinate 1,254 of CAZMWE010000078.1, read as the reverse complement.
AAAAGAGATTGTTCCAATAACGTGTTACGCGCATATGGGTGAGCGTCGGCTCTGCGGTAAATAGCGCCTGTATGCTTAAGAATCACCGAGCTCCTTAACCAAGTAGTCCATCTTTTTTCGTACTGGCTTGCCATATGTACCGTCTGGACTACGCTCAAACTGTGGTGTCTCTCGCCTAAGCCCCGTGTCGACAAATCCATCACTTGTATAAAGGGCTCTTGCCACAGTGTTGCCAACCGCGACAGACAGAAAAACTTTACGATACCCGCGGCTGACAGCCTCTGTCTCAACTGCTTGAAGTAACGCACGGGCGATACCACGCCGACGATGGCCTTCCGGCACTTCCATAAACGCAATGTTTGCTGCGGTATTACCTTTACCTAAACCAAGCGCTGCACGTGTTTCTGGGTTGGTAGTACCTGCCCAATTGACACCAACTTGCCCTCTGGCCTTCCCCTCTCCAGATTCAGCGACAAAGAAGTCAATGTCTCCCCCTATGGCCTCATGCAATCCTTTGGCAATATCAGGATGAACCGTTACTATCCCTGTAGCGAGGTCAGCCTCCAAAGAATCAGGAGTTACGGATCGGATCGTAGGAAATGGTTCAGGTGTGCTCACCAGCTGGAGTATAACATAGCTGCACTTGCGCTAGACTTCTCAGATGCCCCAGTTATTTGTGATGGGTACGCTGATGGCTCAAGGAATGCTGGCACTGCCTGGATGACAGCCGCTGTTATACATGAACACCTTGGATACGGCTCGGCACTATCACTTTTATAAAATAAGAACCGTATCTTAACTCGTGAATAACTGGACATCGACGGGTAATTCAAAGTACTATACCCATAAGTACTTTGATGACAACTTATCTAAGAAGCTATGCACAAACGTCTGTTATTCGAAAAAGCCCGTACTGTTCCCGCTGGTATTAAGACTGCTATGAAACGTAAAACCGGAGCCGCGAATGCTGCCCAACGGGCCGGTTTTCTGATCGTATTTGCCGCTATCGGTGCCATACTGCTATTCGGAGCGCATGCGGCCACCGGGACGAACACTTTCAGTGTGTCGCCGCAAAATGGTACGCTGACCGGCGGCGCTTCGATTGTGACCGACTCTACGGCGATTAGTGGCCAGGCAATCCAGTTTAGTAGTGGGAGTAGTAGCGGCGGCGGAGGCGGCGGCACTACTCCTCCTAGTGATCCCGGCCGCTTCGGCATATCCCTAGGCGGCGGTTGGCAGGGTTACAGTACCACT
>CAZMWE010000077.1:0-2385 GCA_964570005.1 uncultured Candidatus Saccharibacteria bacterium | reverse complement strand
TGAGGCGGTCGCACTCGGATCCCCTTGTGCCACAATATAGCGGAACCCGCCGATGACGACCATAAGTACGGCTATCGAAGCTGCTATCGCAAAAACGATGTTGAGCACATTTGCCTCAAAATTACCGCCGGAATTAGACGGTTGGGGCAGAGGACTGGTATCTATAGGTAAAGCTCCAAAAAATGACAAGATATGCACCAACAACATATTATTTACTCAAACTAACTCCCACGAACGATACTATCGAAGCCGCCAAAATGGCTATCACCACGCCGATCAGGGCATTGATAATAGTATTTTGCGCCTGCTTGGTGCCATCGGGCGACCCGCCGCTCGTCATATATTTAAAGCCGCCGTATATCACATAACCCACGGCAACGAGTCCGGCTATACGGATTAGGTCATCCGCGATAGCGAGCGCGATCAGGATTATACCACTGCCTCCACCGGTGCCAGTCCCTCCGTTCAGCCACTGGAAATTACTATTAATATCACAAGTTCCGTAGCCAGTGGCGTCAGAACCGCTTATAGGGCCAAACCAGCTGTCAGGGAAGTACGCAAACCAGGTCTTCAGCCCGAAAAACGACTTGGAGCAGGAAGCGGCAGTACCGGCAGCGAATTGTCCTAAGACAGGCAGTAGCATGGCTAGTAGCTGCATTTATTGTCTCCGCAGCTCTTGCCAACCAGTGAATTCATAGGCTGTATTATAGTACATCAGCAACCCTTATAGCTAAGTTAGACCACCTGGTATCAGGAAGTTGAGCCCTAGCCAAAGAAGCGCAAACGCCACCAGCGCGATAATCGTATTACGGATCCGCATTTTCGCGGCACTGGCTTTGGCCGGTTCTCCCCCCGAACTGCTGTACTGTATACCCGCCACCACTATTGATATCACTGATGCTACACCGACCAAAGCCGCCAGCAGGTTAATGCCCGGGTTAACATAGTTATTTATAAGACCACAGTTCGAGAGCGATTGGCACTCATCGCTGGGACAATCGGTCGCGTTAGGTACTTGCGCTCCACCGTTAGGACAACTGAAGCACTGGACTTCATTGCCTGGGGCGGAATCCGAAGAACAGGTAGCGGCTGCGGCGCGGGGAAGCTGGGGGCCTGCCAGCGCAAACACAACACCAAGCACAAACAGTATGGTCAGACAGGCTACAAAATGAGGTCTCAGTTTTTGTGTCACGGCACGCATTTTACTCCACTATATAGCTACTGACTTATCTGGGTCAAGGTACCTCAGGTGTAAGTGCGGCGGGCCGCAAGACCTAGACGTTTGGTTTTTGAACATTAACGACTATACTTATGCCTGTAGATTCAAGCAAAACAATGGTGCATAAACGTTTTCGTGGGCATTATCCGGCAATGGCATTTTTGGCCATGGCAAGTTTATTCGTCACAGCCTTTACATTATTCGCAGCACCGAGCGTATTCGCTGCCACAACCGCCTGTGCTTGGGTTGATCAAAGTACCGTAACCTGCAACGGCGAAACATTCAACGATCCGACTATCAACGGCGCTAACATGACCTTAACCGGTACAAACGCGCAGCCGGGCAATGAAGCTGCTGGTTGTGCCGTTGACACGTTAGAGATTGATTCATACCAAAGTAATCCTCCAGGTAAGTTGACGCTAACCACATATACAGCGACCGCGACGGGAAAATTCAGCAGCGCCTGCTCACCCACCAGTACAAACTCAGTAACATTGTCAGGCAAATACGCCAGCGTGCCAGCAGCCGACCCTAATAGTACCCAGGGTACAGGCAGCACCGGCTGTGGTGGTGGCGCCTTGGATTGGGCTGTGTGCCCGCTCAACACCATATTGCAAAAATCCGCAGAAGCACTCACTACGTTTATCAACGAAGAGCTCACTATAAATACCCGGCAGCTATTCGGTACTGGCTGTACTGCCAGCGACAATGGCACTGCCCAGTGCAGCACTTCTCAGGCTTATTACAACGCTTGGAACACATTTCGCATACTTGGCACCAGCCTGATCGTCATTGCCGGACTGATCATGGTGATCTCGCAGGCACTTGGTTTTGAGATATTAGATGCGTATACCGTCCGCAAGGTATTGCCGCGCCTGCTCATAGCTCTCATCGGCATGTCGCTTTCCTGGCCCCTCCTTAGTTTCCTGATTAACTTTTTCAACGAACTGGGCAGGGCAATGCAGGCGCTTATCTACGCACCGTTCAGTCATTTACCAAATAATACCCAGCTGGTCGCTGGCTTCGTGAACTGGGGTTTGCTCGCGTTTCTGGCCGCCGCCGCCTTTACCCCGTTCATTACCGTCGTCCTGCCGATTCTAGGTACGGGTCTCCTGGCGCTGCTGATCGGACTGGCCGGTGGTTTCGCCGCCCTCGCCGCGCGCCGC
>CAZMWE010000076.1:0-2446 GCA_964570005.1 uncultured Candidatus Saccharibacteria bacterium | reverse complement strand
TGGCTCCGGGGACTGGATTCGAACCAGCGACCTAGTGGTTACACTTATCTACTACTTTCGTAGTGGCGTGGACTATCTCATCATCCCTATCGCAAGGATATGGGATGCAGGGCGCTATCGAAGGATTATTGTTCGGCTCACCTTCTAGTCTCTGAACCTTCCAGTCTCTCTGAACCTAAGACTGGCTTGGCTGCGGATTATCATATCTTTCGACGTAGACTTCCCGCAATTCACCCTGTTTTCACCGTTTTGTTGCCAAAACGTGCTGCCTCTCTTGACAGCCACCCGCTCTACCGCTGAGCTACCCCGGAATATAACGTACCTATCTCAAATACAGGTGTTATTCTAACGTTTCGATGCGCCTCTGTAAATAGCACACCCGATTTTAGTCAGGTCTTTCGTTTGGGTGGACGCTTGGGATGGACTACGTGGGTAGTCAGGCTAAGGCTTTGTTGCAGCTTGCCAGTCATGCGGCGTAATCGGTGGACTGGACTCGCCTGAGTGACTATGTCCCGGTAAGCTGCTTCATAGCCGGTGACCATCTTGTCGATAGAAAAGTTATCCTGGACATGTGTACGGCAATTATGTCGCTTTACCTTGCCGATCTTATGCACAGCCTCGATCATCTCGGCAATACTGTCCACAACAAAGCCACTCTTCCCATCTTCGATGATTTCCGGTGCTGCACCACGCCGCAGGCTGATCACCGGCGTACCACAAGCCATCGCTTCGATGGTCGTGAGGCCGAACGGCTCTTCCCACTGGACTGGCGTTAGCAGAGCTTTCGCCTTCTGGTAATACTTCGGCAGATGGTTCCGCTCGATGTGGTTAAGGTATAGGATGCGGTCATTTAAGAAGGGCTTGATGTGCTGATCGAAGTATTCCTGGCTGTCCGGATAGATCTGACCAATGATGATCAATCGGTGACCGGTTTCTTTGGCTACTTGTATGGCCTCTTTGACACCTTTGTCCGGCACGATTCGCCCCACATAGAGCAAATAGTCTTCCGGGCCGTCCGAGAACGAAAAACTGTGCATGTCAATGCCGTTGTACACGTTGGCAACGTAATTAAGGTCAGGCGCGTCGCGTCGCTGGTTGAGGGAAATGGATACGAAATGCTGGTTGGGCGTCTGATAAAGCTCGAACAACTCCTTGTGTATACGAGTTACAGGATCGTGCAGTGTATAAACAACCGGAACCCGTTTGTATATTCGCGCCAACGTCAGGGCTGTTTCGGGATGGTGAAAATGCAGTACATCATATACGCCGCGTTCGGCCCGTGCGAACATCTCGCTGGCGAACCGTTGATCCCACAGCGCAGGCACACCGCTCGCGTACCGGTCGGCGGTACGAAACAGATTGGTCAGTTCCTGCTGGTTATGGGCGAGCGGCCGTATGTGCAGGTTTTGTACGGTCACATGCGGGTCGTGGAAATGCGACCCGAGGGGTGCAAAAAAATCCACCTGGTGACCACGTCTGGCGATACCTTCCGCTGTCGCGACTGCGATATCAAGCGGTGCGTACATCATATCGTTGGGTCGTGGTGCCGGAACGTAACCAAGGACCATCATAGCTATGCGCAAAGAGCTTTTCCTCCCGATGAACAGCACACAGTATGCACGTAATCTGCGGACGATGCAATTAGGTCACCGGTTATAGTATGTTGTGGTGGTTTAACTAGTGGGGTTTGAGCGCGCGGTTAATCTGGCGGGATTCGTCGCGGGCTTTGAGGGTCTGGCGCTTGTCGTAGCGTTTTTTGCCCTTGCCGACCGCAATGCGGAGTTTGATGTAGCGGCCACGCGTGAGTAGCTCTAGTGGCACAATAGTGCGCCCTTGTTGCTTGGCTTGGATGAGCGCGTCGATTTCGCGCCGCTTAGCCAGCAGGCGGCGGGTACGGGCCTGCTCCTGCTCTTCTATGCGCACGCCGCTGGTGCCGTTGATGGTTCCGTTCAGCAGGTATAATTCATCGTTTTTGACGGTCACATACGCGCCGCGCAGACTGCCGTGGCCGAGCCGCAGAGATTTTACCTCAGCACCGGTAAGCTCCAGGCCTACTACCAAAGAATCACCAAGTTCATAGTCGAACCGGGCGCGGCGGTTTTGGATACTTCTGGGCGCGTTCGCCTTTTGCTTTGCCATGATGTTTACTGATTATACCGTGGTTTAAACCGCCCGTCGGGTAATAACCACTCTTTGAAGCCGTTTTTTCGTATCAGATATCGCGCCGCCTTTTGTATTGCACGAACGCGGCCTTCGCCCCGGACATCAATCCGGAGGTGTTTGACGGCCACCGAAGGGTCAAAATAGCTCACTAATCCCAGACGATATGCCCGCAGCGCAGGGTCGAAGCTGTCATGCTCGCGCAGCGCTGCGTCAAAACCTCCGATACGTTCAAAAGCGCTGCGCAGTACAAAGAAGTTTGCTTCGACGCACCAAAAGACCGGCC
>CAZMWE010000075.1:0-2576 GCA_964570005.1 uncultured Candidatus Saccharibacteria bacterium | reverse complement strand
CTAGAACACCATCACCGGCCACATCGAGTCACCTAAACAATTGAGGCAAGCCGACGATGCAGGCCCTTACAAATCTCGGCAGCGCCGCGAATGTCACAACATCCGTGAACGACAAGAGCACTTGAGGGGCAGGGCAACGTGAGGCGTGCCTTCTGAGGCCTCACGTGCTCCGGGGGAAGAAAGCAAAATCGTCACGGAAAAGGGCATTTGAAGGGATTATCGTTCTCTTTCGTGTCTTGACTGCTTCATCATGGATTACTAAGCTAAATGGGGATCGCGAGTCAAGGCAGTGAGGAGAACCCGATGTCTAGCGATGACAGCTATGAGCATCTGTATCAGGTCACCTACACAGCCTCCCACGGCCGAGTCGAGATCATGCGGCAGATTGGTGTTCCGAACGATATACATAAAAGCCACGGAGACGACGGTTCCGGGAAAATTCAGAACTGGTACAACCTGTCCGTTTTTTTCGCCGAGACAATAAGCATAGGTAGAGAAACTATAAAAGAAGCGCAGTACCGCGGCATGTTCCTCAAAGCATGGTAACTACATCCATTCTCAATAGTTTCTGCCTAGTAATTATGAGCTATAGAGATACTAGAAATCTCAACCTGACCATACGCGGTAGGAAGGTCGCCAGTCTGCATACTCGATTGCACATAGCATCCGGTCTTAAAATAGCAGGTGTCCGCAGCCATGGCCTGATGTACTTTGTGGTTATTATTGTAAAAAACATCGACCACCCCAGCTGAAGCACGGATTCGCAAGTCGAAAAAGGTGCCCAATTGATAGTCGTCGTCGAGGACCCCCGCTATAACATCCTTGTACCTTACATAGAGCCTATTGGCATCAAGTTCTATCATAATAAGGTAATCAGTCATATTATGTATTTGAGCGCTAATGAGTTGGGGCTTGACAACCGGCAGATGTGTGATTCGCTGCGTCACTTCCATGACATGCGATCCTGCAGTCGTGGACCATGAGGCGTTTGAGCCGTCTGGATTCATTTCACGGAGCTCCGAGCGTGCGTAATTAGAACCGGGCTGCGGCTCGCCGCCGCACGTGGCAGTGAATTGAACAGCCGTAACTACCCTGAACGCGTCATTGTAGAAGTTGGAAAGCTGAGGCTGCGCAACTTGCTGGTTGCCAGCGGGAAGATTAATCTTCCAGCCGGCGAGGTTAAGTACCTGTGACGGCTTCACGAAAATCGGAGTAAACTTGACCATTCCGGATCCTCTTACTTCGCGATAGATAACCTCGCCCGCTCCGGCAAGCAGGACAAAAATGAAACCGCGGCGGGTGAGCTTGAGTACTCTATCCCTGTTTTGCATGTGCATGCTCTATGTTGTCAATAGTGGTTTTCAGGGTGGCACTCATCAAAGGTGCTAGCCACTTGATATAGGTGGTTGTCGTATGACTGTCATCCATGTAGACCACTATGTCATTTATGATAGGCGGACACGTCGTAGCCGTGCAGAACCAGGATGTCGGGTCGATTATTGTCGCCCCCGCCTGCTTTACAGCCGCTGCCTCAGTCCGCCGGACGATAAACGCGTCCAAACGACTATTCGGGTCTTGCCGGGACAGTGAGCACGCCTGTACATTATTAGGGTTTCTTGCCAGGCAGTCAGGTATTGAACCGACATGACCCGGGTTTGGCGTATCTTCCAAGTAAATAACTTGGGCACCGGATGCCTGGAAATTGCGAATGGACTCCACCTCCCCGCTCGGATCGATTTCAATAGTTCGAAGCTCAGAAGCTACCAGGACTATGTCTGGCTTGAGGGACATAATTAGCGAAAATATGTTCTCGCGCCATTCATTACATTGAGTATACAGGCGATTAGTGATCGGGTCCACGTCGGACGGATAGACACCAGGTGGGCAGCCAGCTTTTGCGAGGAGAATAAATCTCCACCCGTTAGCCTTGGCAAACGCATCCACTGCGGGGGACCAAGAGTTAGCGTGACTATCTCCCACCATGACGATGGTGTGGCGACCATTTGGATCCCCAAAAGTACACTCCCTCGTAGGGGGGGGCGCCGTTACTTCATCTGTAACCAGACATGTATTCGTAAACGGGCTGTCATTTGCGGCGTCCGTCAATGAGGGAACAACATTGGCGGGTAGCTTGCGTAGTTGTGCTCCAAAAATAATCTGTTCCTGGACCGCTTGAACGTTGGCTGTTGCAGAGATACTCTGACCATTGTCGGCACCCGTTGGGATTAGTGAATGGTCAGAGACTAGCGTCGCAGTAACAAGGGATGCAGCTACAAGAATGCTGCCCGTAGCAAGCGCGTAGCGAGGCTTGTTTACCAGCAGCCAATTCCCGCGGACTGGCCGCTCGACCGCGTAGAACATTACGACCGACAAGGCCAGCGATCCGAAGAGTACGAGCCACTTCTCCGGTATCGTCAGCGGCCCACCGAGAGCGAGTGGAGCGATGGTCAGCACCGGCCAGTGAATTAGGTACCAGGAGTACGAGACGCGCCCTATAAACTGCATCGGCCTCAGTCCCAGGACCATCTCGCCACTGCGCGACCAGCCCGGGCAGCCACCGGCGATCACGAACGCCG
>CAZMWE010000074.1:0-2875 GCA_964570005.1 uncultured Candidatus Saccharibacteria bacterium | reverse complement strand
AACCGATGGCCGTTACCGCGGCCGAGATTAGCATCAGGAAGGCCACAGTCATAAGACTGGCAAAAACGTAGCGGAATTTGTAGAATAATAGCTCTGTCTGTTGATACATCCACACCTCACTCTCAATATGACAAGCGAAAACAAACATTATACACCGGATTTGTCATGATTGCATGCATAAGGTTTAATAGATAGTAGGAAGGGGCCCGACTCCGGACCATAATATAATTTATGCCCCGAAAGACTGGAGAATGCTATCACTAGTATTACAGAACGGAAATTACTTCTTCTAGCTGCCGGCAGTCTGCTGCTGGGGGTGGGACTGGTCTGGGCGGGCTGCTTGGTGTACTTTTCAAGAACTAGCTCGCAGCACATTGCACACATAAGCAAGACAATGCAGGCTCCTGCGGTAAAGCAGGCTGCTACGAGTGGGGTTCTGTCGCTCGCGGCCCAGTCGCTGATCAACATGCACGAGCAGATGGGCAACGGCTGGCGTTTTAAAAGCGCGATTCAGGCGCCGGACTACCAGACTGACCGCGACGTCGGTGCCGCCAGTGTTGGCATGGGCTTCCTGGTAATGGCGGATCAGGACCCAAAAAACAGTCAATGGCTACAAGCCGCCGAAAGTACGGCAAACTGGTTGACCTCCGTAGCTCAGTCAGACGGGAAAGGTGGTCTGTATTGGACGGATTACGATGATGGCGGTACTGCTAAGCTACCGAATCTTGTCTATACCTCGTTCGACGACGGTGCGATCGGCATTAGTGATTTTTACTGGCGGCTGTATGACAAGACGCAGAACCAACAGTATAAAAATACGGCGTTATCGAGCTTGCAGTGGACGTTCTCGCAGGCTCAAAATGTAGGCACTGCCACCCAGCCAATTTATAGCTGGCGGTGGAATGTCAAGGACGACAGCTCGCCACACTATATGGGCATGGGGGAGGGTGCCGTCGGACTTGTGTACAGCTTCGCAAGTTGCTACGAGCGCTTGAAAACTAGCGATCCTACTACGGCCACGCAGTGTCGCCAGTACATGGACGGCACGCTGCGATATATTTCCCAGGTTCGTACCGCGCTTGGCCAAAACGGCGGTGACGTGCGTGCTCTGCCGGAAACTGGCGTTATCGGCCAGGACGGCGACACCACCATGAATTCCGGCTACCTGTCCGGCGCGGCCGGCGCGGCCTACATGTATCTCAAACTCTACCAGGTATTCAATGACAAACAGTATCTTGCCGATGCGAATACTCTATTCAGCTGGCTGCAGGACACTAAGAACGGCCCGATGGTTACGTTTGCTGACGGCAGCGTCGCCTGGAAACTGGCGCTTGACTCGCAAGGCGGTGATAATCCGGTACTGGCGACGGGTTTTGAAGAGGGGAGCGCCGGCATTGGTTGGACATACTTGCAGGCGTATAAGCTAACGGGCAACAAGCAATATTTGAGTATTGCCGAAAAAGCCGCAGATTGGCTGAACGATGTGAGTGTTAAAAGTGCATCTGGCATCACCTGGCACGAAGATGAATCGCCGGCCAATCCTATCATCCACACTAATCTCAACAATGGTGCGGCCGGCGTCGGTATGTTCTTACACGATCTGGCGGCTGCCGGTGGCGGTGCCAAGTACCAAACCATGGCCCAGCAGACACTCAACTGGATTACCGCTACAGCAAAACATGACGGCAGTAACATTTACTGGGATGACAATGACGGCCAGAATAACTATTCCCGCGACCCGTCCTGGCACTGGGGTACGGCCGGGATCATAGGGTTCGCAGCCCGGATGGCCGGCGGGAGTGTTGACATACCCGGCGAGCAGCCGGGCTTGTAGTGCTTGCTGGGACATCATGCGTGCTATTACAACTGAAACTAGGTCTGCTAATGGAGTTTCTCTCCCCGATTTAGCATGTCAATAAACTTCTCTATTCTAGCTTTTCTGGTTTCTAATTTGTTTGCAGTTTGCACTCGCCAGCAAAACCCGTAAACGTTCGCTTTGTTGAGCGTTTCAAAAAATTGCTTGGCTTTAGGATTATTGTCCAGCGCTGCTTGAAAATCTTCGGGTATCTCGCTTGCGCTAGGGGAATCATAGGCGGCATCCCATCTGCCATCCTGCTTAGCGGATTCAATTGCTGCCAATCCCGCCGGTTGCAGCCTACCTGCTTTGGTGAGCGCTTCAACTTTCGTGACATTAATTTTGGACCAAACGCTTTTTGGTCCTCGAGGAGTAAACTTTTGCAGGTAATAGTCGCTGTCGTAGGCTTGCTTTTGACTATCTATCCATCCGTAGCATAACGCTTCTTCAAGTGCTTCGTCGTAGCTCACAGATTTTTTACCTGATGATTTTTTGGCATGTTTGAGCCATAAACCTTTATGTCGGCTATGATGCTCATCGAGCCACATATGCCAGTCTTGTTGTGACGTGAACAGTAATACGGGTAAGTCTTTGAAAAATTCCATAATCACAGAATATCAGTAAAAAACTCCCCAAGACAGAGGAGCTTGAAGTGCTTATGTTTGGAGGCTATCGTAGACGTTATCGCAACTGAGTTAAGGACTTGCTAATAATGAAATCTACAGCCAACTATACTGACCTCGCTATCACTAACAGCATAGATAATTCTATTCTTTTCATCGATGCGTCGTGACCAAAATCCTGCATAGTTTTCTTTGAGAGGCTCAGGTTTTCCGATCCCCTCAAATGGGTTACGCATCATGTCGGCGATGAGCTTATTTATTTTCTTGAGCGTCTTTTTATCTTGGTCGATCCAGTATGTATAGTCTTGCCATGACTCAGGCGTAAAGATTAGATTTCTTTGGGCCCTCTAATCCAACAGCAGTTCCCCGACCGGTAGGTCGTGGGATGTAGTTGCCT
>CAZMWE010000073.1:0-2877 GCA_964570005.1 uncultured Candidatus Saccharibacteria bacterium | reverse complement strand
TAGAGCATCACGGAAGTGTATGCTTTAGCATTTTATTGACATATTACAACTTATGTGCTACTATGAAAATAGTCTATTAAAACAGAAAAAGAACTGAAGTATGCCATCACCTGACGTCCAACCCCCCACCGCACTGGCTGGGCACGAGCTGGCGTTGGTGCAGCGTGCGGCTGTTCGTGATCATGCGATGTACCTGGCAAGGGACCGCGATCGCGGTGCCAATGCGGTAGCAGGGCTTAATACTAAGTTGCCTCGTGTAGTTGACTACGAAATAGACATGCTGTTTCAAGACCTGGGTAACCTGGGTAGGGCAGAACCACTTCCTGTTAGACTTGCACCACAAGAAGCTGCTACTGTGCACGATGCACTGGCTCGCACGATTCAACATGGTCTAAAGCCTAAAGGTCATGAGTACGAAACACCGGCAGAAATTAGGCGTCATCCGAGCAGTAGGAGACTTGCGCGTATGGCGCGTATAGCACTAGTACAGACAGTGTTTGGCGGTTCACCAGATGCTTTGCCGTCATTCGATGCATTTACCCCGCAACGAAGCGCAGTAACCGGCGTGCGAGGCGAGGCTCAATCGCCAGTTCGACGTCCCGACACCGAACACGTGGTATCGGTGCCGGCGGCCAGGCCGCTTGCTAGGCGTGCGCCTAGACACGGATACGCTAGGCCACGGTTTGAGCCTACACCTGCTCGTCGATAAGGTTACGCTTGCGTCACACGTCGGCTAGCTAAGGAGCTCGAGGTAGGTCTATTCATTACATTAACTTTGTGTTTATAACCGACCTCCGCATCTTCGACGTCTGCCTCAAAGTTAGTAATTCTGTAGGGTTCTGGCCGTCTAGTTTCAAAGCTATAGCACAATGTGGTATTGCTTGACATGTATCATCTAATATGGTAGTATCATAGTTATGACACATGTACTGTATCCAGGCCAGCATATGGAATTTAGCTCCCAGCTTCAGCCTGTTGATTCAGCACAACCAGATGCCCAGTCTGTTGAGCTGCACTCGAGAGATTTCAGGGCGGCCTACGCTGAGGGTAGGCCAGTGGGCGACGGCTTGCCGTCCGGTGCTATGACTGCGGCGGAATTCTTTAGTGGGGGAGATGTCTCCCTCGAGGAGATGGGTGTAAAGACCAGAATGGCTGGGCTAATTCAAGAATCAGGCGCGTATGGGGATCTGCCAGAAACTCTCCAACGGAGAGTAGACATGTATGCCTCTCAGCCCGTATTACCTACACCAGCCGAGACGGCGGCAACTGTCACCAGACTAGGGGATAGGGTTAGGAGTGGTCAGGAGCCTCTTGGCTACGAGAGCCCGCGTCGGTCGAGCGCGCTGATTGGTAAAAAAGGCTACACGGATGACATGCGCGCCGCCCGTGCAGAGGCAGACAAGACAACTGTCAACTCGGGGCTACCCATAAGACAGCCCAAGATACAGTCGGCTGGCGATGCTCCGGCGCAGGAGGTTGTAGATACAACAGGCCCGGCGGGTGCAGTTAAGAGCGCGCTGAGTGAGGCTGAGCTTAGCTCAGCAATTATTGGAGCGATTGGCGCGAGTCGCGAAGCGCTTGAAAAACAGTTTGGTGTGGACGCTATACGTGCAGTTGTTAGGACGGTGGCTGCTATGGGTAGGTCCGAGGGCAAGAAGTTTCGGGCAGAGATTTCATCCGAGCGCGCGGTACCTGTTGTCATGAGCGCGTTGGCGAACATGGCTATAGCTGAAGACCGTACGCATGAGGGGGATGCCCACGATGGCGATAGAAGGGCGCTCGCCCGGGCAGTCATTAACCAGGTAATCGGGGGCGGTCCTGTTGATGGCTTCTATGGTTTTGTTAATAATTCAACCTACAAGATGCGAGCAACTGGTCACGCCGCGCACGCAGGTGATCGCCACGGTAGTCGTATCGGGGGTAGACACGGAGGTGCCCCACTTATTCGTGAGTCCGGCGGAGGACAGTCTGAGCATATCGGGAAGCATAGTGGTAGGACCCACGCACCTGGCCAGAATCCTTACGCCTCCGTGTAGCTGGGTCGATGATCCTTACGCCGCGAATATTCGTAGATAGCTAATCGGCCGCTAAGCCTAGAGGCAGTGCTCAATAAAAATAGCCACACGATCGTATGGCTATTTAACTCTTCTAGTGCTGTCTCTATTTTTTCTTAGCAGCGGGCTTCTTTGCCGGGGCTTTTTTAGCCACAGTCTTCTTTGTTGCAGGTTTCGCGGTGGTTTTCTTCGGAGTAGCCTTTTTAACTGAGGCAGCCTTCGCAGCAGGCTTCATACCGGCGGCTTTGGCATGCTTAGCCAGCTGGCTTTGCTTGCGGGCAGCTTTGTTCTTGTGGATCACGCCCTTCTTGGTAGCCTTGGCGAGCTCGCTCTGGGCTTTGCTGTGGGTCTTGGCATCACCCTTTTTCATGAACGACTTGAGTGCAGTCTTGAGGGTGCGCTTGGTCTTGCTGTTACGCACGGCGGCTTTGTGGGCGACCTTCACACGTTTTTTGGCTGATTTGATAATAGGCATATGGTTATTCTTCTCGCTGTTCTTCCTGTTAGAATTATGTAGCTTAATAAGTACTATAACAGGGGCAGCGGGGGATTGTCAAAATTGCCACGTATAAGCCCGTTCCGCTCGACAATGTGCCGGGGCGTGTGATACTATGCGACTGAAAGTATAAGCAAGTTCAAATTTGCGCAAATAAAAACCCATGGATCAGCAAGAACAGCAGCTTATAGACCGCATTAAACAGGCACAAAACGTGCTGGTGACGGTCAGCGCGAGCCCGAGCGTGGATCAGCTGGCGGCGGCTATCGGTTTGACGATTGCGCTCAATAAGCTGGACAAGCATGGTACGGCCGTCTTTAGCGGACA
>CAZMWE010000072.1:0-3010 GCA_964570005.1 uncultured Candidatus Saccharibacteria bacterium | reverse complement strand
AGTTGGTGCCATCTTTGAGAACGAACATCGGCAGATATTAGTATTGCGCCGACTTCAAGGGAAACCCGAAGGAGAGACCTGGGGTTTAGTTGGAGGTAAAATGGATTCCGCGCCAGCAGCAGGGTGTGGGTAGTGGTAGTTGGCGCAACACGGTAGGCCTTAGGCCACCAGGTTATTCTGATACAATACGATTATGGCAAAAGAGAGGGCCGAAAAGACGGCCGAGCGGCCTGGCGACGACGGTGAGCAGCCGCAACCGGCCAAGATCAAATACTTTCCCGATCAGTTTGATAGCGAGGAAGTATTGTATGTGTTCCGCAAGCATCCCATTGTGATGCGCAAGGGTTTAGTCTGGGGGTCATTCGGGCTATTGGTCGGACCGATATACACACTCATCCTGACCTATACGCATAGCAGTAACCCGCCTACCATGACATTTTTTTATCTGAGCTTTCTGGCCAGTCTTGCTTTGTCCGGTCTGCTGTTCTTCCCGGACTGGATGAGCTGGTACTACAGCGTGTTCATCGTGACTGACCAGCGATTTATCCAAATAACCCAGAAAGGGTTTTTTCATCGCAGCGTCGTCGACATGGCACTTAACCAGATCCAGATGGTCAACTACGAAATTGCCGGTCTGCAGGAAACACTGCTCGGATTTGGTACAATAATGATGCAGACGTTTGTCGGAGATTTAGTCATCCACTACATCCATCACCCGCAGCATATCCAAAAACGCATGCTGGAAATCCTGCGCGATGAGGGTGTGCAGGCAGCTGGCAATTCTCCGCAGCAACAAATGCAAGATTAGTATGAAAAAACGTACCCCAATCCATGCGCCACACATTGACGCGGCACGCCTGCGCGCCAACGTGCGTAGTGTGCGCAATATAAATGTGCGGAATGTCATCCCGCCGGTACCCAAGCGCTTCAAAAAGGTGAAGGGCGAAGAGCGGATTCAGGAAGCATTCGAGAACATTCCGCGCATCACCAACGAGACTGTAGCGGAGCACAGGGAACACGTCCTGCGCGGCGCGCGCAAGTATAAGTATCCACTGGCGCACAGCAAACACCGTATCGTCATTATCTCCACAGCGCTTATTGTACTGGCAGTGGTGACGTTTCTTGTGTATAGCGTGCTGGCGCTGTATAAATTCCAAAGTTCGTCCGCTTTCGTATACCGTATCACTCAGGTACTGCCGTTCCCGGCGGCGCGAGCTGGCAGCAGTTTCGTGTCATACGAAAACTATTTGTTTGAGCTGCGACGCTACGAGCACTACTATCAAAGCCAGCAGCAGGTCGATTTCAGCAGCCAATTAGGTAAGGAGCAGTTGAATAGCTATAAACCGAAGGCTCTGGATGAGGTCGTTCAGGCCGCTTATGTGAAGCAGCTGGCTGCACAGCATCATGTGCGTGTAACCGATGCTGATTTGAATGCCGAGCTAGTGTCACTGCAGGCACAAAACCAGTCCAGCTCACAGGAACTGGCCGACGTCACCAGCAAATTCTTTGGCTGGTCGATAGACGACCTTAAACGCGAACTCAAGCAGGAGCTGTTGGCGGAAAAAGTGGCGGCCACGCTCGATACAGCCACACAGACCCGTGCCACCGGAGTGCTGGCACAGCTGCAGGGCGGAGCAGATTTTGCCACGCTTGCTACGCAGAACTCGGATGCGACCGACAAAGCCACCGGTGGCCAATATGCTGATACCACGATTACGCCCGCCAGCACCGATGTACCACCTGCGGTAGTGCGCCAGTTGCAGACCATGCAGGTCGGGCAGGTGAGCGGCGTCATCGAGGCAGGGAACACGCTAGAAATCGTCAAACTGACTGCCAACAGCGACGGCAAAATGCAGGCGGCGCACATCTCGTTCAACCTGACGCCGGTCAGCACTTACGTGGCGCAGTACGAAAAGACCCACCCGAATCACGCGTATATTAAAGTTCAATAAGATGAGCGGCCAAGCGTTGCTTTTCGTCACTTGATCTGATAAACTTACCCCTGTTACTAAATTGTGGGCTCGTAGTGAAGAGGCCTATCACGCCTCCCTGTCACGGAGGAGATCGCCGGTTCGAATCCGGTCGGGCCCGCCAAGATGCTTACGTCCAAAACCCCTCATGGTTGAGAGGTTTTAGCCAGGCAATGCTATGCTGAATATATGCATCGATTACAGCGGCGTATCCTCATTATTAGTATTCTGGCCTCGTTTGTAGCGCTCTTGGATAGCTCAGTTGTGAATGTTGCACTGCCAGCAATAAGCCGTGACCTTGGCGGCGGTCTAGCCACACAGCAATGGGTGATCGACGCCTATCTCATTACCCTCGGATCGCTCATCTTGGTCGCCGGATCACTATCGGACTTATTCGGCCGAAAGCGCATCCTAAGCATCGGGTTAATTGGGTTTGCGGTGACTTCAATCCTGTGCGCAATTGCACCGAGCAGTGTGTTTTTGATTGTCGCTAGGGGGCTGCAAGGAGTTGCCGGAGCGTTGCTCGTTCCAAGCTCGCTGGCGCTTATCATCTCATCATTCTCTGGAACCGCCCAAGGCAAGGCAATAGGTACCTGGACCGCATGGAGCGGCATCTCCTTTATAGTGGGACCGTTACTGGGCGGCTTTTTGGTCGACACCGTTTCGTGGCGGTTTGTTTTTGCTATCAATGTTGTGCCTGTTGCTATTTGCCTGTGGCTGCTGGGATTACTCAAGCAACCCAGAGAGATCAAGCGTGCCAAGCTGGATATAGTCGGCGCGGTACTGTGCAGTGTCGGCTTGAGCGGCACGGTCTTTGGTCTGATTGAACAGCCGCACTATGGCTGGCACAGCCCCATTACTCTCATGCCACTCCTAAGCGGGCTATTCGCCCTGGCTGCCTTTGTGCGGCATGAAAGCCGTAATACGACGGCTATGTTGCCGCTCTCGCTTTTTAATGTGAACAATTTCCGGATTGGAAATATTGCTACCTTGGCCATTTATGGCGGTTTGTCTATCGCTACGTTTCTAATTGTTGTCTT
>CAZMWE010000071.1:0-3078 GCA_964570005.1 uncultured Candidatus Saccharibacteria bacterium | reverse complement strand
AAGTCCTATTTATCTGTGCAACAGATGACCACGGCACGCCTGCTGAGCTCGGAGCCCTAAAGGACAACTTAGACGTGGCTGCTTACTGCCAAATGCATCATGAAAAACAGAAGGCCATATATGAGCAGTTTGGTCTGTCATTTGACTACTTCGGCCAATCATCTTCAAAAGACAATCATGAACTAACTCAGCACTTCTACCGCAAGCTTGACGAGAATGGCTTCATTGAAGAGCGCGAAATTGTCCAACTTTATTCGATTGACGATAAACGCTTTTTGCCAGATAGGTACATCACCGGTACGTGTCCTCGCTGTGGCTACGAGGCGGCACGGGGTGACCAGTGTGAAAATTGTACGTCAGTCTTAAACCCAACTGACTTATTAAACCCAAGGTCAACTATATCGGGCGGTACAAACCTAGAACAACGCAAAACAAAGCACTTGTTCCTTAAGCTTTCTTCGTTGGCACCTGAAATAAGAAAGTGGGTCATATCGCACCCCGAATGGCCAAAGCTGACATCTTCAATCGCCTTAAAATGGCTTGATGAAGGCTTAAAAGACCGTTGCATTACTAGAGACCTTGAGTGGGGTGTCCCCGTGCCGCGACCAGGATTTGAAGGCAAGGTTTTTTACGTGTGGTTTGATGCACCGCTCGCCTACATTGCCACGACTAAGACGTGGGCTAGTCAGCGACAAGATAAAGACGAATGGAAGCAATGGTGGTTTGACCAGAATAACGTCCAGTACACGCAGTTTATGGGCAAAGACAACGTGCCGTTTCATACGGTGTTCTTTCCAGCAACCATTATGGGCACGAGGGAGCCGTGGAAGCTTGTAGATTACCTAAAAAGCCTGAACTGGCTGAACTACTACGGTGGCAAGTTCTCAACAAGCCATCACCGTGGGGTGTTTACTGACCAAGCTCTCGATATCTTGCCGGCCGATTATTGGCGCTATGCGCTCATTGCCAATGCGCCAGAATCTTCCGACGCTGCATTCACCTGGGAACTTTTGCAAAGCAAGATAAATGATGAACTGGCTGATAAGTTTGGTAATTTTGTAAACCGCGTCCTTAAGCTTGCCACGGTACATTACGGTAACGTAATCCCGTCCGGTGGTCAGCCAGGAGCGGCAGAACAGAAGTTGCAAGAGGAATGTCACAGTCTGGCTAGTGCCATAAGTAAGCACTTCGAAAAACGCGAGTTCCGTAAAGCCAGTGAAGCTACGCGAGACTTATGGGACGTTGGGAATGCCTATCTCAACAACCGGACACCCTGGAAGTCCATTAAAACGGAGCCGGAGCAAGCGGCACTTGTCATTCGGACATGCGTTAATCTTATACGGCTTTACGCCATAGCCGCTGCTCCCATCACGCCATTTGCGGCAGACCAACTACTGGCCGCATTGCATACTGAGAGCATTCCACTGAAACAAGCGGCCGACATCAACGGATTGCAAGCTGGGCACACCTTTGACGACATTCCGGTTCTATTTCAGAAAATCGAAGATACTCAGATAGAAGAATATAAAACAGTCTATGGTGCTTAAATAGGCGATACAAGAGACCTTCGCATAAGATCAGGAGAGTAGCACTTATAGACGGCAGAGAATAGGTGCTTAATCTATAAGCACACTGGATAATCCTATAAACTTAACCATTTGCTGCGCCAACTCTTCTGAGTCTATCCTTCGCATAATCTCTGAACTGTCGTTTTGGGATAGTATGTTTAGTGAGCCCTCATAAAGTATTTTACGATCAAAAATTGCTAGTTTTCGGTGATGGCCGCCGGTAAAAAGAATCTCAACACTACATGACTGCAGTAAGCCGATACCATCTTCGGCCTCAGCTCGCATATAGTCTTCATGTTCTTGTGGTTGACGCGTATTTACGGTTACTCGAACGCCGCGAGCGGTCATCTTTCGTATTGATGGAAGTAACTCTCTCACTCGTCGGGTTGTGAGGAAGGGACTTTCGATTAGCACTTCGCGCCGACAACAGGCCAAGTCGCTAACGAAAGTACCGTAGAATGTTCGCTCATTGTAGAGCTCCGAGGATAGCAGGTCAGGGAAGTGACGCTTGGAACGACACAGAAGATGAAAAATCATAACAAAGCCTCCTCATCTTCAATATCTTCCACGCCCTCAAGCAACAGATTGAGCCGTTTGACATTTGGTTCGTTATCTTCTGTAAAGGTTATATTCCCGAAGCAAACGCCGAGCCAAGTAAATAGCACAACGATATAACTCCTTTCAAAGGAGTTATATTTTTATAGAGGGCAAAGTGGAAACCAAACTTTTTGCCAGCTATTTGCAACCAGACCCAAATCACCGGCAACGGCTAATGTTAATATACCTAAGCGCTCATGATACGGCCAGCCCAATAGACCCGTAATACCCCGAACGCCCTAACAATAAATACCTGTCAGTTTCGTAAGTTTAGCAACGAGCATAGCTCGCCAAACAACTGGGTCGAGCGTAGAAATAGCGCCGTGGTTTCAAGTTGGTTTTGGACATGATGGGGAAGCATAGTTGCAAAATGCAGCGCCCCTATAAATAAACTTCGTAAATATTGCTCGTGGCCTACTTCTTCTTGTAACGTCTGGTGAGCGGCAGCATATATAGGCTGCCGCTTGAGGTCAAACTCATATTTGCCACCTTTGTGCTCTACTAAGGTAAACGCACCACTCATAATTACCGGGTACTGGCCATGCACGCTGTGCAGTATCTTGGCAATGTCATATTCTAGCGGCATTTGTAAGTTGCCATTCGGATCAACGTAATACGACATATCGTTTTTTATTAAGGTGTTTCCCGTGTGGAGATCGCCGTGGATTAGGCCTACCTGCTCAGGTATCAGTTTACGTCTGACTGGTGGTGCTATCAGTTTTTTGAGGGCATAGTCAGGGGTTAAATAGCTTCGGCCGTTAATGGTAATCTGGCGAGTCGCAAACAGGTCGTTCAGGTATCGTGTCGCTGCTGCTTCTTTTCTGCGCGCATGGTACTTTGAGACAAGAAACTGCTCAACAACATCCTGTGCAACGCTCGTAGCGGTATCTGAGAATAACGACTGGTCATAACG
>CAZMWE010000070.1:0-3339 GCA_964570005.1 uncultured Candidatus Saccharibacteria bacterium | reverse complement strand
AATAAAAGGACTATCTGGTGGATGGTCCTTTTATTGTTGTAAGTCTTACTGGCTCGGCAAATGGTTTTTATTCCAAACTTTTGAAGAGCTCGATAGTATAAGAGATAAAGATGTAGAAGCTCAGCAAATACGCCGACTTCTCGATACGTTTGACAGCTAACTGTAGAGCTGACTATGAGTACCTACCGTATCGAAAATCACTTCACTTTCGTGCTGCAGGTAAAGCGCTCGAACGTCACCCGTTACATCGATGCTTCGATATTCCTTCCACTTCCCTTTCAGCTGATGATTACGAAGCGTTGGATGGAGTGGGTTCTCGGCAAACATCTCTATTCTTTCAAGTAACTTCTGGCGCACTTTAGGGCTTAACTTCTTTGCTTGAGCCATGAAGTTCTTGGAATATGAAATATTCATTTCAATTCGTTAGCCAAAAACCTGAGACTTTCTTTATTGTCACTAAAGCGGTGGTAATCACTCTTCTCGATCTGTTTCTTCGACGCAGCCAATTGCTTGGCTGTCTGCTCATTTGGAATTTCTGGTATCTCAAAAACAACGCTCTGTTCGGTAGTAAAACGGCGGAGCTCATTGTTTAAAACTGCACTCACACTTACGCCAAGCTTGCTTGCAACTTGGGTTGCCGCCTTCTTGAGCTCGGGATCGGTTTTGAGATTTATAACTGCGTAATCGCTCATACCAAAAGTATATACTATTGGTATAGACAATGTCAACAACGCTAATGATTATATTTTGGAGTGTCGTTTACTATATAAACCAAACAAAAATACACCTCATTCAAAGAAGTGTATTCTATGTTTCTGACGTGGCTCAACTGCCTTTGACGAAATGGAACCGGATTAAAGCTGAACTGATAGAGATGTGGCAGATAGTAAGGGCGGGTCAACGAATTAGTCTATCGCTGGCTAAGGGGCTTTGATAGAACCAGGGGTATAGTACCTGCTTTAAGCATTAGGTTTAAAGGGTTATTTATTGGCTTAGACAGGTTCCTATGAAAACGAGCACGAGCCAACATATGCGTAACTTAAAGATGCCAGTCGTACCTGTATCTAAGTATAGTATGTAGGACATGGCGGGAGTTTTATAATATAGAAAGTTGAACAGGAAGGTTTTGTGAGCCAAATTACGCCAGAAAGTAATTATGACTGTGACCCTTATATACCTGGGGCGATGCCAGATGGTACTGAAGGAACTGATTGCTACGCTCCGACGCTGGCCTACCGCATTAATGATCTTGAAAGGGACTTGGTTGGCGCGGATGGCCAAGTTGTTGCCAACGCAGGTGAGGAGGTACTTGAGCTTGGGTTCACTGGTCCGTTTGACCCGTTGTACGATGCGAGGCATGTATTGGATAGGCGGCTTGAAAACATTGCTGCTATACATGGCCTGTATCGAGCTATGCTAGCACCCGAAATAGATGGAGCGACGCTGTGGCTTGCAGGGGATGATCCAGGTGACAAAGCGCTTGTACGGGATAAATTTAGAAATGGTGAGTTACCTGGGACAGTGGTCATGCATACAAGTCGGACAGTTGCGGCTGCAGCCATTAGACAGTTTGGGGGCAGATCTGCAAGAACTGTTGCGTCAGACAGACCTGCCATTCATGCTTTAGGTGATGATGCCGCTACGGTCTACATGTCCATGAACGACTTTCTGAAGAGAAGATTTATGGGCGGCGATTAGCTAAAGTATGCTTCAACCTGGCTTAAGAGGCGCTGAGTTGGCCAGTGAACCTGTTGTAGTGGAGTGGGTATAATACGAGAATGAAAGCCCTAGTATCAACCTGTTCGTACGATCACCCGACATCGCCTCATTTAACGGAAATGAGTTTACGAGTAAGGACATGCCAAGTGCTGTTGAGTTTGGAAATCTTCAGGTGCATGAAGACTACCGTGGTGCTGGTGTAGCTACTCGCTTGGTGAGCGCCTTAGCGTATATAGCTGTTCGCCATAATACTACTATCATGTATGGTTCTGTGGCGTCTCCGCACGTTCTACGTATATTTCGCAGCATCATGGGTGAGGGAGCTATCAAATATTTATCAGGGTACCCAGTAAGGGATGAGCCGCCCCCTACCACGGATGCGGCTATAGAGGCACTTGTCCACCTCGAGGCTGACGTGCCAGATCCGGACTGGCGGGACGGTATTACAGTCCATGTTGGTCTTACTGGGCTAGCGAGTGCTGA
The DNA here is from genome assembly GCA_964570005.1 of uncultured Candidatus Saccharibacteria bacterium. Classification (GTDB taxonomy): domain Bacteria; phylum Patescibacteriota; class Saccharimonadia; order Saccharimonadales; family UBA4665; genus JAJZCD01. Next base: position 1,137 of record CAZMWE010000070.1, on the reverse strand, counting down.
CCTGGAGCAGCCTGTTGAAGTGAATGAGTCGCTTGTATGAAATTAATATTCGTACGACTTAACGTAGCGGTAGCTCAATATAAACACTAACCGTACCATTTGAGCGCAGACACGAACGTCGATTAAGCTACATAGGTTTATCGCAGAATAAGGCCTTTATCTGGGTGTGGTTTGTTCTTGCGTTGAGTGTCAGGGGGAAGACACGAGACCTGGGCTTGCGGCGTTGCTGAGGGCGTCTAGCTGTCGCTTTAAGAGAGCTAGCGTATCCTCATCAGCATCAACATCCTCTACGTTCGGCGCCGACCCTTCAGCATTGAGATTCGCCACAACATGATGAACTCTACCATCAATATCGAACGTGTCACTCGTGAACTGAGAGCCGTCCTCGGTACTATGCGATAAATGTATGGCTCCCATTCTTGGTGGACCATAGTAGTCGGGAGGGTTTCCTTGCTCGCTGACAGAGAAGTCAATAGTGGTGTGATCCAGATCTGCTGACGTATTTGGCACTAACGTGACCTCACCGTCTTCGCTTATAACAGGCGCTATCTCAAGGCGAAAAGCACCGATATTGTCCGGTATCCCACACTTTTTACGTATAACGGCACATGCTTGAATGCACCCGCGAAATAGCTGTCGGTATTCGTCAGAATACTCGCCAGCTGGTCGTGCTACTTCCTCTATCACGAGTCTTACCCCCTCTTGATTACAGGCGCTGTCTCTGAGCACTATAGCGCTCCCCTGGCCAGCTGTCCACAGTCCTCGGTGTATTGTTGCAGTGATTTTGGGCACACAGTGTTTAGCTCAGCTGGTCTTTTGAGGTGGACTGAGCCAGAAAGTTCGGTGGCTAGTTCGCCCTTTATAAAGATATAACTCCCGTAAGAGGAGTTATATTGTTGTACTATTTACTTGGCTCGGCAAATGGTGTTTATCCCAAACTTTTGAGGATCTGGATGGAGCTAAAGATAAAGAGACGGAGGTCCAACAAATCCGTCAGCTTCTCGGTAATGACCAGGAGGAGACGGCGTGTTAGCACAACTCCTCCGACGTCAATCGAACGTTTCTCCTGGCCTGCTTGGCTCAAAGCTATACGACACGATTTATCGGAATATATAAGTATCTGTAGGGTAACGCTTA
>CAZMWE010000069.1:0-3343 GCA_964570005.1 uncultured Candidatus Saccharibacteria bacterium | reverse complement strand
TGAGCACACCACTGTTACTGAGCGTAGTGCCGTTCACGACGATGCCGGGTCCGGCTGCCAGTGTGATGTTGCCGCTTTGCCCTTGCAGCGTTAGTACGCCGGTACTACGAAGAGTGTTACCGCTGACTCCCAGCCCCGCACCCGTGCCAATGGCGCCGCTTATCCCGGAAATAGACGTTTGGGCGCCGCTTAATAGGGGCTGGAAGCTACTACCGTTGTAGTACGTCAGCTGATTGCTGGTCTGGTCGTAGTACAACTGACCTGTCACAGCACCATTCGGCCGGGTGGTCGGTGTAATGACTAGTGAGTTATTCACGTTTAACTGCCCGTTAATGCTCAAACTCTGGGCATTTTGCACCTGTAGGCCTGACGCATTAGTGTTCAACTGTTCCAGTGGTATCGGAGTAGTCGGGAAACGGTCACTGGCATCGGCGGCGTTTTCTGCCAATTGCTGGTTGACGGAGCTGTGCCGGATAAATACCAGCGACAATCCTACCAGTGCCACTACCGCAATGACGGCGAATTTCACCCATCGGCCACGCGCATGTGTTTCCTGAGCCAGGCGTGAGTTCTCACGCGCCTGGCGTTCCTCAGCGGCAATGACTGCGGCAGTACCTTCCAGATCGGCATCCAGACTGCCGCCACCACTAATCGCGCCGGTGTTCATAACGGCAGCAATGGGGGTCTGCTGAGATGGTGCAGGACTAACGACAGTAGGCCTTTGTTGGCCCGGCTGTAATCCGCCAGAAGGATTCATATGAGCTCTTACTTGTGTTTTGAGTTTTTGTTGCAACGAACCTACAGCTATTGTAGCCCGTTTTGGAGCGTAAACAAACCTCCGTTAGGCTTATTGTCTACCATTCGAAGCGCGCCTGAACACAACTTCTACTCAGCAAAACAGAGGTAGGGAAAGGAGAGTGAAGAAGTGTAATAAAAATTACAGCAAAAAGCAGTCGACTTATCCACAAGCACTACGTAACTTAAGACGCCTGAATAAGGTAGAAAGGACCTTAAGTATGGTAAATGCAAAGCACGCAATGCCGGGCTGCTGAATCGCTTGTGTTTTGTTACGCTCTTGCTTACACTGTCTGAGTATAGGGTTGAAAAGAGGGGATAATAAACGCCGTGAATATAGGCACACCACAGACACAAAGGCCAGTTGTAACACCAACGTCACCGCCACCAAGCGGAAGTGGACATGGGCACCAAAGCTATAACAAGAGAAATGGCCTGGCACGGGCCTTGCAGGGCCGTCGGCCGCAGCGCAAGCATTACATCGTGACCGCACTCGTTGTCCTGGTTATTGTCGGCATGGGCTGGAGCTGGTGGTTGTTTGGGCGTAACACTTCATTTGACGAAAACCGTAATGTGGACCCCAAAGGCTTCCAGGCGATTTTTCTAACCAACGGTCAGGTCTACTTCGGCAAGCTGGCCGATCTGAACAACAAATACGTTACTATAACGGACATCTACTACTTGCAGGTCTCGTCTAATACCGGATTGCAGGGCAGTACGAGCAGTGCTGACAATTCCTCTTCGCAGGTATCACTTGCCAAACTGGGCACTGAGCTGCACGGGCCGAAGGATAAGATGTACGTCGCCAGCGACCAGATGCTGTTCTGGGAAAACTTGAAGGGTGATAGCAAAGTCGTACAAGCTATCGACCAATACCAAGCACAACACCAGCAGTAGTATCGAACGGGGTATGCTATCAGGGGACAGTGTGTAGATAAATTTGCTACATATGACCCTTGACCGCCCCTGTTGCACTATGCTACAATAGCAAGCGTCACTTTGAGTTTAGGTCAGAGGCAACCCATAAAGCCGCAAGACTTCAGAAGGCTTCAAACGTAAACTCAAGCGTCCAAGTGTACTTTCGGTGAAAGCTGTAAAGGTACACGCTGGAGTTTCGCAATTTAAAAATTTGGTCACATTAGAGAAAAGAAAGCAATTGCTATCTGTTTTTACGAACAGGTAGCAAATATGACAAACGGCTTATTGGCGGTTTGCTTGTGTGACTCCCGTCGCAAGATGGAGAGTTGCCTGGTGGATACCAATAACCAGTCAATTGCACATGTAATGAGAAAAAGCCGTTAGGTTTTGTCTCATTACTTTCGTAAAAAGTTACTCAAGCGCGCACAAAGGATGCCTTGACGTATTACACCGATGAAGGACGCGATGAGCTGCGAAAAGCTCCGGGGAGCAGCTAAATATGCTTTGATCCGGAGATATCCGAATGGGGAAACCCGACTGGAGTCATGTCCAGCCACACGTATCTGAATATATAGGATACGGCGTAGGTAACCGCCTGAACTGAAACATCTTAGTAGGGCGAGGAAGAGAAATTAAACAAAGATTGCGGTAGTAGTGGCGAGCGAATCCGCAACAGCCCAAACCTTATAAACTTTCAAGCTGCAAAGTTTGAATAAGTTGGTAGACGAATGTTTATAGAGGGGTTGTGACATATAGATACCCTTAAGTGGTCGACCGATTTCGGTCGGTATGCCACTTAAGGAGTCCGGCTCTACCAGGACCGGAATAAAGTTACAAATTGCATTGTAAGCAGAAGCAGTTGGAAAGCTGCACCAAAGACAGTGATAGTCTGGTACGCAAAGGGATGCAACTTTATCATCTATATTGTCGAGTAGGACGGGACACGTGAAACCCTGTCTGAATCCGGGAGGTCCACCTTCCAAGGCTAAATATGTAATACGATCGATAGAGAACAAGTACCGTGAGGGAAAGGCGAAAAGAACCCAGGAATGGGAGTGAAATAGAACCTGAAATTGTGCGCGTACAAGGAGTCGGAGCCCCTTCGGGGGTGACGGCGTGCTTTTTGTAGAACGATCCAGCGAGTTATTTGCTGCTGCAAGCTTAAGTCATCTGACGGAGGCATAGCGAAAGCGAGTCTGAATAGGGCGACCTAGTAGCAGTGAATAGACCCGAAACCGGGTGACCTAACCATGAGCAGGTTGAAGCGCAGGTAAAACTGCGTGGAGGACCGAACCGTAGCGAGTTGCAACACGCCCGGATGACTTGTGGTTAGCGGTGAAATGCCAATCGAACCCGGAGATAGCTGGTTCTCCTCGAAATAGCTTTAGGGCTAGCGTGACGTGGTAGCTGATAGGGGTAGAGCTCTGTTTCGGACTGAGGGGCGTAAGCTTACTCACCCTTGACAAACTACGAATACTATCAGTGAAATCGTTGCAGTTAGAACGGCGGGGCTAAGCTCGTCGCTCAAAAGGGAAACAGCCCAGACCATCATCTAAGGTCCCTAAATGTATGTTAAGTGGGAAACGAGGTGAGATTTCTTAAACAACTAGGATGTTGGCTTAGAAGCAGC
>CAZMWE010000068.1:0-3517 GCA_964570005.1 uncultured Candidatus Saccharibacteria bacterium | reverse complement strand
GCCCGTTTTACCGGTGTTTCCTTGATATTCAGGATGGAAAGGTCCCTATTGGTGCGGGTGACGGGGCTCTAACCCGTGGCCTCGTCCTTGGCAAGGACGCGCTCTAAACAACTGAGCTACACCCGCGTAACAGAGGAAGATTATACTGATTCGCTACGGATTGCGCAAGATGTTAGCTACCGCAGTTACAGTAAAAATGCGGGCGATCGTGCGCCACCCGCATTTTTTACAGATACGGAAGTTAGTTCACCTCGACGTTCCCTTTTGTAACCGGGTACATTTGTGGCGAGAAACCTGCGCCCGTCTGACACCATTGGGTAGCAGTAGCAAGGTCGCCGGTAGACGTGTGACCGTACAAGTCTGGTGTCTTCTTGTTTGAAGATTCTTTTGCATATGCCACCACATAGAATCCACTCAGACCCGCGTGACCAGATGGAATCTGGAACATAAATCGCGTCTCATTGGCAAGAGGGTCCACATAGCTACATGCCACATCAGCCTCGTAGTGAAGACCGCCAGGATAGTCGTAGTTCCAATACTCTACATGGTTTCGGTCATGCTTGTTACCAGGCTTGTTCGAGACATTGAAGATGATTCGCTGGCTCGGGCTCCCCATACGAAGGCTACCGCTCGCACGTGCGTGTATCCAGTCCAAACACTGACCCTGGTTCTTAAATGATGGGTTGGTAAACTGCTTCCAACCATTGTTCTTGCACTGGTCTTTACTTGTGGGGTAAGTCGGCGGCACTGCGCCGCTAGAGTAGCTGAGGTTATCTATAAGATAGCCATTGCCCACGTTCTCAGGAGTAGCCGTGCCGCCCTCACGGAAGAGCATCGTGTCAACCGTGCGGCTTACATTCACCAGGCCCGGGTTAGATTCAGTGTCAAACCGGTAGTAATCTTCCCAGCTCGTACCAGTTTTTACCAGATTGCCATCAATGTAAATCTTTACGACATCGTTATCAGGGCCGTTGTAGAAATCCATCGATAACTTAACAGTGTGGGGCATTACATAGCTAAGCGTCGCAACATCGCTCTCATTAAATGTGTCCAGGTTTGTAGCATGAGTCGAGTCAGTCACATCATCGAAGAACACGTGGATACCATCGCTTTGGTCCACAAAACGCAGATAACTCATACGATCCCCTACACCGCCATCTGGCGAAACTGACATATTCATGCCAGACTGCATCGCCTTGGTAGCGGAAGCTATTGAGAATTGTGCCTCAAAGTGAGGCTGGGTCGATATAACCGGATTGCCGTTTTTATCCCACGCGCCGGGCTCACCAGCTTGCTGCACCAGCCCTGGTGCAAAAGCCTGGTCACCAAAGCAGCCGCTCGTAACTGCATTACTGATACGGAAGCTTTGACTACCAAACCCTGCCGTACCGTTCGAGCTGCTCACGCCCTCATCATATAGAGCACAGCTACCAGTTACCGAACCCGTGGCACTCCAGCCGTTCTGCCCGTCTATAACCCCCGTGTGATACGCGGGACTTTCGAAATTGACTGCAGTACTATCTGCAGAAGCGATGGCCGGAGCTAACCCAGCCAGCGCAATCGGCGCCCCCGCAAGTACCGGCAATAACAGCGCAGTTTTTAGCCTTATATTTTGTAAACCCACCCGCGTGTTTGATATATATCCCACAGGCGCGCCCTCCTTTATGTTTTACTATGCATAAGTCTCGTTATGCTACTCGCATAATACCCCAGCTTTTTGCCAGGTTGCAATGCTTATGCTAGAAATGATTACTCTACAACGACCAGGAGTGTCTGTCATTAGTCCTTGTTTACAGAGGTAATTTATCGTAGAATAGGTGAGTTATTTAACGCGTGGCGCTTTAGCTCAGTTGGTAGAGCAGAGGCCTGAAGAGCCTTGTGTCCCCAGTTCGAGTCTGGGAGGCGCCACCAATCGTAAAAACAGATTAGAGAAATTCCAGAATTTATTTTCTGGATTTTTTGTTTCATACCCTTCTCTGTTATTCCAGTTCGAGTCTGAGAGAATAGAAAAGCACTTTACAAATCTTATACCGCTGTATATACTATGGTATATGAGTACTTTAGATAAGACCATCATCAATATAAAGGTTAGTAAAGCACTAAAGCAGGATGCCCAAGATCTGGCTGATGAGATTGGTGTACCGTTGACGACCGTTATTACGGCGAGCTTGAAGGAGTTTGTTCGCAGTCGCTCATTGACCGTGTCGGCATTTCCTCGCTTAAAACCGGAGATTGAACACGAGCTTAATGAAGCGATTGCAGACCTTAAAAGCAGTAAAAACGTCTCAAAGATCCTTACGAAACCTGATGATATAGCCACCCACCTCAAATCCTTATGAACGTTATCTTTCATAAACGTTTCGATAAGATGGCTAGCAAGTTGTCGCCAAAGGTGAAAACTAAAATGATTGAACGGATTACGCTCTTTAGCAAAGACCCGCTTGCTTACGTGCTGAGAAACCATGCGCTGAATACCCCCTACGGAAGTAGCTACAGCATTGATATTACCGGAGACTACCGAGCTATTTACCATCTTGTCGATGACGATACGGCTATGTTTACGCACATAGGCACACACAGCCAGCTGTACAGATAGTTCACAGCCCAACATCGTCGGCCTCCATCAATATGTCAATGCCGAGTTGCTCCAACCGCTCCTTCAGCCGTTCAATTTCAGAGAAGATGCGGTTCCAGATTTCCCTGGGAGGTGCCACCAAGAAAAATACCTCAGTATAACCTGAGGTATTTTTCTTGGAGAACAATGCCTAGCTGACCGCCGTGCCGAAAAGATGGCCAATAAAGTACGTCGCTATCATGGCTAGCGCGCCGCCAAGTACAACCCGCAGGATGGCACGCTTACGCGACGCCGTACCTACGGTCGCACTCAGATAGCCCGTAATACAGAGTGCTAGAAGCACCGCTACAAATGTCACCGCCACTCGGGTGTGGCGGCTCGTGGCCAACATCGCGACCAGGGGCACAAGGGCGCCAATGGTAAATGAAATAAATGATGCGATGGCAGCCTGCAGCGGATTATTCAAATCGTTTTCGTCGAGGTTAAGTTCGATATCTAAGTGCGCGGCCAGAGCATCTTTAGCCGACACTTCCTGAGCCATCTGCCGCGCAGTTTTAGCGCTGGCGCCCTTTGCTATATAGGCGGCAGCCAAGCCGTCCAATTCATGACCAGGATCCTCACGCAAGCGGCGCTTTTCGCGGGCGATGAATGATTTTTCGGCGTCACTCTGGCTGCTGACGCTCACATACTCACCTACTGCCATACTGAAAGCACCGGCTACCAGGCCGGCCAGACCCGCAATAAAGATGGTGTGCCTTTGGCTAGTCGCGCCGGCTACACCTAGGATAATGCTTGACACGCTCACGATACCGTCATTAGCACCCAGGACTGCCGCGCGCAGCCAATTAAGCGTAGCGTTGCTCGTCCTGTCTTTGTTTTCCATGTCTCTTCCGCCCTGGTGTTTTTCGCCTCAGGGCTACCCCACGGGAGTAATTTCCCAGT
>CAZMWE010000067.1:0-3570 GCA_964570005.1 uncultured Candidatus Saccharibacteria bacterium | reverse complement strand
AGAGAGCGCGGCTACTAGGTCGCTGATCAAGCTATCCTGCATCTATGTTTTGATCTCTTTAACCGTATTAGGGTAACAGGGCTTAGTAGTTTATAGCAATGTCGGGCAGCACGTTGTATATTCTTATAGTTAAGTCTTTCGCATATAAAAACTACTAGCCAGGGGGGTGTGATGCTTCTATTTTTAGACACTGCTGATATTGCCGAGATTGAAAAGTACGCTTTTATGCTGCACGGCGTCACAACCACACCGACCATCATAAAACGGGATTACCACAAACCAAGCGACGAGTTTATGACCGAGGTACGCAAGAAGTTTCCCGAACTAGAGATACACGTCGAGGCGTTAGCGAAAGATGCTAAGGCTACCAAAGAGCTTATCGTGAAGGACTTCTGTAAAAAACCGTGGTATAAAGCAGATAAGGTAGTATTCAAAGTCCCGGTGTCTGTTGATGGCCTAGAGGCGGCAGCGACACTTGCTAAAGAGGCTCCAGAAGTAAGACTGAACCTCCACATGGTCTTTGCGGCAGGGCAGTCAATCCTGGCTATGCACGTAAAACCAGCCTACATAGCACCTCTTATCGGCCGGTATGCCGATAAGATCGCCGAACTCCACTCTAACGGCAAGCGCTCGCGTGACAACGATGCAGGGTTAGAGATGCTAGAGGAGATACTGGCGGCCAAACAGTCACTCGGCAGCGACACGCATATATTGGCTTCGTCCATTCGCTCAGTCCACGACTTCGTCCACGCCATCATGATTGGGGCAGATGCCGTAACGCTACCACCTACGGTCATGCGTGACGCACTTGAGCACCCCATGACTACCGAAGGGGTTGAAACCTTTTGGAAAGACCTCAAGTAACCAGCTAGGCAAGAAGTCTCGGAAGCTCACTTAATTCGTTAATGACTGTTTTGACACCCTCCCGCTCAAAATCTTCCCGAGTCCTAACGCCTGTCGTCACGCCTATAAAGTCAATGCCGGCAATAGATGCTGCGTAACAATCTGTTATGTCGTCACCTACATAGAGAATATGGTCGCTGATACCGTTACCGGTCAAAGTATGCAGCATCACCTCAAACACTTTCGGGTTAGGCTTGTACACGTGGGTATCGTCAAACGTTTGTATAAGGTTGAAGAAATCCAGTTTCACCCCTAACCGCGACAGATCAGTAAGCACGGTATCCCGCGTAGCGTTAGTGACGAGGCCAGTAAATACCTTGTGGCGTGAGAGGTAGTTTAAGACACTGATGCTATCATCGTGCAGCTCTTTAAGGTACTCATCGTCCAGTGATCGGTAGTTTGCCACCTTACTTTCAGTAGTGTCGTCTGCATCGTAGTACACGTGCACTAAATCTCTCGTCGGCTTGCCCCAGTGCTGACGAATGGTGTCATCGGTCAGTTCTGTGTTGTAGAATTGCTTGGCGGTCGCCTTATGCTGCTCCCACTTCACCGGGTACGTCTTTAGCAACGTGTCATCAAGGTCAAAGACTACCGCCTTATACTTCACGATGTTGTGCCTGATTACGTGACCATTTTACTTAAGTGCTGCAAGAGCAGTTTGGTTTGGAGCGTCTGGTCAAACACCACAAGGCGGCTTGGTATGTACTTCTTTTTTGGATTACCATCGAGACCATCAATAAGAGTAAGTTGTTTCGTTATTGAAGCGGTAGAGAACGGGTCGGCAGTATATCCGGCGTTACCAATCACTTCTTTCAGACTCCCATTGTCACTGACCAGTACCACCTTACCGGCTTCCATACCCTCTAATGCTGAAATACCAAACCCCTCATAGATAGCTAGTGCAACGACCGCGTGGCAGTGCTGCACTAGTAGCTGCTTTTGTGGTGCGGGTACATATCCCAAGCGCACAATGTCGTCGGTACTCGCCAAACTGTTTATGTGGCTCTCTATTTCCTCACCGCCAAAGCCAGGACTACCGGCAATGGCGAGCTTCGTGCGTGACCCGGTCTTTTGCTTGAAGGTATCAAACGCATCGGCAATACGGGTAATGTTTTTCTTATGCTCGTAGCCAATAACTAAGAAGTAGGGCGTATCCCGTAACGACTCCGGCAGGTCTTTTTCGGGAGCCGTCTCTGTCTTCACACTGCCTGGATAAACTACCTGCACATTGTCTTTATACTCGGGGAAAAACCATGCCAAGTCACGCTGCGATGTCTTGGAGACGGTAATAACACTGTCATAGCGCTTCATGGCGTACTCGTGCCACTCCATAAATTCTGTCACCGGCCGGGGGGCAATGTAATTCCGGCAGTAAAAATCTTCCATGCCGTAATCGACACCCACTATCTTAGCAGCGCCTTCACGGACATACTCCTGAGACGCCAGTGGGAAAAACAACAGGTCGCCACCAAGTCCATAGAGGTAGTCAATAAAAGCTTCTTCAGTGGCAGTTTCTTGAGTAAGCTGTTCAACGTTTGGCGCTTCAACATGAAGCGGCTCTTGGTCGGGCATCGACTTGCTGGCAAGTACAAATCGTAGGTTTGGATACTCGGTAAACGGGGCTACTTCGAGCCAAGAACGCATTTGGACACCAATACCTCTGCGTTGGGAATTTACTGCTTCGGTCGCGTCAAAGATGATTGTCCTGTGATCCATACTAAGACGATTGTATAAGATGCCTCTAATCTAAGCTAGTTTTACGCAGGCTAGGCCGTGTAATCATAGCGAGCCCAGTCGGCCTGTCCATGATATATATTTGCAGGCGTGCCGAGATCTAAAACCTCTCCGCCCATATCATGACCTTGTATGCTGAAGTCACCACCTTGCAGCGCCCAAGACAATACGTTGTCACGCAAGCTGGCAGCTTCATTCGGGTGTGTCGCAGTAAACGTGCCACACATCTCGATATACCGTTCAATAGAAACGACCGTAACTGCGCCACTGGTAAGATTCCGGCTTCCAGGCATAGGCTCAGGCGAGCTTTCCGTCCTACCATAACACCAAAGCAATCGATCGGTGCCTTCCTCAAGAATCATTTTACCAACATCTGTCGTGCGGTCTGTTATATAGCTAGTTAGACCCAGTGTCACGTCAGCTCCTCGTTGCCTATGACTCTTGTTCATAGGGGCTAAGGACTCCCAGGGCACCATAAGATCCCCAGGTATAAGCATGGCTTGACCCTTTAGACCTAGAGAGCCGATCGCATGCAGGATGGTATGATCTGTGCCTCGCAGCTCATCCTCCTGAGAAATGGCATAGGTAGTATCCGGGGACGTAACCCATGTACCAGCAGTAATATGATCAATGAGTTGTTGCTTCAAAAAACCTACGCCGAAAGCAAACTTCCTAAAACCCGATTCCTGAAGATGACCACAGATAATATCCAATATCGGTCGACCATTGCCTAGACGTATCAGGTGTTTGGGTATTTCATCACGCGTAACTTCACGTGCGCGAGTGGCTTTGCCTGCAATTGGCAGTATGACTGTAACATCACGATTATCTTCCGCGGCCGCTGGTGAAATTGCGTTATCCGAAAAACGTTCTAGTGCCATGTTCGCCTCGCCGGTTATCGCTTACCAACATCATCATAATTTTACCTATTGG
>CAZMWE010000066.1:0-3912 GCA_964570005.1 uncultured Candidatus Saccharibacteria bacterium | reverse complement strand
TGTACTCGATACCAGGACGCATCACTCTGCTAACAACATCTTAGATCCGAATATGGCTGGTAGCTCGGATGCTGTCGCAAACGTTGCCGTCGCATGGAGCGCAGATATTCAGCGGGCCACACTTTCGATGGGCAGTGGTATCTATAACATCTGCCGGTCAATCACTACTACGACGGATCACAGCGGTAAATCTATCGCCCATAGCAGTGCCGATATCGTTGGTGCTATCGGCAAGGGTACCGCATTTACGGCCCATGGTATTGCCGGCGTCACGTTATTCACGCTACATACCGTAGGCAGCGGAGTAATGGCCGTGTTCCACCTGCCCGGCAAAGCTGTCGGATCCATCACAAGCGGCTACACGGTGAGCGATATCATACGGCCGGCCAATGACACTTCCGTGCCGGTTATCAGCAGTCAGACCTCATCCGAGGCTCTTGCCCGTCTGAGTGCGGCACAGCAGCAGGAGATTGCCAAGCTCCAGGCCGCTCAGCTGACCGCCAATCAGAACCTTGACGGCAGCATCGTGGCCGGTGACCCCACGCACGGCGGCTACCCGGCCACCTGGGATAACGTACGGCAGGACAGCACACTGGACAACTGGGGTATGTACAACCGGGAGTGTGTGAGCTACGCGGCCTGGAAAGTCTACCAGGCGTACGGCACTATGCCGTATTGGGGCGGCGTCGGCAACGCCAGTGAATGGCCCCGTGACGCACGGCGCGCGGGCATCGCGACTGGTTCGACGCCTCAGGTGCATTCGGTCGCGATTTCTATGCGCGGCTACTATGGGCATGCTATGTGGGTCGAGAAAGTCCAGGGCAATATGATTTACGTCAGCCAATATAACTACGACCTGCACGGGCACTACAGCGAAATGTGGGTCAACGGCAGTAGCTTCACTTATATTTATTTCAAGTGAGTGACTGCTACCAACGTCTAGCGACGCTTCTTAGCAGGTGCGCGGCCGGCAGCTCCGGCATGCCGGTAACCTAGCACCGACAGGACGACTAGCAACGTACCCGCAGCCAGCGCGCCCCACGCAGCGTAGTAAGCCACCAATGCCATTGTGTCGAAGGCGTAGGCATTGAGCAACACGCCGCGCAGCATTTCACCCTTAAATACAGTGTTCACCTGGTTCATCAACACCGTGTTGGATGGATCGGCCATGGCTGCGCCACTCAGCTCCGAGTAGGTCTTGCCGCCACCGATCTTCTGCAGATGGACAGCAATGAAATGGTCGGCAAACACTTCCGCCTGCGCCCCGGTGGTCAATTGCTGGCCAGCATATTGGGCTACTGCCTTTTGGTCGGCCGCCGGCAAGATGGTCAGACCGGCACTGCCTGCCTCCGGGAACATAATCTTCTCCGCCGCCAGCTGCTTGTAGACCTGGTTATGCACAAAATTATGCGCATAAAATAGCACCCCCGAGGTGCAGAATAATACGATAGTGATAACAAGGCCTGTGGTTGATATAAGCTTATCCCAATTGCTGCGGTTCATGACAATGTTTAACTTTCTTTAAGGTTTTATTTAGTGATCTACAGTGAAAATATACTATTGTGCTTGTGGTCCGCTGTGATCCTTGTCACAGCGGACAGTCGCGGCAGTGAGCCCGCACATATGTACCGACATTGCCAAACCAGCATTTTGATTTTACAGCTGATTTTCAAGTCGTCGATAATCTGTTAGAATAGGTTGCGCGCGCCCGTAGCTCAGCGGATTAGAGTACTTGGCTTCGAACCAAGGGGTCGGCGGTTCGAATCCGTCCGGGCGTACCAGATAGGATCTAAAGAGGTAAAAATACTCCAAGCTTGGAGTATTTTTAGTTTTTGGGCTAACACACCTTTGTTTTTTTGTTCGAATCCCTTCCGGCTATTGCTCCCCGTATCTTGCTTATGTTGACAGATCGGTATAACTTCAGTTATACTTGTATCTATGAAGACAGCAGTATCGATTCCAGACTCCATATATGATTCAGCAGAGAAGCTGGCACTTCGTCTTGGCAAATCTCGAAGCGAACTTTATGCTAACGCGATACAAAACTACGTGGAGAGACATCAGGATGAGAAAGTCACCGCCAAACTCAATGTCATCTATGACTCAGAACCATCTCAGTTAGATCCCGTATTAACAAGCCTACAGACTCAATCGTGGCTAAAGAACAGCCCGTGGTAACACGAGGCCAGCTTTGGTGGGCCGAATTGCCAAATCCAGCAGGCTCTGAACCAGGATTCACGAGACCGGTGCTTATTGTGCAAGCTGAAAGCTTTAACCGAAGCAAGCTCGCTACGGTTATCGTCATGGCTATAACTTCAAATCTTCGATTAAAGGATGCTCCTGGAAATGTTATCTTGCCAAAAGAAAAAACAGGCCTGTCCAAAGATTCTGTGGCTAATGTTTCACAACTCAGCACTATCGATGAGAGCATTTTAAAAGAGCCGGTCGCGTCGCTGGATAGGATTACGATGCGACAAATTGACGATGGTTTGACGCTTGTTTTAGGGCTATAGTACCGTATCGGCTTCTTCAAATAATCTCATCAGATTATCAAGCCACGCTAAAAGGCGTTTGAAAGAAAGTGTATCCGGGGTACTACAGATTAAACCTCCCACGAGCTTACGCTCGGGGAACTGCTGTTGGATTAGACCATTGGAGGCGTTAGGGCTACTTTGCGAGGTCAATGCTATCCTTATACACAATGGACGATAAATTCTTACGAGACGCAATCCAACAATCGCAAGAATCCGTGAAACAGGGTGCCTTTCCGGTGGGAGTAGTCATAATAATCGATGGGAGGCCGCTCGTTGCAGTAATAGGTAACGGTAAGCAGCTGAATGACCCAACCAGCCATGCAGAGATTGCTGCCATCAGAACAGCCTGCTCCCAGCTCGAAACAAGAGACTTAAGCCAGGCGACACTCTACTCCTCAATGGAACCATGCTTAATGTGCTATGCCGCATGTGTTTGGGCGTCTATACACAGAATTGTTTATGACTGCAGTAAGGACAGGCTTTCATCAATGCACTTTGAGGGGACACACGACCTGGTATCGATCAATCAAGCCGCACGACGGCCGATCAACCTGGTGCATTTATCGAGCTTAGAAGATGAAGCGCTAGAAATTGTCACATCATGGGAGAAGAGCCTGACCCAGCCCAGCTGACAGAATAACTGTCCTAGCTTCGGCTACAATGTCGTACCAACAAGCTTTTTATATAGTTATCTTTTGTAATAATAGTACACAGATTAGCCCACAAACCTATCGACTGTATACTTTTCAATCAAGTCATTGCGAACGTTATAGCCTAGTCCAGGCGTGGTGGGAACTACAATCGTCCCATTGTTATCAACAGTAAAAGTGGGATCGATTAAGTCTTCTAGATAAAAAACCTTGGGGGGTGACATATCTGCTGGATGGGTAAAGCCTTTCTTTGAGGCTAATGCAATATTGAATGCACGCCCAATACCCGTTTCTAACATGCCCCCACACCACACTGCTACGCCGTGAGATGCCGCGTAGTCGTGTATCTTAATACTTTCAACGATACCACCCACCCGAACCGGCTTAATATTTACGATCTTGCATGCGCCGACCATCAGAGAGGCTTTTAAATCGGCCAGATTCTGAATGCTTTCATCCAAACAAATTGGTGTCTTAATGACCTTCTGCAGTGCGGCATGATCCAGTAGGTTCTTCGCGCCGAATGGCTGCTCAATCATACTTAAGTCATACGAATCAAGTATGGTCATTACCTCCACGTGTTCATCTAACGTGTATGCAGTATTAGCGTCAACGGAGAGTTTTATATCCGGCCACTTACGCCGGACTGCCTCGACCACGGTTATGTCCCATCCTGGTTGTATCTTGAGCTTTATGCGTTGGTAGCCTTCCGATAATCTTTTCTCAAC
>CAZMWE010000065.1:0-4016 GCA_964570005.1 uncultured Candidatus Saccharibacteria bacterium | reverse complement strand
GGGAGGCAACTACATCCCACGACCTACCGGTCGGGGAACTGCTGTTGGATTAGAGCATGCCCCACGTTACTCCCACTGAGACGCCTATTATTCTTGATACCGTCACCCAAACTTATCAGGCCGTAGGGCTTGGGCGCTGCCAGCGCGCGTCGCGCTTGCCAGAGCGCGCGCGCCGAGATATACTTTGAAATGTAATGAAAGGCAGCATATCACTCGACCCGGTTGCAATCATAATGATCGGCTCGATCGTGATAATCTGGATCGCTGTCAGAAACTCTCAATCCCAGGGATTCATCATGAGGTTTACCAGAGTAATGTGGAGTGGGTTAAAAGATCTGCGCGCCCCCACAGACCGTCCCAAAGAAAGGATAAGGAATGACACAGAGAATGATAAACGCACATCCAGCAATGAGCTTTAAGGAAGCTTATGAGCACGCGCAAATTCTATGGAGCAAACTGCGCGCGGGCAGCGCGGTTAATCGTGAGGTTGCCTTTAGGAGCCGAGGAGACCTACTTACAACTATGGGACGCTCGCCTAAAAGCGGCACCTCTCACTCGATCGCAGCTTCACTAGTACACTTCGGATTTTTGGAAAGAACTGAGAGTGACGAATACAGACTTACTCCCGACGGCAGAGATCTATTGTCTTTGGACCAAGACTCCGACCGCTGGCAGCAAGCAGCCAGGACTTTGGCTGTAAAGCCTGAGCTATATCAATATCTTCGCCGTAGATATCCGTCAGAATTGCCTGGTAGCATCTCGTCTGAGCTTATTGACCAATACGGGGATCGAAACATTAACAGAGCCAACGTTGAGAATGTGCTAAAAGATTACCGTCAGTCACTCGGATTCGCTGGATACCCGGTACAGACTGGCGAGATGGAACGGCTCAAACAATCTGTTGAGCTACAGGAAGTTCAGTTTAACGGACAGACAATGCTTATCTCGAAAAAGTTTCTACTAGAAGCCTACGAGAAAACTCTTGAAGAAAACCTAAGACAAGTCAAAGAGACCTTACAGGGTTGGGCCTAGTAGTAACCAGGAACACATTGATGAAACAGTACAAATCAAAAGCTTTATTACTATCGGGTACTTCTTACGAAGAGGTTAGTAAACTTGCCCGCAGGGAGCACGTTAAGATTGAGAAGTTAACTAAACGCCAACCCTACGTACGTTCAGCTTATTTCAATAAAGATAAGGTTTTCATCTCCTTGTTTTGGACCCATCTAATGCAGAAACACATGAAGGTCAGGACAAAGAGATTAAAGCTATATAACGCAGCAATTGATTTGCTTAGAAATAGCAGATGCGACCCAGAAACGATATTTAAAAAAGACGACCCCTCTACACTACTGCATAGATTCTATGGAGTCACGAAGGATGGTATAGAGTTTTGTGTTCAGGTTAAGCAAAACAAGCGAACAGGAAGAAAAGATTTCATGTCAGTTTTTGATAGAAAAGTACCATGAAACAAAAAACCTTCCGCGTTGTAGCTTAGAAACTACCTGCCGAAGGTTAATTGCGGAGACAACAATGTCATGTTGTCTTTAACATCATAACACTAGTATGTCAATATGTCAATAATTCACCATACGCTTATTTGTCTTTGCATGAAGCACCTAACAGTTTTTAGTTGCATTCGAGGATTCGAATCCCTGCGCCCTAGCCATGATTTTGCTAGTTAGTCAAGCTTACGTTTGACTCATTTTTAGTACGGACTTTTCGAGCCACATTAGTGTTATCTTGACCACCACCGTCAACGTATACAATAAGTACCACCTTGCAAACGCAGGTGGTATTTAATATAAAGTCTTGCAGCATGGTGATAGATCTAAGATCTAGCGATCGAGAAACTTATCCGCATAAGCACCAAGTACATCGTTCATCATAGTCTGGTATTTGCCATCATGCTTTTTGGCATACTTTTTGAAGAGATCAAGGCTCCGCTTATCAATAGCGATAGTAATCTTCTCTTTTTCAGATTTGCGTACGAGTTCAGAAGGTGAGGGTAGAAAGTCAGCTACCACAGTAGCGCTATCGAGCGCCGCATCAATATCCGCCGGCACTTCTGTGTATCTAATGTTGTTCATCATACATTTTCTTTCCTTTCCGCCAATATCCAGCACCAAAAATGCGAATACGGCCTTGTCTTATCGTAAACCTTACGGTGGCAATACCACCGCGTGCTGTTTTGCCTATGCAGAAATACCTCCTCTCAGTAGATGAGTGTTTAACGTCAAGTAAGATCACCCTATCTGGATCGAGGAAAGCATCTTGAGCTTCGAAGAAAGATAAATCATGTTTGGCGGTATTTGCCAGATTTTTATCTTCGTCCCATTCGAAGTTCATACATATTATTATACATACTGTTGTATTGAATGGAAATCTTTGAGCTACTCATTTTCTTCTAGAATCTGTTGTATTTCTAGAACTTCAGCATCAATGTCCTGACCTCTGCAATCTTCCAGAATAGTTTGCACAATGCTCCTTTTCCCTAGCCATGATTCCTATAACGGAAGTACTCGTGCTATTGACAGTTAATTTATACAAGGTGTATACTTTGTAATATGAAGACGGCAATGCTGAATGTAAAGGTGGATGAGAACGTTAAGCAGCGCGCGCAGGCAGTAGCGAGCTCTTTTGGTATACCCCTGAGCACTTTAGTAAACGCTTACCTTATCGAATTGGCCAATACGGGACAGGTTCACTTCAGCGCGGTTGAAGTTATGACGCCCAAAATGGAGAAGATCGTCGAAGAGGCGCAGAGGGAAATCGAAGCAGGTGACACTGTAGGGCCTTTCAGTAGCACGGACGAAGCAATCGACTACCTGAAAACTCTATAAGATATGCTCTACCATCAGATCGATTTCACCAAGGGTTTTATAAAGCAATTCAAGAAACTGCGGCCAGTACAAAAGGAGCGTTTCTATGAAAGGATGGAGCTATTTAAACAAAATCCTCATGACAGACGGCTGCGTGATCACGCCCTAAAAGGGAAGTTCACAGGCTACCGAAGTATTGACATAGAAGGTGACCTGCGAGCACTCTACTATATCGATGGTGATAGAATTGTAATTTTTACCTTCATTGGTTCACACTCACAGCTGTACTGACGAGCAGGCTATTCCAGGTTCAGGAGACTTCGTATTTCTTGAACCTCAAGTTCGATAACTTCACAACCTAAACTTCTATAAAGGTTTGGACAACACCCCCCGTTTCCCTAGCCAAGCCCTTAATCTAGTCCAAGCTCATTCGCATCAACATAGACCGCAAGCTCCTCATGCATTCCTCGAGCGGTCTGAGCTATTGCTAAAATATCAGCCGGTTCTCTAAGCCCCGGTAAAGTATACAGAACTCCCCTCTGGGGGTAGTCCCTGAGCTCTTCTGCAACATCATCTAGGCTGTTTACCGCTAGGGTTACGACAGACCAAAGTCTTCCTCGCTGAGCTGCAACGAGAGCCCGTACAAGCTCATCGCGCCTCCGAATAGCAAGGTGCGCTACTGACGTCGCATTATCCTTTTCACGACCCGCGGGATACCGCTCAACAAGCGCCTGCACGACGTAGGCAAAAGCAGTAACTTCTTGGCGGGACATTCGGATGTCAACCACCTTATCGCCGTCTGAACCTTCATCTGTCCGCACCTCTCCAAAATGCATAGAGCCTCCTAAGGTAGAACTTAACTTACGAAGCCATAATAAACACACTTATACCCTATATGCAATGATAGCGTCTGTCTTCGTCTTCGTCTTCACCTACGACTTACCACATTTCTAGGGATTGGCTAGTCTCTCCAGAGTGAGAATTTCTTAGTCAGCTCATTGAGCTTTTCTGTTTCACCAAACATACAAATGGCGTAGTACTCCAGTTCTTCCTCCGGAGTGTTTGAGGTTCGCTCTTTTTGCTCCGCATAAGTACCGACAATCATGGTATCCGTGAAGTCCGTAAAGTAAATACCATTCTCAATTAACGCACTACGTAAGGTGCGTATCTTATTTGAGTTGTCGGCCCTTAATA
>CAZMWE010000064.1:0-4248 GCA_964570005.1 uncultured Candidatus Saccharibacteria bacterium | reverse complement strand
AAGAAAAGAAGTGAACTCCCGAATAAGTCACTAGCCCTGTTTTTGCATATATTGCGTTTGTCAAGGCGGTAATGTCAGAGTACCCACAAAGGATTTTGGGATTTCGTTTTATTAGGTCGTAGTCAAGGTACCGCAAAAGCTGGTTTGAATTAAAGCCACCGATGACTGTTATAACGAGCTTAATGCTCGGGTCATTAAATGCTTCGTGTAGGTCTTCAACTCGTGACTCGATTGTAGAAGAATCAAATTCATCAATTTCATTGACGTGTTTTGCGAAACTTAAGTCCAAGCTGAGTTCTTTAAACCTTGCTTTTGCCAATTCCTTCAAATCGTCGCTCATCCATGGCATAGCTAGGCTTCGGGCTGGCGCTATAACTCGTACACCATCACCTGACTGTAGTTTTGCTGGGAATATTTTGGTCATAGATTATATAGTGCCGATCTATCTTGGTTGTACGGTAGCATCTTACCAACATCAATGGGACTAACGCAATGGGAGTACCGCGTATGTACGCAATTCAAATTCAGCTTGTTGAGAGCTTGTTCCAAATTATTTTGCAGGTAATCAGTACGAAGTTTGGTTAGTCCTACACACCCAAAAATAACCAAACAAAAACACCCCATTTTACAGGGGGTGCTTTTCAGAATTTCGAAATCGTACTCTTGGTGCGCGAGAGAGGACTTGAACCTCCACGTCTTGCGACACCGGCACCTCAAGCCGGCCTGTCTACCGATTCCAGCACTCGCGCAAACTTAGGTTATTCTAACATGCGGGTCGGATTCTATAAAGTGCTTAAACGCTTCGTATTTCCTAGTTAATCTCGGAGTTCCACAGCTTGCGTACATGGCTGAAAAGAGCACTCTTGAATCTTTCTTGGCGTACAACAATGTCTGTGCTTGATTGTTACGGTGTATGGAGCCAGCGGTAGTGCCGAGAAGTTGTTGATTTGCCGACTGCAACCAAGAGAGAAAAACGGGGCTAGCACTGACGAAGCCACAATAGTACATGAAACTATTACGCCAGCGGTGATCCTGGAAGCCGTATACCGTCCCATCGCCGTCGAAATAACCGCGTAGAAAGTCTATATAGAAGTTGTTCGGTACCGTAACAGACTGTATCGTTTTACTTTTTGCGGGGGTGATACCGGCGGCCAAGAAGAAGTCATAGAGCGCGACGTTGCTGAATTGGAAATGGTATGCTTGTGTGTTGAACTGCCCAATCTTAGTCTGGACTTTCGTGTATGTCTCCAGGATCTCTTGCGTATATGCTATAAGCTCGTAGTCCTTTGATGTCATAATGAGGTGACGTCCATTGTTCGCTAGGCAGCCGTCAGACGCAAACAGTCCAGCTAGGTATGCAATGGCCGCGCTCCATTCATAAGACCTCCTTGACGTGTATCGGCTCATGTATTAATAGTTTACCATTTGCTGCCTATGAACCGTGTGTTATACTCGTAGCGTTCAGGGTGATTAGCTCAGTTGGCTAGAGCATCTCGTTTACACCGAGAGGGTCGGGGGTTCGAGTCCCTCATCACCCACCATAGAAAAAGACCGATGAAATCGGTCTTTTTCTATGCCCTCATGAATGTGGCATATGGTCGTAAAGATGTTCGAGGCTGTAGTTAGCACGGACGAGCGGTTTGACATCGTCCAGGCGGACACCGATTTTTACGCCCGGATTCAGCGTGCCATACGGATCAAACAGCTGCTTAACCTGTGTGAACAACTCATAAACCTCCGGGCCGTACAGATGCGGCAGATAGGGTGCACGCAGACGGCCGTCGCCATGTTCACCGCTGGTGCTGCCGCCGAGCGAAAAAACGAGCTGGTAGTAGGCATCCATGACGCGGAAGGCTTTCTGTCGGTCGCCGACCTGGCTCAAATCAAGAAACGGCTGCACATGAATATTGCCGTCGCCGGCGTGCCCCCAAAGTGCTATCTGCAAACGTTCCGCCGCAAAAATTTTGTATACGCCGGCAATCAGATCGTGGAGTTTTTCTGGCGGCACGATGCCATCTTCTATAATCGGAATCGCCTTAAGCTGACCTTCGCTGTGGGCGATCACGCTAGCGGCAGCATCGCGGACTTTCCACAGCCGAGTCTGGTCGGCAGCCGTTTCGGCATGGGTTACATATGCGGCCAGTTCGTGCAGAATTTTATCGGTACGCTTTACTAATTTTTTGCGGCCACGGCCTTCGTCGTCCAATTCTACCAACAGCGCCACGGCCGGCAGCGGCTTATGTACAATATCCTTGAGCTGGTTAGGGTTCAGCCTGTCTACGAGTGCTAGCAGTTGCCCGTCAACCATTTCGATGGCACTGGGTAACTGTGGTATGCTGCGCAGCTCCAGGATGGCCTCTGCAGCCTTGTCGATACTGTCAAACTCGGCCAGGAACAGATCTTTGTGCGGGTTGTAGAGCTCCGTTTCAAACGTAATTTCGGTTACCAGCCCGAGCGTCCCCTGGCTGCCGACGAACAGTGGGGTGAGGTCAAAGCTGCCGTCACGCCGCTTGATGTCTAGCAGGTCATAGCCGGCCGAGTTCTTCGTAACGGCGATGTCGAGCTTGTCAATCAGCTCACGATTGTCCTCAAGCAGCTTGTTGAGTGTACGGTAAATCTCACCTTCAAACGTGTTGACTTGCATTTTTCTGTTGAGTTCGCGCTTGTTCATGCGGTAGGTTTCGATAACTTCGCCGTTGGCCAGCACGACGCGCAAGGCCCGCACGTAGCCGCGTGTGGCGCCGTATTTGAGTGTTTTGTCGCCGCTGGCATTGTTGGCGACTGCGCCGCCGACTGTGCTGTATTCGTAGCTTTCGGGGTATGGTGGCAGGAAGCGCTCATGGGTGTGTAGCGTTTGCTCCAGCCGGCCGTAGTTCAAACCCGGCTCAACTACGACGGTGCCGTTTTTAGGGTCCAGTTCCACAATGCGGTTCATGTGGGCCGGAAAGACCATCATGATGCCATTGCCGAGCGCTGCGCCGCTCTGGTCAGTGCCGCTGCCGCGTGCTGTAATGGGGATAACCCGTCCACGTTCGGCCAGCTGCCAGGTGAATCGGGCGGCTTTACGCACGTCGTTCTCGCCTCGCGGATATATCACCAGCATGGGGACAACGCTGAAAATACTGCTGTCGGTCGCGAAATAGCGCCGTGCATCAGTACTCACCATTACCTCGCCCAACAGGTGTTCCTGAAGATAATGCGCGGCTTTACTCATTACCGCTTCCCCCGCTTTTCATAACTGCCACCATAATAACATAAACGGTTTCGTTACAAGAAAAACTAGCGTTTAGTACAAATGTTCAGTAAGCTTTACGATCAATACAATTGCCCGACAGGCACCAACCAATAGTTAATAATCAATCCTACACTGAGGTTGTAATAATGTCTCAATAAATTGGTCTTGTTTTATGCTTACGCTACGACCATAATCACAAGCAGTATAGATCATAGTGCTTGTCTACGAGCTCTGTGAACTTTATAAGAATAATAGTTTCAAAGTAGAAAGAGATGTGAACAATGAAAAGATTCTCCCCACGTAAACTTAACGCAAAGGGTTTCGCGCACCACTTCCTTCTTCCGGTCGTTGCCGTCGTCCTCGTCTGCGGCATCGGGTATCTTACTCTGCACCTCATTAGTGCCGCCTCGTCAAAGTATTACGGTGCCGCCTGTGCCGTGAAGGGTACCTATACTAATAAAGCTAACGGGGGAGGCTGTGTGAAGGCCGACCAGGAACTCTTAGATGGTTTACAACATGCCAAGTACAAAGTGAATGGTAAATTATTTATTACCGCTACGAAAGTAATAGCCAATCAGACCTTTGCCTATGGTAAAACCGGTGGAGACTATTTAATCTTCAATGGTACCTACAACGGCGCTACCCAATCAGCGATTACCACCCTTACTGGCGATAAGACCGTCAGCACTTTGAATGCTGGAACTAGCGCTAGTGCTGATACCCAAATATTGTGTAACGCCATAGCTAAGTCAGGAATCCAACTCACTACAAATGCAAATAATCGTCCCCTGGTCTTTAACGGTACGCCCTACACTATGGGCTCTACTACCATGGCCAGTGCCTTTGCGACGGCCTGCGGTAGTACTGTAACCGTCCAGAAATCTACCGGTTCAAGTTCAGGCTCCGGCTCCGGGAGTACTACTAGTGGAGGCGTAAGTTCATCTCCATCCTCATCAAGTCCCGGCCGCTTCGGCATATCCCTAGGCGGCGGTTGGCAGGGTTACAGTACCACT
>CAZMWE010000063.1:0-4259 GCA_964570005.1 uncultured Candidatus Saccharibacteria bacterium | reverse complement strand
ACTCTAGCTTAGCCTCAGTTTGGGCGACTTTGTCCGCAGGCACCTGCAGGGACATGCGGGCGCTAGTGGTCGCAGCCGTACTGTAGATCAGGCCGTCCTGAGCACTAGGGGGCAGTTCATTCCAGGTATCTGAGCCGACAAACCCTATGCGATCTGGGCCCTGCAATTCATAGGGAATGGTTTTGTCCCTCGCCAGTACAAACCACTTGCCATTTTTACGAGCGGTGAAGCGACCTCCCGGCAAATTTCGGTACATCTATTCCGTCCTCTGCCAGCAAGTCTAAAACGGGCCCACGGTTTTCGCCTTTTGGCAGCAGTACAAAATCAGCTGCCTCGTAACGCTCCAAAACAACGGGTTCTAATTGCATGTTAATTCTCCTAAAAAGTTAAAAAGTCTAAATGTATCAAAAACGCCGGAGCATGTCCGGTGTTCAAGTGTTTTCAAGACAATAGCGAACTAACCGACAAGCTCCGGCAGGATATGCAGATGATGCTGGTTATTCACTACAGACATAGATTTATTATCATAACTACTTTATAGTTTATGTCAATTTGGTGCGGATGACTGGACTTGAACCAGCACGCCCTAAGGCATTAGCTCCTAAAACTAACGTGTCTACCAATTCCACCACATCCGCATACGCTTCGCCGATGAGACACTCACAAGCGGGTTCCTCACCGCGCCGGCAAAATGGAATACATTTTGTCGGGCTGCTCTTCCCTTACTCAGGTATAAAAGCTGTGCGTATTGTAGCGCTTTTACAGGGAAAAAGCTATACAGGGAGCTGGCTGTAGGCGACGGCTTTGGCATAGAGTTGGTAGCCCCATTTCAGTCGGCCGAAATGTTGCATACGATGGGCGTGCAGCAGATGCTTGAGTTGGCGATGACTGACAGCCCGTAGTTCCGCTACTTCGCCAGGCTGCGGCGTAAGCTCATTACTATGAACAGGCAATTTGACATGGTACACATACAAATGACAGCGAGTCTGCTTACGGTAGTGTGGGTGGTAACCCACTTGCCGGTACATGAATAATGGCCGGAAGGCTTTCCCGGGCACATGCACGCCAAGCTCTTCGTGTGTTTCGCGCGCGGCGGCTTGCAGCGGATGTTCACCGCTGTCCACCCCGCCGCCCAGGCTGATTTCTAGCATGCCGGGAGCAAACACAATGTTATTATTGCGTTTGCCGACCACATATTTTCCGTCGACAGTCTGCGCCACTACGTGTATGCCGCGGTGCCACAGTCCACGGTCGGTTATCCAGGCCATCGGCAGGCGCAACCCCGTCGGTTCGTTCCTGGCGTCCATAACATCGACCCAGGCGGTGCGAGTCAGATAGGCCTTAAGTTCGTCGCAGCGACGCCTGATCTCCGCAAAAGCCGGTGCCGCTAGGTCAAGCAGAGCCTGTTCACTGTGTACCGCTAGGACTTGCCGCTTGGCAGTTTCGCTAACGTCGGCCACATGCCAGACGAGTGTTTTACGAATATCAATATCAAATTCTTTTAAAGCATCTTCGTACACATCTTTGTTTAGGAGTATCACTACGTCCGCATCTGCCAGCATCTTACCGGTCGTTTGTACGGTGTGGTTAGAAATGCCGTGGTGCAGATCATATTTGTGGGCGATCGCTTTTGTATATGCCTCCGCGGTCTTGACCTTACCTTGTGCGGCCGCAATTCCGCTTGACGTTATGCGGAATTGGCCGTCTACTAGCGCTGCAAAATACGCCGCCGCCAACCGGCTGCGAAAAGAGTTGCCTCTGCACACAAAATGGACAGTATAGGGTTTGCCTGTTTTTGTCATAAGCCTTTTTAGCTGTCTATAGCATAAGCCAAACGGAATATGCTGTCCAGAAAGGTTTCGTAATCTACCGACGGTAAAATACTAGTTGGGCGTCACCGTACAATTTATGAGCGGCGATTTCCAGCCCGGCAAACTCACGCACCGGTTCGCTGCCGGGCCAGCTCAGCACAAGCAATCCGCCGGGCTTGACATGTGCGGCCAAGCGCCCCAGTACATCCGGTCGTACATCGTCATAAGGAGGGTCCGCTAGCACAATGTCAAACTGCCGCGCCTGGTTATTACGCGACCAGCCGCTGATATTTGCACGCCGTACGGTAATTTGCTCACCTAAACCCAACGCCCGCACATTTTCGGCGATGGTTTTAATCGCTTCCGGATCAATGTCAATAGCCAGTACCTGCGCCGCCCCGCGACTCACGGCTTCGATACTGCAAGCGCCGCTGCCAGCGTAAGCGTCCAGTGCGCTCAGGCCACCTAAGTCACCCAGAGTATTGAACAGCGCTCCGCGCACTTTGTCGCTCATGGGGTGAGTTCGGTGTGTGTGGGGGCTAGCAAAATTGCGACCGCTTAATGTCCCGGCGATCACTCGCATGCGAACGCCTCGCGAACTGCCAGTAGCCAGACAACAGTCACACAGTTGACAATAGCAGGCAGGAGTTCACGGCGTACTTGTTTGACAAGCTTAGGCGTCCAGCCGGACCGGTAAAACTCCTCGTACATATTGAGCTTTGCAATTTGCTCCGCCTGCTGTTTAAAGAGCGCCTCTACACCATGCTTGCCACCATATGCAATGTTGACCTCGGATACTATGCCCTTGCGCAGGCGAAGCGGCATCGCCGCGATGGTTACCCCCCATTCAAACGTAAAGTGTGTGGCTAACAGCCCTTTGTCACCCCACATCTGCCAGTTGTTGCGTAAGCGCTTGGGCAGCGTAGCACCTGGCAGGAGAAATTGTTCCTTTACCGAAGTACGGGTCTCACGGCCTGTGCCGCGCAGTTTCGCTAACTCAGCTTCATAAGGATAGTGGTGCGCCGGTGTCAGCCCGTCAACAATAGCATGGGCTAGCCATGCTGCTTCAAAAGCACTGCGCGTGTCATCTCCGTTACGGAGGGCTGCCACAAGACCGTCGTAGTGTGTGTGGACATCGGTCAGAATGCGTTCGTTATCCGTCCCGCTCGGGTCATAAAAATGCCACGGTTCCTCGCCGCCGGGGTTTTTACGCTTAATACCGTCCGGGCCGTCAATGCCCTCAAATCGAGTTATTTTCCGCGAGGTTGGAAACTTATCAGTGTCTTCCGGTATAAGTTCGGCCAGATGCTGCCTCGCCACGCGGTCGATTTTCTGATGCGCCCCAAACCAGGCATCAAAATGCCGGGAGCCTTTTAGTGTAGTGCCGGAATACATAAGTTAATTCAGATTGGTGACAGCGCGGAGTTTCTGGACATGGGCCGCCAACTCATTATATTTTAGCAAATTGTCGCCGCGTTTTAAGAATTCCGCTGCCGCTTGGCGAGCGCTGGCAATCAGCGCAACATCGGTGAGCTTAGCAACTCGCAGATCAAGTGCACCGTGCTGCATCTGGCCATAAATGGCGCCTGGGCCGCGCAATTCCAGATCCAGCTCGGCCAACTGGAAGCCGTCATTGCTGCTCTCCAGCGCACGCAAGCGCTTGCTCGGCGCCTGGCTGTCGCTCATCATTAGATAGCAGTACGCACCGTGACCGCCGCGTCCGACCCGACCCCGCAGTTGATGCAATTGGGCCAGACCGAAACGCTCAGCGCTCTCGATCATCATGACGCTGGCATTAGGCACATCCACGCCTACTTCTATAACTGTTGTGGAAATCAGTACATCGAGTTTATGAGCCACAAATTGCTGCATGACAGTATTTTTGTCCTCGGCCTTCATTTTGCCATGCAACAGACCAAGCTGGTAGTTCTTAAACTCTTTTTTCCTGAATTGCTCATAGATTTTCTCAGCAGAGTTAGCACCGACTGTGTCCGACTCAGAAATGAGCGGACAGACAACAAACATCTGTCGCCCGGAGTCTAATTCTTTGCAAATGTCATCGTATACCGGCTCGACCGAATTCGGTGACACAATTTCGGTGTGTACCGGCTGCCGGCCGGCCGGCTTGGCGTCCAGAATAGATATATCCAACTCTCCGTATAGCGTCAGGGCTAACGACCGCGGTATAGGGGTAGCCGTTAGGCTCAGCAGATGCGGCATGTGCCCAGCCTTAGCCATCAACTCTTTGCGTTGCTCTACGCCAAACCGGTGCTGCTCATCTATAATCACTAGACCTAGCTTCGGCATGTCCACAGCTTCCTGGATAAGCGCGTTTGTGCCGACCATAAAGCGAGCTGTGCCACTCGCCATCGCCGCGTGGGCTTTCTTTTTTTGAGCCGCTGTCAGTGCACCCACGAGTAATGTCAACTCATCGCTCAGGCCCAGCGG
>CAZMWE010000062.1:0-4611 GCA_964570005.1 uncultured Candidatus Saccharibacteria bacterium | reverse complement strand
TCGAGTTGTTTTGAGTCAGCTAATTCCCCGAGCGGAAGCTCGTGGGAAGTTTAATTCAGAATTGAAAATTTAGGCATATTGACATGATTATATACTTTTGATATCCTAAAAGCATTATGAGTGACTCATCAACTATCCACATACCTCTTGAACCAAAAGTCCGTAAACAGTTTACGGCTAAGGCTAAGCAGCTCGGCTTCGACTCTGCGCAAGCGTATCTTCGTGTCATGATTAAAGCAGCTGTCGATGGACGCCGCATAGATCTAGAGCTAGATGGCTGGGGCGAACCAAGCGATGTTGCCGCAAAGCGGCTCAACCAGGCAGCGGAAGATGCCAGAAAGGGTGCTAAGCTGTCAGGTCCTTTCACATCTGTCGATGATTTCATGAAAGATCTGTAACAATGAAGAAGATCAAGCGTGATCGAACGTTTGAAAAACATTTCAAAGAACGTATTAGCCCGAATGGGGAGCTTGTTAATCAATTCAAGTATAGTCTTGAATTGTTTCTGACCGGCGAGTTGAGTCACCTCAATGATCATGCCTTGCGAGGCAAGCTCGTGGGCAAGCGAGCCTTTTCCGTTGAGGGCGATGTTCGAGTCATATACATAGAACTTGACGATATGATTGTCTTTCTTGATATTGGCAGCCACAATCAAGTGTACCGATGATACAGGACTAGTCGCTTGGATCCTCTTCAAGATAAAAACTTGTTTGTCGACGTACATAATACCGAGTTCTTCTAACTCATCCGCAAGACCTAGTAAACTGCTGAGAAAGGGGTTCCAGCTGGAGACCTCATCACCACATCAAAGAGCCCGCCGTGCCAGCGGTTTTTTTATATAAGACCTATCACGGGTAACGTAGCGGTCGGCGGCTGTATCGGTTATGATTAAAAAATGCTCATCGCGTTGCTGCAACTTTACTGGCTGAGCTTCGGGCTTATAGGGCTGGCGTTGGTGCTGGTATTGCGGCGGCTTGCGGTCGTTCGAAACAGTAAATTCATCTACTACATACTGCACACTCATCCAGCACCGCAGGCGGTGCTGTTCTGGGTAATCGGTTTGCTGGCGTTTTTGCCGGTGGTTGTGCCAGGCTATGTTTTTCAGTGGCCACTGTGGGCCTTAAACGCTGAATATATGCTGCTGTTGGCTGGGTCGACCGCGGTGCTGATTGTGTACAGGAAGCTGCTCATCCGGAATATTCACCGGCCCCGCTACAGCCAAGTGGGGCTTGTGCTGGGGATGGTATTAGCGGCTGCGCTAACATATGATTATATCGTGTCGATGCTGGTCGGTGCACCGCTGTACGGTGATGCGCCGGTGCAGCTGGCTAAGATCACGTTTTTTACACACGTGCATTTATCGCTGGCTGACCCGTTTTACAGTAATCACGGTGTAGTTGATCCGCGCTACTCTACTAATCTGCTTGACGCATTGCAGGCCGTTGCTGCCAGCCTGCTGCATATTACGGCGGCGCAAATTTGGAAGTATTCATATGGCGTGTACCGGCTGGCAATCTGGCTGAGTATGTTCGGCCTGCTGTGGACCTACCTTGGTAAAAAATACCGACACCTGGCGTATCCCGCGACGGCGCTACTTATGGTCATAGGGAGCGGCTATTTCCTGTTCGCTGAATTACCCGATCGAGCGGTGCTTATCTGGATAGTTTTGCTGCTGCTTGGACTAAAGCTTTGGCTTGAAGCGGGTAGCTGGCCGCTTCTGATAGCCGCTAGCCTGCTGATAGCTGCCACGCACATGCTGTATGCCGCGATGACGCTCGGTTATTTAGCGCTGATATTGCTGGCTTTAGGCTTAAGCAACACGCTACCGCTCAAACGTACGGCGCCACTTATCGTCTGCATAGGGATACTCGCTTTACCGGTGGCCCTCAACCTTGGTTATCCGAGCCATGCCAACGGATCATCAGCATTGTTCCATGCTGGTGTCATTAATGGTGCCGAGCTTCAGTTGCATCACTACGGACCCTTTACGCTGGCTCGCTTATCTCCCGTGTCGTGGGTCTCCACGCTGCTCGCCGCACTGTTTACGGGCTATCTTTGGCTGGCTCGTAAAATGCGTCGGACTAGTCTAACGCTTGCGGCATATGGTGCCATGGTTGTCGGTTTTGTGTTTCTACTCAAGCCTGGTGTATTGGCCTTAGCGGGCTATGGCGCGCTGCTGTACCAGACTAGGCAGCGGGCGCTGCGTATAGCACTGGCGGCGTTGTTTTGCTACTACGGGCTCATCGTGTATAACCCACTTTTTTGGCGGTTTGCCGCTGGTAGAGCGCCGCTCTGGATGGTGGCACGCTTTCAAGAATTGAACGTATTCGGGCCGGCGGCGGCAACGCTTGGCCTACTATTTCTAATGGAGTGGCCATTAGTGCAGTGGGGATATCGGCGAACCGGCTACGTTATGATAGCAGTCGCAGCAGCCCTATTGCTATGGTACTTCCCGCGGCCACAGGTCAATGATTACCGTATTACCTCCCTGCAGGATGCAGGCAATATCCGCTATAATCTCCAGCGCCAGCAGCGCCTGGCAGCACTTACGGCATTGCGTCCGGTGCTGCAAAATCAGGTGGTATATAGTGATGACAAGAATTTGAGTATCAACCTCGCTGCCGTAATGCCCATTAATGTACAGAGCTATAATCCCGAAAATGAAAGTCCCATGGCAAACCTGCCGCGCCGCGCCGCGTGTGCTAAGCAGCTGGCGCGTGCCTTACGTCTCAATGACCTTCGGGCAGCAGGCGTAACGCGTATTGTGACCGACCTGCCTTATAGCCGTAAAGTAGCGGCAATGGCTAAGACTCGCCCCTACTTGTCGCGTATCGCCCAGGCAGAGGACTACACTGTGTACGCGGTAACACCTTATCCGTCAGCGGTCTTAGCCACCGGCGTATGTGCGATTCCATTTGGCCAGTAGCACTTCCAGCTGATACTTGCGCTCCGGCCACTAGCGGCCATACAATAGCTGTATAAACGGAGGCTTGGAATGGCTGGATTTGCAATATTTCTCGTTGTCGTAGTGCTCATACTAGTTATGGGCGGAGTGCGGATTATCAACCAGTATGAGCGCGGAGTGGTGTTCCGGCTAGGAAGGGTAAAAAAGCACGTTAAACAGCCAGGGCTGCGGCTTATCATCCCGATTGTCGACCAGATGCGCAAAGTCAGTATGCAGATTGTAACGCTGCCGGTCGACTCACAAAAAATCATCACCAAAGACAATGTTTCCATAGATGTTTCGGCCGTCGCGTACTATCAGATTACTGATCCGGTAATGGCGGTGGTAGAGATTCAGAATGTGGTATCGGCTATCTACCAGATCGCTCAGACCACGGTACGGAATATCGTGGGTCAGAGTTCGCTGGACGATGTACTGTCTGAAACCACTGCCATAAACGCCAAGATCAAGGATGTGCTTGAAGCATCTACCGAAAGGTGGGGTGTGCTCGTCAGTACGGTGGAGGTCAAAGATATACAATTGCCGGACAGCATGCAGCGGGCCATGGCCAAGCAGGCCGAAGCCGAGCGTGAAAAGCGTGCCAAGGTCATCGCTGCCGAGGGTGAGCAATTGAGCGCCGCCAAACTGGGCGAAGCTGCTGACATTATTGCGGCGCACCCCATCGCGCTGCAGCTGCGCAATCTGCAGGTTTTAAGCGATATTGCAGTTGAAAAGAACAGTACCATTGTTTTCCCGGCGCAGTTCATGGATACCGTCAAGTCCATCAAAGAGTTCATGGGCAAAGAGCACTAAGGCTTTGGCTTTTGATCTTTCACAGCTCAAAGGTTTGCCGAGCCCGTTTTACCGGGTAGTCGCAAAAGTAGTTGTCTTTGATGAGCAGCGGCGCATGCTAATGCTTTTTACTAAGGACGGCAACATTGAGTTGCCTGGCGGGGGTTGGGAACACGATGAAACCTTTGAAGAATGCCTGCAGCGGGAGTCACTCGAAGAAATGGGCTTGCGGCTCAAAAACATTTCGCCCATCTGGTTTACGGCTCGCGGCGCGAGCATACACGGGTGGCGTAGGTTGCTGCTTATAGCGCAAGCCGAGCTGGATAGCACCGACTTTGAGCTAGGGGAAGAATACGCCACCACTCGTTTCGTGACGAAAGAGGAATTGCTCAGCTTACCCTATAGGGACGTTTCCGATGATTTTATAACTGAATTTGTAGATTTAATCTGGCCCACAGAAGGCTAATTGCATAGCCTGGTATACTGTTAAAGAATATGACAAGAAACGATACGCAGATTTTACCCAAACGATGGCATTGTACATATTGGTTTCCCAGCAATACGTTTGTTGGCAACGAGCCGAGCGAATATGATATGAAAAGCTACTGGCTTGGCAACACCCTAATCCTGGAAAGCCTGCCTAACCCGCAAAACGCCTACATGCTGATACGCCTCAATATTGAAAATGATGTCGCGACCGGCAGTTGGCACGAGACAACTGCGCCTAACGGTGAATTTAAGGGTGCGCAGTATAGCGGTTCCGGCCAGCTGGTGGTGAATCCACAAACGTTTGCCATGGAAGGCAAGTGGGCCGGCGCCGGTTTTGACCAAAAGTTGCAGCGCATACGGGTGTATGCCGGCAACTGGGAAATTAC
>CAZMWE010000061.1:0-4614 GCA_964570005.1 uncultured Candidatus Saccharibacteria bacterium | reverse complement strand
GACCCGACCGCCAGCGTGACCTACCGTTTTGCCACAGCCGCGGCTAACACGTATGACATCTGTACGACTGCCGGGAACTGTGTGGGGTTGGGCGGGAGCGTCACCACCAGTGGCAGCCACGACCAGTATTCCTTGGCGATGTTCAACAACGGTAGTGGCACAACCATCGGTGACTCGATCGTATCCCAGGATGTGGCCGGCACGACCCTGACGGTGAACGGCGCGCTTAAAGTCAGCACTATCAAATCGGTAAACGGTGCCAACACCACTACCATCTCCGTGACCGCGCCGACTGCTAACCGCGCTATAAGCATCCCGGATGCATCCGGCACCGTGGCCGTCAGCGCTAGCGGACCGTTATCCATCGACTCAGCTGGTAACCTGACCTGCCCCACCTGTCTAACCACTGGTGGCAGCGGCGGTACCAGCGGCGTAAGTAGCGTGAACGGCTTGTCCGGTAGCATCACTATCCAAGGCGGCACGGCCGGCAGTACCATCGTAGCCAGTAGTGGCACCATTACCATCGCGAACGCCAGCAACACCACGTATGGTTTTATTAAGTACGACAATTCCAATCTGGTGCTGAACGGCAGTAACCAGCTGACCACAGCTCAGAACATCACCACGACTGCCACGCCGCAGTTTGCTGGCCTGACCGCGACCGGCAATGTGAGCATAACCGGTGTCAGCAGCACGCTGAGCCTGTCCAATGCCCTGTCAGTCGGCAATGGAGGTACCGGCCTGACGTCGCTAACGCAATACGGCATTTTATATGCCAGCGCGTCCGGTACGATCAGTCAGCTTGGTCTTGGCTCTACCAACCAGTGTTTGATGGGCAACACCGGCGCCGCACCAACCTGGCAAGCCTGCCCCGGCAGCGGCGGCGCGACCAGCATTAACGGGCAGAGCGGCGCTTTGACCGTAAATGGTACAGCCAACGAGATCACCGTGGCCAACGTCGGTACTACATTTACTCTGTCTACTCCACAGAATATCGGCACTGGCTCAGACACCGTCTTCAACACCACGACCGGTACCAACGGCATCAAGACCGGTAGCACCCCGACCACGCGCATCGATACCAGCGGCAATCTGACGAATATCGGCAGCATTACCGCCTCTAGCACGATTCAGGGGGGCAGCCTGACCATCAACAGTGGTGGCACTATTACGCTCAATAACCTGACTGGTGGCAGCAGCGTCTGTCTGACGCTCAATGCCTCAAACGTAGTTGGCACGGCCGCCTGCCCGACCGGTAGCTTCCTGACCAGTTCAACTGGTATCCAGCTGCAAGCTAGCACTCCAGGTACCCAGCAAACTGGCCATTTCAACATTTCGGGTACCGGCCTGCTTGCTACTCTTGATTCTACCGGCACAACATTAGGCATAGGTACTTCCACCGCCACCACCATTAACATCGGTTCAGTAGGCTCGACCGTCAAAGGTACCGCAATCCACATCGGCGACACTACCGACACGACTAATGCTCAGACGGTTATTGTCGGCTCCATCGCCGCCAAATCCACCACTAACACAACTCTTCAGGGCGGCAGCGGCCCCAACGCGATCAGCATCCAGGCAGCAAATCTTGGAACCATCAACGTCGCTTCCGTAAACAATAACACCGTTAATATCGGTACCGGTCTAACTACTGGTGACATCAACATCGGTAGCACTAGTGGTAGTGGCGCCATAACCTTGGGCGGAAGCAGCAATACCGGCGGTGTCATCATGCAGGGTACCGGCATTACGCAAACCGTAACTGGCGCGGCAAGCAATCCTACCGATATTGTTAAAGGCGCCAGCACCGGCCTGTTCCAAGTCCAGAATGCTAGCAGCTTTGCTGTCCTCAATGTAAACACCAGCTCAAGCCAAGTAACGCTAGGTTCCGCCACCCACCTCAACGGCTCTCTGGCCTTCGCCGACAGTGGCGACAGCAATACGGTCAGTATTTCGGCGGCCAGCGGCGGTGTTCTGAACACCGCCGCCACGGGGACCGGGACCGGCACGTTTGGCGCCCTCAACCCAACTGCAACGAGCACTCTTTACACCCATAATCAAGCAGTTACAAGCACCCTAGGCTGCTCACTGTTCAGCTTCGGTGGCCGGCAGAGCGCCACCGTCACTTCGATGACCGGCTACACCGGAGTCGGTGCAGGCGCGGGCAACAACGACTACAGTCTGGCCATTTACACAGGTACCAGTACCCAACCTACCGCAGAGCTGGCAGCGACTATCACGGGCACTATAGCAGGTACTGCAGGCGCCAACACGCTGTCTCTCACGGCTACCTTGACAGCCAACACACCGTACTGGTTATGTGTTAACAGCGACAGCAGTACCGCCCAATGGGCGTCCAATGTCAACACGGGGGCTAATGGCGGATGGTCAATGGGTCAAACCTTTGGCACCTGGCCGGCTACCATCTCAGGCGGCTCCGGCTTCGATTACCAAGCTGCTTGGGACATCACCGTCAACTACACCCTGGCCGGCAGCACCTCCACGGTAGGGACTATGAGCACCACCGGGCAAGTTACCCTACAGGGCGCAAATAACAATGGTTCGGAATTCCAGGTTCAGGATGCGGCCGGTGAGAACATCTTGAGTGTCTCAACAGGTGGCAGCGCGGCGGCCGGCGTAACAGTCAACGATGGTTACCTGAACCTTGCTGGGCTAAGTAACCCCGCCAGCGTTTCGGTAGCCCTCAGCAACGGCGGCTCACTGCCTGCTAATACGCAAATAGATTACCTTGTCGACGCCGTAGACGCTCAGGGTAATCATACACAAGCAACAGACGCCGCACTTAGTAATAGCAACAACTGGTTCACAACTGGCAGTGGTACCACCAACCGGACTGCAACCATAACCTGGAACGCGGTACCAGGCGCAGTTAGCTATACCGTCTACTACACTACCAGCTTCGCCACCTTCTATAGCTACTCTGTCGCTGCTGGAACAACCAACTTAGTCGATAATGGCACTGTCTTCTCAACCGCCATAAGCAATGGCGCGACAGCTAAACCTTTCATCTACGCCAGTGCAACAAGTGGGGTTGTTCTACAGGCAGGCAATAGCATCTGGCTGGATGGCGCACCCACATCTAATAACTATGTTCACATTGGCTACGATCAATACAACCAATTGATTTTGGTTAACCAGGTTTCTGGCGGTGATGTTATAGCGCAGGCAGATAGCTTCCAGTATAACGACGAGAACACCGGCGACACGGTGCTTAACATCGCGGGTACCGGCGCAACCACGCTTATGACCCCCACCAATACCGCAAGCGCCTTCTTGATTGAAAACAGCAGCGGTAGCAGTGGCATAGCCCTGCAGGTGAGCACAAGCAACGTTAGCACCAGCGGTGCGAACGGCAACAACGCGATCCTTAAGCTCGGCAAAGATAGCGGCACAAGCCGGTCAATTAACGCCACCGGCTCCATCAACCAAAACGGCGCCGACTACGCCGAATACTTCGCCCAAGCTGTACCGGGCCAATTACAGCCGGGTGATGTCGCTTGCATGACCACGGACCAGAAGGCCGAAAAGTGTACCGGCGACCCGAACAGTCAGCTACTCGGCGTCGTGTCGACCACTCCGGGCCTCGTGGGTAATGACATATTTGATGCTGCAGACCCCGCAGGTTCCGCAGTCATCAGCATGCTTGGCCAGGTGCCGGTGAAGGTTTCCGATGCCAACGGCACCATCCACACCGGTGACCTGTTGACCTTTGACCCGGTTACCGGCCTGGCCGTTAAGGCAACCGGCGCCAGCATGACCATCGGTCAAGCTCTCGAAGACTTCAGTGGCGCGACCGGTACTACTAACCTCTACATCCACATTGGCTACTACGATCCGATGGGACTACAGAGTGACGGCGTCAGCAGCGGCTACGTGGTTCAAAACGGTAATGCTGTGCTCACTAACCTCACCCTAAGTGGTACCGCTATCATCAATACACTGAGCGCCAACACCGCAACTATCAGCAATCTTAATGTTACTGTTGCACTTTCTACATCTAATATAACCGTAAACGGGCATATCGTGACCGGTGGTGGTACACCTACTGTTGCGGTTGGTACAACATCTGGTACAGGTGCTGCGGCTGCCGTAACTGGGACCGACACCAGTGGCAGGTTAACGGTCACTCTCGGTGCCAGCGTAACCGCTGGTGACCTCGCCAACCTCACTTTCCACGCCGCTTACTCCATCACCCCGAACGTCACGATTACCGCCGGTGACAGCAACGCCGGCCAAATCCAGCTGTATGTCACACCCACAACTAGTGGCTTCAGTCTGAGCGCAGCAACCGCTGCCAACCTGAATGCGGGCCAAACCTACACCTTTTACTACCATGTCCTGCAGTAGAAGATATGAAAAGCCACAGCTTAAGCGTGTTTAGCAACAGATGTAAATACTGCGCCCTATGTGTAGTTTAGTGTTCGGCTGCGCTCGCCCTTTTGTTCGCCTTTTGCTGCCCGACGAGAGTTTAAAGATGGTCTCAGGGTCTTCCAAAACCTGGAATATCTATAATTGTAATAATTACTTAATTAAACTTTATTTACAGAATTGCAAAAAGCGCTAGCTGTACGTTACAGTCAGTTTTGTTATAAG
>CAZMWE010000060.1:0-5099 GCA_964570005.1 uncultured Candidatus Saccharibacteria bacterium | reverse complement strand
GGGAGGCAACTACATCCCACGACCTACCGGTCGGGGAACTGCTGTTGGATTAGAACATGTCAGTTTGTACTGCTTGAGGATCATATTCTAAGTAGTAACTGGCCGGTTGTACGTGTCGACGTCCTTCTCCGACAAAATGGCGCCGCGGGTCTTCGTCACCTCTAAAGCCAGCCAATCCAATACCATAAAGGGCGAACTCTGCTTCGTCGACAGCGGGCTCTATTGTCCAAAGCCTTTCGCCAACCATAGCACTTGCAACACCCGCCGTATAAAGTTGAGCGATGTCTCTAGATGCCTGGCCAGGCGATGTTCCTAAACGATCCAACCAGCCGCTTACATTCGTACTATTTGATCCCAGATCAATGGTCTCACGTAAAGGCCCTCGTGCGAGTATGGGCGCAATGGCCCCTCGTGTGCGTACGAGGGCATGGCCCCTACTAAGAGTTAGTAGCCCTACGAGCGAATCTACTGCTAGGCCTTTGGGCTCAACATCGAATGCCATAAACTGTGTAAAACCACGAGTCGAGTTGGCCTGGGTATCTCGGTCGACCTCTCTCCTAAGTGAAGTTACCGCTGCTTGCTGGCTCCGACCATAGCGGATAACAGTACCGCCATACATTCGACTTCGAAGCACACCTCTATTAGTACGAACGAGGCTATGCAGCTTATGAGCGTAATCAACTCCTTGATCTGCGGGCGTCTCGGCGAATCGTCGCAGTTGTATTTGCATATATAATCCTTAGGCGGCTTTTTGCGAGACCTTGATGTCGCTGATGATCTTATCAACGATGCCGTATTTATAGGCTTCCTGGGCGGTCATCCAACGGTCACGCTCCATGTCCTCGTGGATGCGCTCCATCTTCTGACCAGTGTTTTTGGCCATGATTTCCTCGAGCAGTTTCTTGATACGCAAAGACTCACGCAAGTCGATTTCCTGGTCAGTCACCTTACCGCGGGTACCGCTTGACGGCTGATGGATCATCACAGTGCTATTCGGCAGCAAAAAGCGCTTGCCTTTGGCACCGCTACTCAGCAAAAACGCTGCGGCGCTGGCCTGTACACCGATGCCAACTGTCTGCACGTCATTGGTCACATACTGCATGGTATCGTAAATAGCCAACGCGTCGTACACGCTACCGCCAGGGCTGTTAATGTACAGGAAGATGTCTTTCTTGGCGTCCTCGGCCTGTAGGAACAGTAACTGGGCAACAACTATGTTAGCGCTCGCTTCGTTAACGTCGGTGCCGAGGAAAACGATGCGGTCTTTTAAAAGACGGCTGTAGATATCATAGGCACGCTCGTAGCGGCCTTCACTTTCAACAACGGTTGGAACTAATACGCTCATGCTACTTACCTCCGGGTATAAAAATCATTAAGAAATTGACCACAGCGGACAGCGGGCGCAGTACGCGCATCCTTCTCTTGTCCTGTCGGTCTTCGGCCATAATTCCAGTGTACGCCGCAAATTAGCACTCGTCAACTCGGAGTGCTAATTTAGGCTACTATCTGCTGAGCTTCTCGCGAGTTCGGCAACCGCCCTAAGTACTACAGCCCCAGCGCTTGGGCCGTAAGCGACACGGAGCTCCCCAGGGACACCAACCCTGCCGCGAATAATACTTAATAGGTGCTTTGCAAGCGTTGCTTGGGCAGCTAAAATATTCGTTGTATTGGTATCACGATCTTCGCCTAATGCCCGTATGGTCGTCGCCACCTCCCAGTCGCCTTCTAGTATTACGCCTTCCCTGGTATCGGGAAATATGGCTCTCACACTGTTTTCTTATCTTACGGCGCTGCGTATTTCGTTAGTTTAGCGATGGTCTTTTCGGTCAGAAGCCGGCTTCGAAGGTCGCGGCGGTTTTCGGGCTTATCGAGCTCGGTTTGCGTCTGCTTGTCATTGTACCGGGATTTAAGCTGTTTGATATGCTCGCTCAGCTCGACATCAGTAACCGTAACACCTTCAACTTCGGCGACTTCGCCAAGTACCAGGCCAGTCTTGACACGGGCTTGGGCGCTTTCGCGCAAGCCTTCACGGTGTTCTTTGACTGTCTTGCCTTCGGCTTCAAGATGCTCCTGCCAGGTTTGACCGCGATAGACCAGGTTCCGGCGCTCCTCTTCTTCCATACGGTCAATTTCATCTTCGATAAGGCTTTCCGGAATGTCGGCTTTAGCTTTCTCGGCAATTGCGGCTAGCAGGTTGTTTTCCAGCGTGCGCTGGGCTTGGGTGTCTTTTTCGGCCGCCAGCTGCTTTTTAATATCAGCCTTCAACTCAGCAACAGTTTTGAACGGGCCAACTTTGGCGGCAAAGACATCGTCCAGCTTAGCCAGCTCCACTTCACGAACATTTTTGAGTGTCACGGTAAAGCTCGCCTTTTTCTTCTGCAGGTCTTTCACACCGTAGTCGTCGGGGAACGTAACGTCAAAAGTCTTTTCCTCACCCGGCTTCATGCCCACGACGGCCGTCTCAAAACCAGGGATAAAGCTGTTGCTGCCGAGACTGAGCGGATAGTCGGTACCGGCTCCGCCACTAATCGGCTCCTTGGTTTTGGCGTCCACGCCCTTAAAGTCGATGATAGCATCGTCACCATCCTTGGCCGCTCGCTGCACCTCAACTTTTACGCTGTCGCGACGGCGCAGGTCGTCAAGAACAGCCGTTATGTCTTTATCTGTCGTCGGCTCGACTTTTTTTGCCATCCTGATTACTTTGTAGTCTGGCAGGGTTATCTTACCTACCACCTCAACGGCGGCTTTGAACTCCAGTGTGGTAAACGGTACGAACTTAGTTACGTTTACTTCCGGCTGCGCAGCTACACGCAGTTTCTCGGTTGTCATCGCCTCAACATACAGCTCGTTGACAGCGTACTCCAGAAACTGTTGCTGTAGGCTATCGGGATTGGCGTTCTTTTCAACAATTGCTTTGGGCGCGTGCCCTTTGCGGAAACCGGCGACGCTCATATTCCGGGCTAAATCGCCGAGCACTCGGTCTTTAACTTTATCCAAAAAGACCTGGTCAGCCGTTATGGTCATTTCGACCTTGGTAGGAGAGATTTGATTCTTGGTAGTCTGCATTTTGACTACTATAACAGATACGGAACAGATATGCCAGAGACGAACACGCTACTACGCGTGGCTATAGCTCCAGCAGGTCCTCGTCGTCTTCCGAGCCGGCTGGTGAAGGCAGTTTGCTGGCGTAGCGGCGGTCACGTACGATGCTGACGATGCGCTGCAGGCCGTGTGTCTCTTCGACGCCGGTTGAAAGGTCGCGCAGCTTGAACTGTTCGCCGACGAGTTCTGCCTCGCCGATGAAAATGACATATGGTATGCCCTTCTTGACGGCGGTCTTGATCTGCTTTTCCAGCTTGCGGCCGGTAGTATCAACCGCTACGTTCACTCCCATCCGGCGGAGATCCATAAGGGGGCGCTGCGCTTTCTCGTAGATATTATCGCCGATGAGGACGGCGTAGACATCGGTTTCAGTGTGCAGATTGGGCAGAAGTTTGTGGCTTTCCAGGAAATTCTGCAAAGGAGCGTCTCCCATCGCGAACCCTACGGTCGGCACCGGCTCCACACCGAACAAGCCAACCAGACCATCATAGCGCCCGCCTCCATACATGGCGCGGTTATTTTCCGGCGCAGTGTCGAACACTTCAAACACCATGTCGGTGTAGTAGTCGAAGCCGCGCATCAGCGTTATGTCGAACACACAGTTGGTGACCCGGCTTGCGCGCAGCATGTCCATAAGTTGTCCAAGACGTAGGACGCTCGGGTTCGCCATGAATCCGAGCGGCAGGTCTTCGAGCCGACGTACTTTCAAAAGCTGCTGGAGATTATCTAGCACGCCGCTCTCGCGCTGGGTGGGCGTCAGCAGGGCGTCGGCCTGGGCTATGAATTCGCCGTGCTCCATCTTCTTGAGCCGATCAACCAGGCGAATCAACGTTTCGCGCTGAGTGTTATCAAGGCCCAGGTAGCTGCCAAAGAGCTCATCAATGAGTTTGCGGCTACTGACCTGGATACTATACTCGTCGGTTTTAGCCCCAAAGCTTTTCATAATCTGATCGGCCATGAGAATAATCTCGTGGTCGCCTTCCACGCCTTCCACGCCGAACAAATCGAAGTTAGGCTGCCAGAACTCACGTAGCCGACCGCGCTGTGGGCGTTCATAGCGCCACAGGTTCGGAATGCTATACCAGCGCAACGGATACGCCAGTTCCTGGCGGCGGGCAGCTACCATACGACTGACGCTCGGTGTCATTTCGGTCCGGATGGTTACCATGCGGTCGCCGCGGTCTTTGAAAGTGTACGTCTCACTGTCAATGATTTCCTGATTGCCTTTGGCCAGGTAAAGCCCGGTCGGCTCCAAAATGGGTGCATTATACTCTTCGTAACCAAACCGTTCAGCTACCTCGCGCATGTGGGCGAACATTATTTTTTGTAGGCGCATATCCTCGGGGTAGAAATCCCGCGCGCCTTTGTAGGGTTGAGTAGAAAGTGCCATTACTTGTTCCATTCTATAAGAAGTTATCTAGTATTTCTAGAGGCCAGTACAGCGAGCGCCCCGAGTAACGAACCACCGCACTTCGCGTTGGCTATGGCAAGTGCATATAGCACATCCGCTGTTTCAGCCTCCATCTCCGCTGTATCGCCGCCCAGCAAGGCAGCAATAGCCTCAGCTGATTCCTCACCTAGTTTTTTCACGAGTTTGTTCGAGTCTGTGGCCAAGACTTGGGTGTAACTGCCCTGTCGGCCTTCAGCAGTTTCGGTTACACGTTGTTCGATAACCTGAACGGCTGTCAGCAAACCGGATGCGTCAAAAGCTTCACTTGCCATGACAGCAGGTCGTTCGCGCCAAACAGCCCCGATCTCTACAGGTTGTAAATTATCCCGCACTGTTATCAGGCCTTCAGCCCGGGCAGTTTTGCCGGTGTCCAGTATTTCGATAATACCGTCCAGTTCCGGGTAGAGTATTGGTGCTGCCTCTACACCCCCGCCCCAGACAGCCAGAAGCCGCACCGGGCTGCCCAGAGCCTTCACGAGGCGTTTAGCCGTTTTTGGGTAACTAGTGACTATATAAAGGGTATCACCACACTCTAGCTTAGCCTCAG
>CAZMWE010000059.1:0-5240 GCA_964570005.1 uncultured Candidatus Saccharibacteria bacterium | reverse complement strand
TCTTGTATGATGTTGCCACTATGTAGGGACAGATATGATCCGCCGGCAATCAGGCTGAGCAGTAGCGCGAGCCCCAGGGCCACCAGACATACGCCGATTATCTGCAAAATAACTCGAAAGGCTTTGTTGACAGGCCCAGCCAGAGACTTATTGGCACGCTGCGCCGCACCTTTGACGTCGGCGCGCTCTACGACCTCTCTTAGACTGTCGATGTTTACCGACTTACCGGCCATTTGCAAGCGATCGCTCGGAGTTTTTGCTTCCGGCACCAGTAGCCACAACACGATGTAGATCAGAATACCCCAGCCGCCGGTAAACGTGGCGATAACAAATAGCAGCCGTATAATCAGCACGTCTACACCAAAGTAGTTGGCGAGTCCGGCCGCTACGCCTGCCAGCATGGCATTGTCAGTGTCGCGGAAGAGACGCTTGGGCGAGTCGGCCGGTTTGTCAGTGGCAGGTTCAGGCTCGGCTTCGTCGGCAAAATCTTTCGGGTCACCCAGTTGCTCTTTCAGGAAGCTGACATCAGCAGGCAGTACGACCTTTTCGCCGCTGACACCGTGCTCATTGAGCAGCTCCGCCATGCGTAGCTCAATCTCAGTTATGACGCTTTCCTCGCTGACGTATTTCCTGATGGTGTTCAAATAATGCTGCAAATCACGGTGCGCCTCAGCCGAGATGGCGAAAGCCTGCCGGCCCAGGTGGACTTTAGTTACCTCGTTCATACTTTAAGCTCCTTTTCGAGTATAGCCACTGAAGCATGC
Organism: uncultured Candidatus Saccharibacteria bacterium; assembly: GCA_964570005.1. Classification (GTDB taxonomy): domain Bacteria; phylum Patescibacteriota; class Saccharimonadia; order Saccharimonadales; family UBA4665; genus JAJZCD01. Next base: position 4,476 of record CAZMWE010000059.1, on the reverse strand, counting down.
AGCTTGCGGTAGGCCTTTTTTAGGTCGTCTAATAACTGCTTGCCATCGTCGGTAAGCCAGTAGTACTTGCGCGGCGGCCCCTGCTCGCTCTCCTGCCACTCGTATGCCAGTAAGCCGTCCTTGGCTAGGCGATTGAGCAGTGGATAGAGTGTGCCTTCCACCACGATGAGTTCGGCTTGGTGCAGGGCGCGGATGAGCTCACTGGTGTATACTTTGCCGTCCTTAAGCAGCAACAGCACGCAGTACACCAGCATGCCTTTGCGCATCTGTACTTCCGACTGGGCAAGCAGGTCTGCAGATGTATTTTTATTCATACACTACTATGTTATACAAGGTAGTATAATTTGTCAAATACCTTCTGTCGTAAGGGTCATTTACAAGGCGTCGTAGCATCTATACCTGTCTTTTTGCGGCCGTTTATTTTATGATGTAACAAATGGATGGGCATTCTGAAGTCGGGGGTAGCGTACGTCGGCATTCGTTCAATGGCATAACCTGGGTAGACGTGGATGTGCCGGGCCAGACCGTGCTCACGCAGCTTGAGCAAGAATACGGCCTACACCCGGTTCACCTGCGCGAAACGGTACGCAAAGTACAGCACAACGAGGTAGAGCATGAACGCGACTATCTATTTTTGGTCATGCACTACCCCACGCAGCGGTCAAATGGCGGCAAAATCACCGTCGGCCAAGTCGGTGTGTTTTTGGGCAAGGACTATGTCATAACAGTTCATGTTAAAGAGGCGCCGTTTCTAGATGGACTGTATGCACACTTTACACGCCAGCATGAGAAGCAAGAAGCGCGTAGCGCCGGCTACTTGCTGTATCGAATCATCACCGAACTACTCGAAACTATCGAGGGCATGACCGACCAGATAGATGTGGAGCTCGACGCGACCGAAGACCTGGTGTTTGCCAACCGGTCATCAGATGCTGAACGTATCGGCGGCCTGCGTGAAAAAATAATTCGTTTGCGCCGTCTAGTTGGTCCCAAGCGGCTGTTACTTGAAGACCTTCGTGAACAGATCGGCGATTTTGCCGGCAAAGATCTCACGCATTATTACGCGCATGCTGTCAAAATGGTGAACCGTTTGTGGGAGGAGCTGGACGAGGCCCGCGAAACGGTAGAGATTTACAAAGACGCTGACTACATAACGAGTACTGAACGGACCAATCAAATCCTAGCGGTGCTCACGTTGGTATTCACATTCACTATACCGGTTACGGTGGTCGCTTCGCTGTACGGTATGAACGTACCACTACCAGGCGGCGTGACGGGGAATGTTTGGACGTTCTTTGGTCGCTACACTACGTTTGGTCTCGCTCTTGCGCTTTCGACAGCTTTTGCACTTGCTATGTATCTCTATTTCCACAAAAAGAAGTGGTTTTAGAATCCTCCACTGCTATTTTGCTTGACAAAGCGTAAGCTTTTTGCTATACTATGCATTAGTTTTGAGATCTTTGCGAAAAGATTCTTTGAAACAAAAACTACAAAAATAAAATTTAAATTGAAAGGCAGCCGTACATGCGACTTGCCATAGGCCGTCGCCAGCCGCAATCACTCAGCAGAGTGGATTATGAACTAGTCCCTGCTGGTGCGCAGTTTCGCGACATAGACAGATTAATCCTACAGCTGTAATGCGTAAGACACAGTCTACAAAATCACCCCGACTTACGAGCGGGGTGATTTTGTTTGGTGCCCGAATTAATAACAGCGGTGATGGGTCCGCAAGACTTTATTTGATAAGCATTTTCCCGTAAAATAGCCCAGAGTAATGCAGAGCCGGCCCCATTCCAGCACAGCTTTAGTTCGCCAGGCCATGTCGCTCGCCGACCTGTGTTGCGGGTTTCATGATAACGGCGCACGGTTGTATTCCCAAACCCCTGCATTCCAGGATATTTACCCACGAACAAGGTTCTGACTATGGCGTTTGAAAAACAAGATAGCTTCAGCCCGAAGCGCAGTACGAACATTGACGGCTTCTTTAACAGGAACACCTCTGAGCGGCTACGTCAGCCGGTATTTCATGGTTCTGGCGCCAAACCCCAGTTTCGCCGTCCAGAATTGACAGACATGCCTAAGAGAAGCGAACCGCAAGCGGTGCTTGGCGGCACAGACGGCCATAGTATGTTGCCGCCAGTGCAGCCTATGAGCGGTTTTGGCGTTGGTACGATGGCTGGCGAACAGCCGCGTCGCCGGCGTCTGCCCGATCAACCTGGGAATGAAACCGGGTCAAAGAAGGGCTGGCGCCAGCGCCGTCGGGAGCGCAAGCTATACAAGAAAGAGCATGCCAGTAGCAGAAAGCGTCTGTTTAAACGCATCGGCCTGGGCCTGGGTGTACTGGCGGTGCTGTGCGGTGCGTGGTTCGGCTTTAAAGTGTATCGTGATGTCGCTAAGTTAACAGGCAATAAAAATCCGTTCGCCCTGCTGGGGGTTTTTCACCCGGTACCGCTTAAGAACCAGGGCGGCCGCGTGAATATTTTAGTGGCTGCCAATTCGTCTGACGATCCGGGGCATAACGGGGCCAACCTGACTGACTCTATCATGGTCTTAAGTGTAAACACCAGCAACAATACCGCGCTCATGTTAAGCGTGCCGCGTGATTTGTGGGTGGACATTCCCGGCAACGGTTATAGCAAGATCAATGCCGCCTACCCAGATGGCGGCATGGATCTGCTGCAACAGGTGGTGCAGGATAAGCTAGGGATGACCATAGACTATCAGGCGCTCGTTAACTACGGCGCGTTTAAAGATCTGGTAAACGCCGTCGGAGGCATAACGATCACGATCAAAAGCAGTGATCCACGTGGTATTTACGACCCGAGCCTCGATTACACCACTAGAAACTGCTGCGCGCTCGCAAAGTATCCGAACGGTCCGGTAACACTGAACGGCAAACAAGCACTTAATCTGGCTCGGGCTCGCGGTGACGGATATGGTTCGTACGGCTTCCCGGCCAGTGATGACGATCGCACTATGCACCAGCGGCAGATGCTTATGGCCGTCAAGGACAAGGCGAGCCAGGCGAATGTTATTGCTAATCCTTTCAAGGTGTCAGCGCTTGTTGACGCGGTAGGTAATAACGTGAAGACCAATCTGCAACTTGATGAGGTTGAGACACTCTATACCTATATGAAGAAAATTAATGACAATAATATTGCATCATACAATGTCAATAGCCTGAAAGGTCCGGGTACCACTATGCTGCAAAATGCGAGCATGGACGGTCAGTCAGTCTATATCCCGGCTGCCGGGCTCGATGACTTCAGTGAGATACAGGCGCAAATCCGCCGGATCCTCTCAAGCGACCCTGTTTCGCGCGAGGCTGCCACGGTGGAGGTACTGAATGGAACGGATGTGACGGGGCTGGCTATGAAACAGGATAATAAGCTGGTAGCCAAGGGCATGACGGTGAGCGTTGCTGACGCTCCGGCCACCCAGACGACCAGTACTATTGTCGATGATTCCAACGGCCAGATGCCGAATACGCTGGCCTACCTGAAGAAGCAATACAACGCCACGGTCGTGACAAATGCCGCCTTAATGGGTGACTACCCCGGGGCCGACTTCATACTTATACTGGGCCAGAGCGCTGCTCCGTTAACCGCGACTACTTCCGGTACGAGCCAGTAGGCTATCGTCGTAAACCCTACCCGAAGTTTTTAGGCAGAGAAAAGTGGAAGATGGAGCCCTCGTTTTCGCGGCTTTCAAACCATAGCTCGCCGCCTAGGCGTTCGGCCAGGTTTTTGATGAGATATAGCCCCAGGCCGGTACCACTCACATCTTTATCCACGATATTTTTGGCGCGGAAAAACTTGAGGAAGACACTCTTCTGTTCGGACTCAGGAATACCGTAACCGGTGTCTTGGACGGACCAGAGTATTTCCTGCGAGGTCTCGGCAAGCTCAAAATGTATCGAGCCACCTTCCGGAGTGTATTTGACTGCGTTACTGAGAAGGTTGGCACACACTTCTTTGACGAGCAGACCATCGGTGTAGGTGGGCTGCATAGCGGCGGGCAGCTTGGCGGTAAGTTCCAGCTGCTTCTTTTGTGCCGCCGGCACAAACTCAGTCAGCATTTCGCGCGCCAGGTCATCCAACTGAACCGGCTGCACATTGGCATGTATACTGCCGGCCTCTATGCGGGTGATGTTGAGTAGCGTGTCGATAAGGGAGTTCATGCGCTCTACTGATGTTAATACGACACTGATATAGCTCAGCTGGTCTTCGGTAAGCTCGCCAGCCAGGCCGTCGCGCAGCATCATGGTGTACATGTTTATGGCACTGAGCGGCGTGCGTAACTGGTGTGAGGCGATGGAGATAAAGTCGGACTTGAGCTTATCGCTTTCGATTTCGTCTGTCAGGTCGCGGAAAACCTCTATGGCGCCGATGGGCCGGCCGCGAAAAAGGATGGGCGATACGGTAAGGTAAACGGGAAGTAGCGCGCCGCTCTTCTGTCGGTACAGTGTCCTCGTGC
>CAZMWE010000058.1:0-5265 GCA_964570005.1 uncultured Candidatus Saccharibacteria bacterium | reverse complement strand
GCCCCAAAGGATTGCTTCTTGCAAACTCGCTCCAGGTTTGGTCCGAAGTTAAGCCCTGCTCCTTCCAGTAGCCAAGCTCAGTGCGTATCGCACCCGGATTAACCGCGTTAGTACGAACACCGTACTTTGCAAGTGCAATGGCCATTGCCTTGACAAAGCAAACAGCTCCGGCGGCGCCAACGGAATAGGCAACGTCTTCTATGTCCGGCCTATCGCCGAGACTCGCCGTAATAACGATGAGGTCGGATTTCTTAACCTTCTGAAGTAGCGGCAGGGCATATTTGGTGCACAAAAAATTACCGTCAATCTTGGGACCGATGATTGATCGCCATTTTTCAAGCGTGGTCGTTTCGATTGGCGATAAGCCGTCGGTCCCGGCATTATTTACCAGCACATCAAGACGTCCGAACTCAGACCCAACGTGCTTAAAAACATTTTTGACGCTGTCTTCATCGGTAACATCCAACCGTAAGGCAAGCGCTTTTCCGCCATTCGACACAATGTGTTCGGCCACATCGTCCGCCTTTGCCTTACTGGTGCGGTAGGTGACAACGACTGTGTAGCCCTTGTCCCCTAGCAATTTTGCTATGCCGGCTCCGATACCCTGGGAGGAACCTGTTACTAACGCGATTTTATTCGTCTCATTCATGGCCCTATCATAGCAGAACCGGCCAACGACTGCCGGGTCGGCCCTACGCGGCCCCTCCGGCATCCGAAAAATATGCGCGAACTCGCCTTTTCCTCTGCGCTTCTGGTATACTCGTATCTGTTAGACCACCGAGGGGGTATAGCTCAGTGGTTAGAGCAGCGGGCTCATAACCTGTTGGTCCTTGGTTCAAGCCCAAGTACCCCCACCATAGCAGCACAAATTTAGCGTACAGCAGCCTTCGATTGGCTGCTTTTTACTTGGGATAACGGATTAGTTCGGGGTAGTGACTTGGCCGCTACGATACGTAGCGCGATTCCCGCAATCAGGCATGCCCCAGCGATAATACCGAAGCGCCGTGCCAAATCGCGAACGATGTTTTCGGCCAAATCCCGGCCCAATGCCGCAAAGGCATTCAAGGTAGTAGAAAATTTGATATAGTGGTTCGCCAAGTTCGGCCCCATGTGGAGCACAAGTGCCAGAAGCCCTATCAGTACACCGACGCTTATCAGCACATTGGGCAACACCCCATAGCGCTGACGCTGCCAGGAAATTGCCGCCAGTGCCAGTATCAACAAGATGCTGGTGATTATCGTAGTAGTACGCGTGCTGGCAAGACTTTTTCCCGGGTAGGTGACTGTGTTCTTCGTGCCAGAGTCGGGAACCAGTTTGATGGGTTTGCTTAAGGGACTATCGGCCGGCAAGGGCACGCCGGCAGCCTGTGTCTGAGTGGCAAGATCGGTTAAATCTATGGTTGGGGCTGTGCCTTTACCCTGGTAATAAAGCGATAGCTGGTCAAGTGCCGTGTTAATTTTCTGTTTGAGTACTGCTGGTGTGAGTATGTTCTGAACCGCCGCATTTATCTCCGGATTTCCCGGAAGGCCGGCCTGCTGGCTGACTTGGTTGACGAGCGCACCGGATAATCGGTTGTACCCATTGGTTTTGGTGAGCTGCGATTCCAGATAATGGCTACTCATTAAGGTCTGGCTCATCACCGTGCTTACAATCAGCCCGCACAGTGAAGCTACCAGGAGGCCGGCTAGAAGGTGTGACAGCCATTTTAGAAGCATAACCTGCATTGTACGGCTAATGCTTCGGTTTGGCTACATTAATTGGCGTCGCGCTTCAAGAACAGTACCCACGCTACAATCCAGCCTATAACCAGATATATACAGTAGACGCCCGCTGCTCTAATGGGTGACAGCGTACTGCTGGTCGGCGCGCCTGCCGTACCGGGCCCGTTCAATACCTGGAATAGCGAGCTGAACGGCATGTAAACACTATTATGCTTGAGTAGCAACCCACCGAGTAACTGTTCGACTAGGCTCGGGATAAGGAACAGCGATACGATAGACGCTATCTGATTACGCGTTGTCAGAGCCAGGATAAAGCCCGCCATGGCGTATCCCCACCCGTAGAACATGCTACGCCAAGCCAGGTTCCAGTGATGCAGGACTTGCGGCACTAGTGTGTGACCGTGGGCATGTACGCCCAGGTAGGCCATAACCGGCGACAATACGCCGATAAGCACAGTCAGGAACAGGGCGTATGCACTCACTGTGACAAACTTGGCAAGCAATATCTTGCTGCGGCTATTGCTGGCAGTAAGGCTGTATATAATGGTGTTGTAGCGGTACTCATGCGTCACAAGCAGGATCGCGACGATAGCGCCAAAGACTGTGGTGGTGAGCCCTCCGGTGACATCACCTGCTAATTGATTCGGATCATGCAGCGCAGCCGGGCTCAGCCGCCAGCCTTCCAGGTAGAACGCCACGAATATCACCAGCAGCGCCACAAGCCCGGTAATGACATAGGTGGAACGCACACTGAGCAGCTTGCGGAATTCGGCCTTGAGCTGGGTTATCATTTCTTCTCCCCCTTCTCGGTCTTGCCGGCAAATTCCTCCGAGCCGGCCGTAAGTTCCAGAAACGCTTCTTCAAGCGAAGCAGTCTGAGGAGCCAGTTCGTAGATAGGTATACCGCTTTCAAACGCAGTTCTACCGATTTCGTCACTTGTCATGCCCGACACTTTGAGGCCACCGGACTCTTTGATTATTACCGCCTTTTGCCCGGCCAGCGCCCGCTCCAGTTGAGACAGCTTGGGACTGCGGACGAACACACCGGAATGACCGTTGGACTTAATGAGGTCACCCATGGAGGTATCGGCGATCAGCTTGCCCTTGCCGATTACCACGACGTTATCGGCCATGAGCGCCATCTCGCTCAGCAGATGACTACTCACAAAAACGCCATTGCCTTTGTCGGCGTAAGCTTTCAGGAATTCGCGCAACCAGGCAATACCTTCGGGGTCAAGCCCGTTGGCTGGCTCGTCAAGCATCAGATACTTGGGCTTGCCGAGTAGTGCGGCAGCAATACCGAGGCGCTGACTCATACCTAAGCTGAACTTGCCCGGTCCCTTTTTGGCAACCTCGGTCAAACCTACTTCGTCCAGCACCTCTTCCACTCGCTTCAGATCAATGCCGCCGGCATCGGCCAGGATGCGCAGGTGCTGCCGCGCGCTGCGTGTCGGATGAAACGCCTTGGCTTCAAGCAGAATACCGACAATCTGCGAAGGCCGGCCATATTTAGAGAGAGCCTTGCCGTCGAACAGCGTGCGGCCGGTACCGTTATCTAAGTCAAGCATCAGCCGCATGGTCGTGCTTTTGCCCGCGCCATTTGGGCCAAGAAATCCGGTGACCTTACCTGTCTCAACCTTAAAGCTCAGATCTTCTACGGCCACTTTTCTTCGGTAGCGTTTACCGAGGTTTTCAGCTTGTATCATTACCTCCAGTATACCAGGGTGCTACCCAATAATGCGCATTTTGAGCGCCAGCTTGTCGGCCCCGAATCGTAATGCCTCCTGTACTGGCAAGCCCTGAGGCAGCGTAGCCAGCAGATTATTCCAGCGTCTTGCGTCCTCGCGCCAGGCGTTCATATAGGACACAAAATCTTGCGGTGTAAGTGTAGCGAGTACTCGCTCAGATGCCCCAAGTGCGACCAAAGCTCGCGCCTCCTGGTCATCATGGCCAGACACTGCGGCCAGCCGTTTGGCAATACTGGCGATAAATCTACGGCGATGCCATAGATAATACTTCCAGAAGTCTTCAGTAGCCAGATTAGGCGAGACTCCCAGGGTAAATAGGTAGTTCAGTCCTTCCGCCAGCACGTCACCAAACTCTTCAGAGGCCGCACGTTTACGGCTGAATGGATCATACGGCAGCTGCCTAACATCGCCCATGAGCACAATGCTGCGGTCCCGTATCGCGTCATGGCAAAACAGCCAGTCTTCGTTATAGACATTCAGGAAAAATGATCTTACCATTGCTGCATTAACACCAAGTGAACTGCCCGAAATGAAGTTTGCCTGTTCGTTGCCGGCCAGCCGGTTGGCATGACAAACGGCTGAATTGTCAGGGAAATTTTCAACCAAAAAGCCTGCGATCGCATGGCGGTCAAGTTGCGCGCTTGTCTGCTTCAGCTTGCTAGCCGATAAGCCGCGGATGTCATCATCAAGGAAAAACAGCTTTTGGCTTGTGAGGTAGCCATAGAGTAGACCCAAGTTCCGCTTAGCACTAAGATTAGTCTTGCGAGCAATAGTACAAGGATGTTTGAGTGTTGCAAAGTCAGCGATTAAAGGAAGCTGGTAGTCCCTGGGCATGTCTATGACACAGCCCGTAACACCAGCGCGGGTCATGTCCGCCGCCCCAGTATCCGCGTTCAAGTCATGGCTTGCCAGCACCATTAGGTCGGTTTTGATTCCTTTGCGAGTCGAACGGCAGTCCGATGGTGGTATGGCGGACGAGCACTCGATAACACTATAGTGCCCACTGGTGATTCCGCATGCACCTTTTGAGCTCTCAGGAGCGTGCGGGCTGGGCGAGGTTGTTGCACTGTTCCGGTTGTAAGCAGTTGACCTATCTTATTGACTGCCGCCTCCGTAACACGATCGACCTGTGACGGGTAAGCGCGAAAATCATAGCATACACCAGGCAGCTCGAGGCAGGTACTCAATGTACTCTTGCTGCGGCGTGCCAGCGCCCTCACTTTGGCTGCCGGCAGATACCAGCTATCGGCTGGCGCTATAAATGCCGTTGGAACCTTATACGTCGATACTCGAATCAGCGCGTCCTCGTGCGCAGAATTGTCTCCTTTAGCCGTCTTCACCTTTGTCAGCATTTCAGTAAGAGATATGCGCTGGCGTTTCAGTACGTACTGAGGCACATAGAATGTGGTTCGTGCGCCATTTTCAGGTTTAAGTAACTCTTCATAACGAACACATGTCGACACTTCCCCGACACCCAGGTACTTCTTGCTCAGTAGTAGGTTCGCCTCTGCCATGTGAAGTTCAATCTCGCCCGCGAGTCTCCTCGGCTGGTCCACGAATTCACGATACTCATCCGCCTTATAGGTCAGGCCGTGTGGCGCGACGCCAACTACCCCAGCCACCGATTGTCCAAGTATCGAGAGCACGTGAGCAGATCGCATCGCTTCGGCCACCCCCGAACCGAATCCTAGCAATACAACTTGGGTAGGTTGCAGTTCTTCTATGGTAGACAGTACGAGGTTTAGATAATCCTCGGACTGCCAGTCGCAGTAATAGCTTGTGCCATCGCCATCCCG
>CAZMWE010000057.1:0-5359 GCA_964570005.1 uncultured Candidatus Saccharibacteria bacterium | reverse complement strand
TTAATATAATGTAAGGGTTATCGGATATACTGTTATGCTCGTTCCCGTCCTTGTCAATGTAGCTTCCAAAGCGCATTTCAGTAGGCACAGCATACGACGCAGCCAGACCGGCAGTCGCATGTGCCAATGCATTCATGAGATTACCAGAGGGAATTTTCTTGTTTAAGACTGCCACGAATTTATGCGTAATGGGGATGTACTCCATTGTAATTTTCACCTTTAATTTGTTTACTATACCATATGCCGCCTGATTAGGGTGGTCTTATTAGCGTCACGTTACCACCAGCGTACGTGAATCCGAGATGTTCAAGCTTACGAGCTAAAACTATTGCATCACGCACACGGGGTTCCCAGTGGGGGGACGTCAGGGTAGCCAATACAAGCCATGGCGTTTGAAGCTTGCTTGGAATACAGCTTCGCCACTTACGGTCTCACATGTTAATATTAATGCCATGAATAAACCAGGAACGACCGGAGCAGTTCTAGCAATACCGCTTGCACTTGCAGCATGCAGCTACGAGGGCGGTCCTTCAAGTCCAGCACCATCAGCGCCTGCGGCACACGTTCGCTTTATGCCCCACGGAGCAGATGCACGCGTAGACGCGTTCTGTGGTATTCCGCCTCACGGGAAAGAGGCGACATTACGACGAGCCGCCTCGTATCTCCTGCCAAAACCGACCACCCCTGGTGAGACAGTATCGGTAACATTCGGCGTTACAGCTGATCCCACCGACCCTGGCAGCGGCCCCGAAGACCCCGCGCCACTCTTAGGCGGCGTAACTATATACGCTGGAGATGGAGAATTTACCGCTATCGGTTCGGATAGATCAACTTCAAAATCAAGTTATCGTACACCCATTGCAGAATCGTTTATGATAGGGCAAACGGTTGTCTGGTTTACTATTACTCAGCACCGGACTAGTGAAGCAAGCGGGCCTAGTAGCCTTGCATCTTTAGCCACTCTCTCATGCGATGTGCCAAGTATACCTGGGGAGCTTATTGGTCCTACTTCTTAGGCGGCTCGTATTTCCCATCAAGCGGCTTCAACGGCCGCAGACCTGATGGTATGATGAGTGAGTTCGATACTATCACAGCAACCCGTAACCCTAGTATCGATATCAAGGACACTGCACGCATGAATGCTCGTAAAATCGTTAAAATGCTCATCCCCACAGGGATATTTGAGGCGATTGAGCCCACTGGCCACCAGGCTGAGGCAGTGCTTCGGCACGCTGCAGCCGGTTTTCCGGCCAAGGGCATGCGTGTCATTGGCGTGACCGGCACCAACGGCAAGACCTCAACAGCCCTCATGATCCACAAAATGCTTAGTACAGCAGGCATCAAGACCGGGATTATGACCACGGTTGCTTACGGCATTGATAGTGACATTAGAAACCAGGTCCAACACTATACGAACGTACCTGTGCCGGAGCTGCTACGACGATTAAAGTGGATGAAAGCGCAAGGGATCGACTGGCTGGTGCTGGAATCAACCAGCCAAGGTCTGGCTCAGCATCGTTTGTGGGGCATTCCATACTCGGTGGCGGTCATGACCAACATTACCCATGAGCATCTTGATTACCACAAAACGTTCGAGCGCTACGTCGAGGCCAAGCGCCTGCTTTTTAGACGTACGGCCCGCAATACAGAAGGCCTCCAGGTCGGTATTGCCAATATCGACGACCCTAACGGTGAATATTTTGCCAAGACTACGCCTCACCCCGTACTGTACGGCATAAAACGAGGTGATGTGCATGCCAAAGACATCACACTAACGCCGACGGGCAGTGACTTTACGGTAGTCACCTCCGATGAAACTTACCATATCCGCTGCAATATTCCCGGCGGTTTTTACGTACAAAACGCTCTGGCGGCAGTCTGCGTCGGCCGAGCCCTAGGGCTCACAAAACAACAGATTGAACGCGGTATTGCCGCACTACAGAGCATCGACGGCCGGATGACCGCTATCAATGAAGGCCAGCCTTTTAGTGCCATTGTCGATTATGCCCATACCCCAGATAGCTTCGAAAAACTGTTCAAGGACATGCGGCCGATTGTAAAAGGCAAGCTGATCGTGGTATTCGGGTCAGCGGGACGGCGCGATGAAGCCAAGCGGGCAACACAGGGCGAGCTAGCCGGCAAGTACGCTGACGAGGTCATAGTAACCGAAGAAGACGACCGCGATATTGACGGCATGGAGATTATGGATCAGATAGCTCAGGGGGCCGAGAAGGCCGGCAAACGGCGGGACAAGAATCTGTTTTTGGTGCATGATCGCACCAAGGCCATCCAGTTTGCTATCAAACGGGCACAAAAAGGCGATACCGTGCTGTTCCTGGGTAAGGGTCACGAAAAAACCATTGAACGGTCTGCCGGCGAATATCCATGGGACGAGATTGGCACTGTCCAAGCTGCTATCAGAGCTCTCGCTAAGGATAAAACCCCGAGCACACGCTAGTTACTGGTTTTAGGTAACACAGCTCCTTATACAGCGAGGCGAAGCTAGTATAATCGGTCATATTGTGTTATACTATAGTAAATGACATTACCCGAAGGGCGGCCACCAAGAGGGGAAGAAGAGCTACGTCAAGGTTATTACCTATATGGCAAGCCTCTGTTTGACGAGATTGTACGCACGTTTGACGACGATGGTTGGGATGTCGTGGAAGAGCTATCCACCTTGGGTGCAGCACCACTGGCCCATCATGGCGGTAACCAATTTATACACTACCTCCACCTTCATCCGCGCAAATCAGCCGCTAACGATATAGGCGATCGTAACCCCGTGCTTATGTTCCCCGGGGTTCGGAGTGGTATCGGAGCGAACGTGGCATTTGCGACCGCGCTAGCATGGCTTGGCAATGAAGTGATAGTACCCCACCAAAACCGTACAGAAGTTGTTGAAGTTGAGGCGGGCCGGCCGGTAGCCGCCAGAAATCAAGCTCTTGATGTGACCTCGATTCCTCTAGCCCTCGGCCGCACAGGCGAGAGTTTAGATGCAATTTTTTATAGCTGGGGCGGGCTTGTCGGCCCAGAGGCAGTACAGATCGCGAGAGCGGAAGGGTGGGACTGCTTCAACAAGCAGAGCAGGGTCGCAATGGTCGCTCCTGCCGGGCTCCTCGAGGAGACTCCAAACAGTTTCCGAGCACGTGGTTTACTAGCCTCTATAGAACTCGCGATACTCGACCGAAAGCTACCAGCAGAACGACTTTCAGGCGATTTTCGGGGCTTACATGCTGCCAGCGACAGGGAAGCGCATGAATTCCAGCAAGCTAACCCGGAGCTTTCAGCCCTAGAGGTCCATGAGGCAGTAACGCGCACGACGGACGTTGCAGCGCTGGAGGAAATCGTTGGCGAGATCGCTATTTTTGCGATGGGGAGAGATAGACTCTTTTCCGCTGGTCGTTTTGCAAGGTGGGAGAGACGTCAGCGGCGCCTTGGCGCCCTGGGGGCTAACACAGTTGTACATCGTGTCACACCCGACCGTGGGAGCCCCCCAGCTACCCATTGGGCTATACGAGACAACCCTCTCCTCATCGCCAGGGCAGTGGACGCGTTCTTACACCCCGCGAGGCAAGCCCAGCAGCTTCTTTGAGTAACGCGGACACTCTTGGAATGTACGCCACGCAATAAATATGTATGCTCTGAGGAGATGGAGTTACGTCAAACCTAAGCCAATAGAGATACTCCTCGTGGGCTGCACGCACTAGCCAGAAAGGACATTACGCTGATGATTCGGTTTCAATCAGCATAGAGCCTGCTACTATATATAAATATGCGAAGGATCAGGAGATGGATCAATTCTATATCGCCGCGTGACGGTGTCATGTTTGCTGTCGGCGTAGCTATCACGTTGGCTGTCTTCGTGGTCGGAAGAGCCATCTACAATTCCCAGACCCCGATTCCATACCAAAGTACCGGTATTACCGCGCCGTGGATTCCATCGACCGTCAAACACTGGAGCCCGATCATTAATGAGATGGGCAAAAAGTACGATATCGACCCGAATTTCGTCGCGATCATTATGACTATGGAATCGGGCGGCGATCCGAAAGCTGTCAGCGACGCCGGCGCCGTGGGCCTCATGCAAGTCACGCCGCCCACAGCTGAAGATATTGCTGCCCGACGCCTTAAAACACCCGTCAAAAAATATGATCTTACTAACCCCACAACAAACATCGAATTCGGCGTGGCATATCTGGCATACGTGCGGAACCTGTTCGGCGCGGCCGAGCAAGGACCCAGCTGGACCGGCACAGTGGAACTGGTAGCCGCCGGGTACAACGGCGGCCCCGGTGCCGCAGCCAGCCTGGAGGACGGCAAAGGCCTGACCGACACCCAAACGGTCGTCTATTCGCGCGACGCCTTCAATATGTGGCGAGAACGGCACTTAAGCGACAGCCCAACCTTCGACCGCTGGAAAGAACGTGGCGGCAGTATCCTGCTACAGAACGCCCAGACTGATCTGGCAAAATAACGACTGCACACCTGCGCCAAGTAAAACGACCGAAACTGTGTGCTTGGAATCCATACAGGACTCAACTAGACACGATTCCAGTCGCTTTGGCGGCCACCCGTCACGAACCGCTGCTGCGATCCTCATGGTAGCCACCGTCCGCTTATGGTTACAGGCCACACCCTACCTCTCCCTCTCATCCTGTCTCGCGGTTCGAGCCTCTCTGGCATAGACGACGCCGACTACGGCAAATATACTCGCGAGGGCTACTGCCAACCCTGCGATGCACAAAAGCATGAACACGAGGGGTATCCCGCCTTTGTGGTTGACCATTTCGGCACTCCTGTTGGCGGTATCGCTCCCCACGATAAGTGCCCATATGAGCAGACCTAGCGCGATGAGGCTGAGGATTATCGTGAACGTAACACACACCCTCCTGCCTCTTTCCGCTTTATAACGCGCGGTACGCTCGCGAGGTTCGCCTTCGTAGGTCATACACACTCCCTTGGATCGTTGTTGGTCATGGAACCAGTGAGCTGTCCATATCCGGACACACTACATTATACCGAGACACTCATAGGCTTTCTGGAAGACAACACACTATCAGACCCCATATTCAATCTAGTCTACCACCTCGTTGATAGCCCGGAACAGTTCGTCCGGCGTCGCCCAGGACTTGAGCATGTAACGGGTAGCGCCGAGCCTCAGCGCCTCATGTACGTCAGCGGGCGAATCGAGACTGCTGAAGATAATGATGGGGATATGCGACTCGTTTTTAAACCGGCGCAAGAATTCCATGCCGCCCATTATCGGCATCACTAGGTCCAGTAGGATGATCTCCGGTCGAAATCCGGCAGCTTTCTCCAGCGCCTCCTTGCCATTAAACGCCCGTACTACGTTATA
>CAZMWE010000056.1:0-5543 GCA_964570005.1 uncultured Candidatus Saccharibacteria bacterium | reverse complement strand
ACCTGCCTCACGCCGGACAGCTGTAACATGTCTAGTATGCGCACGTCGGCTCCAAGCTCTGGAAGGTACTTAAGCCAACTGTTGTACGAGGAATAATCTGCCGAATCAAAGCTGCCGGGTAGGCCGATTACAAGCGGTCGTCTGGTCGGGGTCTGTACTGCCATGACTGCATTTTCAACTATCTTATAGTAATTGTAGCAGCTCTGCGGTCGTTTGGGCGTCCATGAGTTTTTCGCGCAGTTCTTTCGCACCCTCGAAGCCGTTAATGTAGACTTTGCAGAATTTATTAAGTGTTTTGATGTTGCGCTCGCCATTGCGCCACGTCTGCGCAAAAAGTTCTATGTGACGCCGGTAGAGATCAATCCTGGCGGTTTCGTCGTAGTTACCCCACTTACGAGAACCTCGCGAAGCAAACGCCAACGGGTCATGAAAGATACCGCGGCCAACCATGATGCCATCCAGGCCGTACTGCGCGGCCAGTTGCTCGCCTTGCTCTCGAGACTCCACATCGCCGTTGCCGACAACTAGTGTTTGCGGTGCACGTTTGTCGCGTAGTTTAACGACTTCGCCGATCAGGTCCCAATGGGCCGGCACCTTGCTCATTTCTTTGCGAGTGCGACCGTGCACAGTCAGCATGTCAAGGTTTTTGCGGAGCAGAAACTCGAACCAGCTCATGTCAACCTCGGTAAAGCCCAGGCGCGTTTTAACGCTTAAAGGTAGCCGTCCGGCCAGTCCTTCACGCGTGGCTTCGATGATCTGCTCTGCCAACGCACGATTTTCATGTTTAATGAGCGCGGCACAGGCACCATTCTGCACTTCGCTCTTTGCCGGGCACCCCATGTTCAGATCCACACCTACAAAGTTGCAGCCTTCGGGCAAACCGAGCTCGCGTGCCAAGCTGCCGTCAGCGATTTGTCCGGCTATCGCCCTGAAGCTTTCCGGCTTCAAGCCCCAAAGTTGCGCTACCAGACTCTTCTCGCCAACAGCAAAGCGAAGTTTTTTGAGCAGCTTGCTACGGCCAGTGCTCATTAGTCCGTCCACATTTACGAATTCCGTGAAAAACAAGTCGGGCGCAGCCAGACCGGCCACCATCTGACGAAAGACCGTATCGGTCACATCGTCCATCGGCGCCAGCACAAAAAATGGCTTCGGCAAATCCTGCGCATAATTCATAACTTTTAGTTATTATATAATATTTATACTTCTCGAACAAGCTTAGCTGCGGCCCTTGAGCTTACGTTTCTGCTGGCGTTTTGACTGAGCAGAGACTGCGAATCGACCAAACGCGGCAGTATCGTCTCTGGCAGTTCCGTAACGAAGCGCGATAGTCTTGCCGGTTTAGCCACGATCAGCATGCCTAAACTGCACCCAGCTCATCCAAAGTTTACATAGTTTCAGTATAAAGGGATTCAGCCCGACCCAGCCGAGATGAATATCGCCTCTTCTCCGGCTGAAGCGGAAAATCTTGTTGCCTGCAGCTCAGCCGTGGCGCACAAGGCGGATTAGCCAGAGCAGGATCAACGCGCCAACGAGTGCGACAATAAAGCTATAGATATTAAAGCCAGTCACACCCGAGCCGCCGACAAGGCTAAATACAAACCCGCCGATGGCCGCACCGATGACCCCGACTATGATATTTGCGAAGATCCCCATACTTTTATCCGTTTTGGCGATCATCGACGCGACCCAGCCCGCCAGACCTCCCAATATTATCCAACCAATTATGCCCATACGCCCTCCTGTTGTTCTTATTATACGCCTGTGCCGATGAAGTTAATGCCTTTCAGTTTGCCTAGAAGTACAACCTTCGATAGTGCAATTCCGGCTCGTCGCCATGGATTAGTGCGAATACACGTGCAGGTCGACAATCAGCTCTCGCGCCATACCTATCAGTGTAGCAAGGCCAGAGAAACCATTAGCTCGCTTACACACTACTTCCGTTCCTGTACCGCGGCGTGCAAACTCCCGTACGATTCCTTGAGTAGCGTACGAAGCTTGTCCCAGTCTACAGTCGCTGTTTTGTCGTAATGATAGTCTCCGAGCAATTCCATGGCAGCTGCCCGCTTCCGTCCATAGGTTTTCAGGCTGACCTCTGGCACGCTGTAGATTACAGCCATACCCTCGGCGAGTGCTGCCGCGCGAGATATCTCATAGCGGTCCGGGTAGCGGTCAACCAACCACCACTCCATTTCCAATTCTGCCGCTTTGCGATAATCGAAAGTAGACACAGTATGGGTAGCCAAGAGCTTATAGAAGTGCACCAGATGCTTTAGAACTCGATCGCTATCCTCATTGCCCTTTGTCCTACGGAAGACAATCGCGGCCATGGCAGAATGGTAGGCACCTCGGACGGTCAGGATAAGACTGGGCTGGAAGTGCGTGTAGTTGAGCTTGAACAGTAGCACGAACAAACTGAAAAAGCGGTGATTATAGTACGCGACCCACATATCCGCGTCAAGCTTGGCAAACGTATCGGGACTGAAATTTCGAATATCGCGGGCTGCCATGCGAGCATCTCCCTGTCAGCTGACTTATTTGGATATCATTATTCCCAGCGGAAGACACGGAAGGCAATAAAGTAGACCACGGCCAGCCAGACCGCCATAACACCGAGCTGTGGACCAAGCTGCGTCAAATGCTGTCCCTCAGTGGCGATCAAACGTGCACCATCAATCACCGGTGTCAGCGGCAGATAAGCCGTAACTGACTGCAGCCACTCCGGCATGACGTAGCGTGGAAAAAACGTGCCGCTCAAAAACATCATCGGGAACACCACAATGTTAGCCAGCGGTGCAGCCTGACGCTCATTGTTCGCCCAACCGCCAATAGCCAGACCGATACCAAGTATCAGAACGATGCTAAACGCCAGAAAGAGCGCCAGTTCAAAGTAGTTGCCGACTATCTTCAGGTTAAACACCGCAATAGCCACAATGAACATCACCGCGATCGACATCAAACCGGAAACCGCGTTGCCGAGCATGACGCTTAGGAAATACTGCCAGACGCGGAGTGGTGTAGTATGCAGCCGGCGCAAAATCCCCATCTTCTTGAGCTCCGGAAACACGTTGATAGGCCCGAATATACCGGCGCCCAGGATAGCGAAGCCCAGCAAACCGGTGAAGGTATAGTCAAAGGAACTTAAGGAGCGTTCATTATTCTGCTTGCTGGTGACCGAGAGCGGCTGTTCACTGTGCGTCAGTTTTGCGTTGACGCTCTGTAACTCGGCCTGTAGCACGGTGGTGAGCGTCAGTGCCGCGCTCTGGTTGTTATTGGTGTAGTGTACGACCGCCTGGCCGCTTGGATACGTACTGCCGGGCTTCACCTCCCCAAAGCTAGGCGGTAGTTGGATGGTGGCGTCCAGCTCGCTGCGGCTCATCTTTTCGTTGGCCGCCGCGAACGTCGTAACCGTTTTATCGACTTTGAGTGCCTTTTGCTTCTCCAGCTGCTGCGTGAACTGCTTGGCGAACGGAGTAGCCGATTCGTTAATAATCGCCACATGGAACGTCACCGACTTATTGCCGCTGTTTAAGCCTCCAAACACGAATAAGAAGATGAGTGGAAACAGAAACGTAAAAAATAGTGCCAGACGGTCCCGGAACAAGCGTCTAATGTTCACTGAGAAAAACATCCACACGGTATAAAGCTTTTTCTGCATGGGGCTCTTGAGCGGCTTGAGTGACTTTGCCGGCCGTGCCGCAGCCTGGTTGCTACGACGGTAGAGCCGCCAGCCGATACGGGCAATGACGACAATGGCAATGACGATCCATAGAATTTTCATGTTTAACTCCTGAGCGCCTTTCCGGTCATATCTATAAAGACATCCTCCAGATTGGCCTGCTCTACGTGCTGCTCCTTTTTGAAGCCTTTGGCAAGCAGTTGCTTGATAAGATTCTTGGGCGTATCAAGCGCGATGATCTTGCCGCGGTCCATAATAGCCACGCGATCACACAGAATCTCGGCCTCATCCATATAGTGCGTTGTTAAAATTACGCTAATACCCCGATCCCTTACTTCCGTGATTAGCTTCCACAGATTGCGACGCGCCTGCGGATCCAGCCCGGTCGTCGGCTCGTCCAGAAAGAACACCTTGGGGTTATGCACTAGCGCAGCCACGATACTGAAGCGTTGCTTCTGGCCACCACTTAAGGACTCGATATAACTGTCGGCTTTTTCGCCCAGATTCACTTCATCTAAAAATTTCTTCGGGTTGACCCGTTCGCCGTAAGCCGCGGCAAACATCTGGATCAGTTCGGTCAGTTTGGTTTTATCTTGGAAACCTGGCGTTTGCGGCTGCACTCCGATCATAGAGCGGATTTCGTACGGGTGTTTCGCAACATCCACACCGTCAATAGTGGCCGTGCCGCCATCGATTTCACGCAAAGTCTCGATCATCTCGAGCGTGGTCGTCTTACCGGCCCCGTTCGGACCCAGGATGCCAAAAATCTCACCCTTTTTGACTTCAAAACTGATACCGTCCACCGCTTTTTTGTCGCTGTATGACTTCTGTAGATTGTCGACCTTCAGGATAGCTTGCTCGGACACTGCCATACTTTCACCCTACCATAGCAATCCGGATAAAAAAAGCACCTCTGGCTTCACAGAGGTGCTTTTAAGAAGTGGCGGGCTAGCCGCGCTTGACAGTCAGGAAGCCGTTGCGCGGGTTTTCGTTGACCGTGAAACCGGCAGGCAGGTCGGTAGCCTCAGGACGCTCGTCCTTGCTGAAATAGTAGATGGTCTGTTCTTTGCCACCGCGCAGGGTCACTTTCTTGGAGTTCAGGTAGTAGGTTACTCCCTTCGAATTCGTGTGCTTGTAAGCCATAGGTGCATATCTCCCTTGTAACTTGTTAGTACCCCTAACATACTCTGGAGCGATTTTGTTTGTCAACAGTTATGCACCAAAGTAATGATGTTTTAATGTAAGGGGGTTGTCGAATAGGGGTCATGTGTATTACACTTGTGCTTGTTATTAATTAAAAGGTGGTGTGAAAACATAATGGATTTTCGTCAATCGATTCAGCCGTCCGCTAATCGCCCAGCGCCGGCACCCGCACCGATGACTTCGGAGCGTAAAGAAGACAGGGTTATGAGTAAAGTACCGAAGGGCGGCCCGGAATGGCTCCGCGTATTAACGGTCATCTTACTGGTCTGCGTTACGGTGGTGCTCATGGGTGTCATCGTGGTAAGTATGCGTAGCGGCAGCGGCGGTAACGAAAGTAAGTTCGTTGACTCGAGCAAATACCAGGCCGTCTTCCTGAATAACGGCCAAGTGTATTTCGGTCATGTTCAGAACTTGAACAATAACTACGTTCGCATGACGGACATCTACTATCTGACGCAAGGGAACAGCAGTTCATCAAGCAGTAGTAGCAGCTCCAGCAGTAACTACTCACTCGTGAAGCTCGGCTGTCAGCAGATCCACGACCCTCTCGACGAAATGGTCATTAATCGTGACCAGGTCACATTCTGGGAAAACCTGAACCCGAGCGGCAAGGTCGTAAGCAGCATCAAGCAGTTTGTACAACAGAACCCCAATGGTCCGGATT
>CAZMWE010000055.1:0-5567 GCA_964570005.1 uncultured Candidatus Saccharibacteria bacterium | reverse complement strand
GTCTTTTGGCATAACAGCCAGCCGTTGGCCTTGCGAATACTACTGTACCTGCTGTGCATTGTGCTCGCCGTAGTTTTCTTAGGCGGTCTCTACATGAGCATTCCCATACTGGCGCTCGCGGGCGGGATAGGAATAGTAATAAGTGCATTTATTCGCCGGACGAAAGGCACCGGAATTGTATGAATTACGCTACCAAAGTCAGACTTATCAGCTATATGCTACCAGTGGTTATCATACTGCTTTTTGTCAAGTTCGGTGCCCATAGCATACATAGACTCTTTGCCCAGACTCCGCCCGCTAAAGCAATCGCCTTAAGCGTCCCGCAGGGCAGCTATACTGTTGGGGAAAACATTACCGCCAAGTTGTCAAACACATCGGAAAGCAGCTTGCAGGTCGCCAACCACTGTCCTGGCGAACCCTTAAATGTCTACCGTCTGGAAAATAGCAAATGGACGGCCATACACGCTACCGCCCCGATGTCAAAATGTACCGGCGAACCAGCAGTATACATTCTCCCTGCGCACAGCAGCATTCCTATAAACTACGCACCATGGCCAAGCCTGTTTGACCGGCCCGGTACATACCGTATCTATGCCACCGCCGGCTCATCTACACAAGGGTCAATGGTAGAGTTTACCGTCACGCAGTGACTTTGAGCTGCAATCGCCCCTGCGGAGGACTTTTCTACAGCAGACGGCCGGACGTTCCCCGCGTATAATAAAGTCAATATGGGGCAGGCACTCTACCGGAAATACCGGACTAAGACGTTTACGGAAACCGTCGGGCAAGAACACGTGACAAAGACGCTTGAAAATGCTGTGAAGCACGGTAAGATCAGTCACGCCTATCTTTTCAGCGGGCCGCGCGGCGTCGGCAAGACGAGCATTGCACGCATCCTGGCACACGAAATCAACGGGTTGCCGTACGACGACGAAGCTCATTTGGACATCATCGAAATCGATGCCGCATCCAATCGCCGGATTGACGAAATCCGCGACCTGCGCGAGCGCGTCAATACCGCGCCGTCAGCAGCCAAATACAAAGTCTACATTATCGACGAAGTGCACATGCTGACCAAGGAAGCGTTCAACGCACTTCTTAAAACACTTGAGGAGCCGCCCGCGCATGTCGTGTTCATCTTAGCTACCACCGAGGCTCACAAGCTACCTGAAACCATCCTGAGCCGCACCCAGCGCTATACGCTCCGGCCGGTGCCGCTCGACCGGGTGGTTGAGCATCTACGTACAATTGCCGACGGTGAAAAGATCGCCATCGACGACGACGCATTGGAGCTGGTCGCCCAGCACGGCGAGGGATCATTTCGCGATAGCATCAGCCTGCTTGACCAGGCCAGTTCAGTATCAGCGCACGTCACCCGCACTGATATCGAGCGCATCCTGGGACTAGCACCCGACGAATATATCGGGCGCTTGGACACAGCCGTACAGAGCGGAGACAGCAGTGCCATTGTGACCACGCTGGCCGATTTATACGCGCAAGGGTTTGAACCAGCCATGATTGCCGGACAGCTCGGCGCGCGCCTACGTGCTGGCGTGCTGGCCGGGCAGAGCGCTCACCCACAGGCTGCGCTACGGCTGCTGGAGCGGCTGCTTGACGTACCAGCGGCCCGCAATTCCCGCCAGCTACTTGAAATTGTCCTGCTGCAATCCGTAATTACTCCGTTGCAGTCCCCAATGCCGGCCAGCACTACGCCGGTGCAGCCGCAGACACCGCCAACAGCAAGCGCATCGCAACTGCCCACACCACAGGCCGCGCCAGCGCCCCAAGTTCCTGCTCCCACCACCGAGGTGCCGACATCGCCGTCACCAGGATCCCCTGCAGTTCAACCTTCCGGAGACCCTGCGCCAGCGACCGACAGCGAAGAACCTGATGCACCCGCCGCTCCGGCAGCCGCCACACCTGCTCCGACCGTGAGCACAGATGTGGACGCCACCGAACTCTGGCACCAGGCACTCGAAGCTATCAAAAAGCAATACAACACGCTCTATGGTATCGCCCGCATGGCTCACCCCACATTCGACGGCGCCACGCTGACGCTGGAGTTCAAGTTCGCCTTTCATCAAAAGCGCGTCAGCGAAGCCAAAAACCGCAAGATCTTCGGCGACATCGTAGAAAAACTTTACGGAAAGCCGGTGCAAATTGTCTGCGTGACCGCTCCTGCAGCCGAGCCGCAGCCAAAGCCTGATGTTGGCACCATCGCCGGCATATTTGGCGGTGCCGAATTGCTAGAATGATAGTACAATATAAATAGTATGGAGGGGCAATTAGTCAAAGCGGCCGCGCCGCCTCACAGCGCGGAAATGGAGGCCAGCGTACTCGGCGCGATTCTTATCGACAACGACGCGCTGGTTAAGATCGCCGACCTGCTTGACGCCTCTGATTTTTACGACCAGCGCCATACCCGCATTTACGAAGCCATGATTGCGCTCTACGACCGGCGCGCACCTATCGACGTCCTGACACTTGCTAACCAGCTGCAGGCCACGGGTTTCCTGGACATGATTGGCGGGCCGAGCTATTTGACCGAGCTCACCAACTATGTGCCCACGGCGGCACACGTTTCCGAATACGCCAAACTAGTCCTCGACAAGGCTGTTCGCCGTCACCTGATACAGATGCGAGAAAGCCTGGCCGACCTGGCCGCCCAGGAATCCAAGGAAGTCAAAGAGATCGTAGAGGAAGCCGAAGCCGAGCTATTTAAGGTCAGCCAGCGCCAGGTCAAGCAAAGCGTCGTTTCGCTCGATAGCATCCTGGCAGAGAGTTTTGAGCGCCTGGACCAGCTACACAAAGATAAGGGTGCAATAAAAGGCATCCCCACCGGCTACCGAGACCTCGACGACATGCTGGCCGGTCTGCAGCGCAGTGACCTGTTTGTCCTGGCTGCTCGGCCGGCGATGGGCAAGACCGCCTTTGTGCTGAACTTGGCACATAACATCGCCACGCAAGCCAAAGAACCAGTCCTTATCTTCAGCCTGGAAATGGGCAAAGAGCAGCTAGTTGACCGCCTGCTAGCCATGGAATCCGGCGTGGACGCCTGGGCGCTGCGTACCGGCCAGCTAACTGACAGTGACTTTGAAAAAATCGCCGAAGCCATGGGTGTGCTCAGTGAGGCCAAAATCTACATTGACGATACTCCGGCCATCACCATCAGCGACCTCCGCACCAAAGCCCGGCGCGAAGCACACGGTCAGAAGCTTGGACTGATCATCGTGGACTACCTGCAGCTCATGAGCGGCGGCGGCCGTTTTGGCAGCAGTGATAACCGCGTCCAGGAAATTTCCGAGATCTCGCGTGGGCTCAAAGTTGTTGCCCGCGAGCTGAACGTGCCGATTATCGCCCTCAGCCAGCTGAGCCGTTCGGTTGAAAGCCGGCCAGACAAAATACCACAGCTCAGTGACTTACGTGAATCCGGCTCCATCGAGCAGGACGCCGACGTGGTAGCATTCTTATACCGCGAGGACTACTACAACCCCGAAAGCGAAAAACAGAACATCATGGAAGTCTTCATTAAAAAACACCGTAACGGCCCAACTGGCGGCGTGGAACTCTACTTCGACCGTGAAAAGCAGCGCATCCGCTCCATTGACAGCCGTCACGACAGTCCGTTTGGGCGGTAGGGCAGGCCCGGAGTCTGCTATACTTCTAGGTAAGCAATATGGAAACGGTTAGGCGATTTTACTTCCGTTCATGGCGGATTTTGGCACCGGGTCTGAGTTTGGCGCTCATCACGTATTTACTGTATTTCCAGCGCCTGAGCAGTCTGCTGCCCGGTTACAGTGCACAGGAAGTTGCCGATTATGGAGGCGCCAGCAACTGGCATAGTATCGTCGATAATCCTATCAACACCCCTTACAAACTGCTTGTTTGGCTTTTCACCGCTGTATTACATCACAGTATCTTGGCGGACCGTGTCGTAGCAGCCGCTATCGGCTTTATTGCCGCCTTGTTGTTTTTTGTGGTGGTGCGGACCTGGTGCACATATAGCATTGCATTTTTTGCAACGATTATGTTTGCCACCTCGGCCGGACTTTTGCATTTCGCCCGCCTGGGAACCGGCGAAATTCTCCAAATGAGCACGCTGGCACTACTAGCGATAGCCATTTGGTACCACCGGCAGCGTGAACACCGCATCGTAATCGGCTACCTCTTGGCGGCACTGTTCATTGCACTATGGTACATTCCGGGCATGTTCTGGTTCGAGCTCCTGGGTCTAATCGCGCTACGCGGCACTATTATCGGGCAAATCCGACGGACCAAAAATTTTCAGCTGGCAGGATTGGCCGCATTGTGCCTCCTACTCCTTGTTCCGCTCGTCTGGGCAAGCATTAAGCAGCCAGGCATACTGCTGCAGATTTCCGGCCTGCCGCCGAACCTCGGCAGCCTATCGCAAGTCGGTAGCAACGTTATCAGCTTAGTACTCGCCGTGGTTATTCGCAGCAACGGGAGTCCTGTGCTGTGGGTAGGGCATGCACCGCTGCTTGACGCCATCGAAGTTGTTGCCGCGCTACTCGGAGCATTCTACGTATACCGTGCGGCGTCAGGACGTACGACGTTTCTGTTTGGAACGGCGGCCATCGGCTTACTGCTAGCCAGCCTGGGCGGCAGTGTTACGTTCGCCTGCTTGATACCCGCCTTGTATCTGTTTGTCGCCATCGGCCTCGATCATCTGCTGAAACGCTGGATGGCCGTCTTCCCACGTAATCCCGTGGCCCGGCTGACCGGCGTGAGCGCCGTAAGCCTGATGCTCATATTTTCGGTACTGTACCAGGTCCGCACTTACTACATCGCCTGGCCACATGCGCCAGCCACGCGTCAGGTTTTCGACCGCCCGATACCGTAATCTGTTACAATAGTTTTAGAAAAAGGAGAGTGTTATGTCACGTTTTGACCAGGCTAAGATGCTGTTGCAGATCAAGAAAATGCAGAAAGAATTGCAGAAGCAAGTGATCACCGTGGAGCAGGGCGACGGTGCTGTGCGCGTGGAGATTACCGGCGAGCAGAAAATTAAAAAAGTCCATATCAACCCTGACAGTGTCGACCTCGACGACATCGGCCAGCTGGAGCGCTGGATTGAAGATGCTGTAAAGGACGCCATCCAGCAAAGCCAGAAGGCTGCGGCAGAAAAGATGCAGCCCTACATGGGCATGCTAGGTAATCTCGGCCTGTAAACTCTAGGCATGGCTGAACTGTTGCCGCCGGCGCTAATTAGTTTGATTGAAGCCCTCGGCAACCTGCCCGGGGTGGGGCCGCGTACCGCCGAGCGGTACGCGTATTATCTGGTACGCCATGAGCCGGCTAAGGCCGAACAGCTGGCTGCGGCACTCACCGGCCTCCATGGCGGCATCAAATATTGTCCGAAAACGTTCGCTCTCATCGCCGCCGACCAGGAGATATCAACGCTATACAGCGACCCCCGGCGCGACCGCAAGCTGGTAGCTGTCGTGGCTGAGCCGCTTGACATCGTCGCACTCGAAAAAACCAACGGCTTTCACGGCACTTATCACGTACTTGGCGGCCTCGTGTCACCGATCGACGGCATCGGGCCG
>CAZMWE010000054.1:0-5571 GCA_964570005.1 uncultured Candidatus Saccharibacteria bacterium | reverse complement strand
ATATGAAACGGGGTGGTGACCGGTCAAGCGCGGCGGGGTTCACGATTATTGAGGTACTGATTGTGCTGGCTATTAGTGGCGCCTTGCTGATCAGCGCTGCCTTGCTGATCAGCGGTCGTCAAGCCAAAACCGAATTCATGACGGGCATCAATAACACGCAGCAGCAGATTCAGCAGATTATTAATGAGACGTCGAGCGGTTATTATCCAAACGCGGGCGATTTTACCTGTCATGGGAGCACCAACGGTGCGGCCGTTACCTTCCAGAGGACCGGTCCCAACAAGCAGGGTACTAATTATGGCTGCGTATTCATGGGCAAAGCTATCCAGTTCGGCCTGGGGAGTTCGGGCGAGGACCCTAGCACGCTTGGCGTATTGCCGCTGGTGGGTGACCAGAACTACGATGACCCTGCCTTGCCGAATGATGGCGCACAGCCGGTCCAGACGTTAGCTAAAGCAGCACCACGTGCCATCTTTCCGGCGACGCCTGGTGAGCTTGCCAACGGTACACCGCCAACCACTGCTATTGCCACCGCACTCATGAGCTATGGCTTAAGTGTGGCAACCAAAAATAATGCCTGTAGCGACCCCACCCAGGGGGGTATCTGCTATAAAAAACTAACCGGCAGTACTACCTTCCCGACCGGTATTGCCGCGTTCGTGGCGGGGGATGCTAACGGCAATATCGCGAGCGCCGGTTCTAACGGTGTTGGTCTCGCGTCCGGGGCTGAGCAGTTCAGTCTGTATGGCGTCGACAACAGCAGGCCGAATGAAGACCCCCAGTCGGCCAGTGCGGCCATCGGCTACACTAATCTGGTCTCAGCCTCGGCGCTGTACGTTTGCGTAGTCAGTGCCACCACATCGAATCAGTCCGGTTTGCTTACCGTCGAGGGCGGTAGTCTGAACGTTAAATTAGATATAAAAGGGGATGCCATATGTTAAACCGGCACCTGTTACGCAGCCAGCGCGGCGATACCATCGTGGAGGTGTTGATAGCCATCGCTGTTGCCAGTCTGATTCTAGTCGCAGCTTACGTTGCCACCCGCCAGAGTCTCACAACTATCCAGGACACCCAGGAGCACAGCGAGGCTTTGCAACTTGCGCAGTCACAGGTTGAGGCTTTACGTAGCACTCAAAAAACGCCGGTTAGCGGCGGCTGCTTCAGCAGCGATGATACTCCAATCAGCGGTCCTAATTGTGGCTTGGACTCAACCGGTGCCAAATTTGACGCCACCACCAGTAAAAGTACCGAATTTACAGTCGCCATTACCTCGATGACTAACGGTGGCGGTATGTCCACCTACAAAGTTATCATTTCCTGGGATAGTCTGCTGCGGTCAGGCAAAGATTACGTAACACTGTATTACCAGCAATAAATGACTATGCATCCACACCATTTCACATCAATCCGGACAAAGCAGCAAGCAGGCTTCACCATTGTGGAGCTGATGATCGCGACACTGGTTTTTTCCGTAGTGCTGCTGGTGATAACGGTGGGCGTGCTGAACTTCACACACGCTTATTACGCCGGTGTTAATAGCTCAAATACGCAGGATACAGCGCGCAATATCGTAAATAACGTTACACAGGCCATCGAATTTAGCGGTACGACCGTAAGCCCTACGAAGCCAGTTAGCAACGGCTCGGCGACTTACTACTTCTGCGCCAATAACAATACGTTTGTCTTTACGCCCGGCCAACTGTACAATTCCTCCGCCCCGAATGCCAGTAACCCCGGCCTGTATCAGGCCGCAACCAACGCCTGCAACCCGAACAACGTCGACTACAGCAAGGGCCGTGAGCTGCTCGGTGAAAATATGCGGGTGGTGTTACTGTCGGTAGCGGATGGGACTGAACCACGGACGTACACCGTCGCGGTCCGGCTGGCGTATGGTGATGATGATCTGCTGTGCGCGCCAGAGAGCGCGCAGGGCAGCTGCACTTCCAGCACGGTGCTAACTAACCAGCAAATTGCTAACCACGGCGATGTAACCTGTCGTCTGCAAACTGGCTTCCAGTTCTGTGCTGTCGCCGGACTAACGACCACCGTAGCGCTCAGGGTTTCCAGTAGTGTGTTAAGCGATTAAAGAAGGTAAAATGGTATAAGCATGAGCAACTTGGGGCGAACGGTGCGAATCGGGCAGGACGAAGGGGGAATGGTCTCTATATTAGTGACCATGATCATGATTATGGTCATCAGCCTCATTGTTATCGGCTTTGCCCAGGTCAGCCGCCGCAACCAGCGTGAAGCGCTCGACAACCAGCTTAGCCAGCAGGCCTACTATGCTGCCGAAAGCGGCGTGAACGCAGCAGTGCAGTATTTTAGCAGTCATCCCATTCCGGACGCTGCGCTCAACACACCATCCAGTGACTGCAAATACTTCATCAACAACTATATGGCGCCTCAAAACGGCTACGGCACCGTCAACGTGCTGGACCCGACCAGCAATACGCAGTACACCTGTCTACTGGTGAACCCGGCGCCCGGCTCGCTTGAAGCCACGCCCGTTACGCAGGATTCAAACACCGTGTGGCACCTCGCGAACTACAGTAGTCTGGGTTTCAAATCGCTGACGTTCAAATGGACCGGACAAGCCCAAAGCACCGAGCCTAGCAACTGTCCGGTGAATGCGCATCTGCCAGCGTATAGCGCCTGGAACTGTCGGTTCGGCATCTTGCGGCTCGATCTTATAAACACGGCATCCGTAACTGGTGCCGCGCTGGAAAGCGGTACCGGAGCCACTACGTTTTACTTCGTTCCTACCAGCAGTGGCTCGGGCACTATTGCTATACCTGCGGGTGCACCACAGCCGGCAGCCAGTTGTTCAGGAACGAGCTGCCCGGCGCAGGTCGTTAACGCCAAGTGCCCGACTTCCGCCAGCGATTTGACGTGTACCACGACCATCAACTTTGCGTCTGGTAGTACCGATTACTACGCACGTATTACTATGCTGTACCGCGATGCGTCCGACTTATTGCTGACCGGCGTTGACTCGGCCGGAGTCCGGTCCCAGTTCAAGGGCGCGCAGGCGCTGATTGATTCCACGGGCCAGTCGCAAGACGAATTGCGTCGGGTGCAAGTGCGCATTCCGCTTCTCGCGCCATCATCGGCCATGCCCGGCTACGATGTAATGTCGACCGATAGTGTCTGTAAACAGATTAACGCCGGTCCGGCTGTGGCCTACCTGGACAGTTGTCCGCCGACCCCGTAAATGTCTAATACTTTATAGAGACTTCCTTCGTTACGGCTAACCATCTATAGCTATCTCTTTTACTAAGTACTTTCCATCTTTCTTTATGTCTCTCAAGATAATCCATTTACTGAAAGTAAGCCTACTACCAGGGACAAAGCTCTGTTCCGTCATTGCCTTTGCCTGTTCGGTATAAGGAACCCCAAGCCGGATAGAAATATGGGGGAAGAACGCTATACGCTCCAACCAACCAACGGAGTAACTGTTTGCTTTCAAACTCCTCATTATATTTTTGCGGTACGTTTTCATTTCCGGAGACGCATGGAGCAATACCAGGCTTGAAACCCTGAACAAAGGGCTGAATCTATTTGCTGACTTATGAACTGTTGCAGTAAGCGGCAGGTTTTTCGACAATTCCAAGCACTTTTCCATATCCTGTAGCAACTCCACATCACTCATCGATGAGGGACTTTCGATAGCCCGCAGGAGCGTTACGTGCGGTGTGTCGTCCCGGTACGGTGAGGTTGGCAGCGCATCGCGAATTGCGTCCACGGCTTGCGTGACCCTGTGATCAAGGGTCAAGCATATGGAAAATTCAGAAGTCATGCCGCTCTGATCCATAGACGTTATTTTAACAAAGTATGTTTACAGATGGTGAAACTGCTCATGCACGTTCTTGAGGTGCGGGTCGGTGACATGTGTATAAATCTGTGTGGTGGAGATATTACTGTGACCGAGCATGGCCTGCACACTGCGCAAATCTGCGCCATTCATCAGTAAATTAGTCGCAAATGAGTGACGTAGCGTGTGCGGGCTTACGTGCTTGGTGATGCCAGCCAGCAGCGCATACTGTGCGACGAGTCGCTGCACGCTGCGCGCGGTCAATCGGTGGTAGTTACCGCTTAGGTCAATCTTTTTGTTACCGGCAAAGCGGATGAACAGGGGTTTGGTATTATCACGGCGCATGTCCAGATAGTTCTGCATCCAATCGGCTGCCTCCGGGCTAATAAAAATCGGCCGGTCTTTCTGGCCTTTGCCGCGCACAGTAAATTCGCGCCGCTTGAGGTTGATGTGTTCACGATCAAGTCCGACTAGCTCACTGACGCGCAGGCCCGAGCTAAAGAGCAGCTCCAAAATTGCCCGGTCTCGCGCACCAGCGAGCGTAGCCATGTCCGGCTGCGCGAATAGCCGTTCAAGCTCGTCTTCGTCCAACCAGGTGACTTGTTTGCGCTTGGCTTTCGCCAGTTCGATTTTATCGGCTGTTAGGGCTGGGATATTCCGCTTGGCGCAGAACCTCAAGAAACTGCGTAGCGCGATCAGGTGATAATTGAGCGTGGCTGTGCCAAGCTCATCGCTCACGTTCGTGCCGAGCCGGTTGAGCCACAGCCGCCATTTGCGGACCAGCTCCGCGTCGATATCAACTACGCTAACGTCACCGGCATAATCGAGCAGGCGGGTGAGGTAATGGTCGTAATTGGCAATGGTTTTTTGGGAGCGGTTTTGCTCAATTTCCAGATATTCCAAGAAGTCCGTTTTAGCTTTACTGAAATGCATGTGCTTTATTGTATCATTATTTTGCGACATAGTGTTTTGGTAGAAAATAGGCTCTCTATCTGTTACAATGCGCTGGGTTAAACAAGGAAAATTATGGAACGAACGCTCATTATATTTAAACCTGACTCAGTCATGCGCGGCATTGTCGGCGAGGTCTTAAGCCGGTTTGAGAAGGTCGGCCTAAAGATTGTCGGTGCTAAAATGCTACAGCCGGACTACGATCATTTTTACCAGCACTATGAAGGCATCGGTACGCTCAAAACCCGCAAGGGCGACGATATTTTTGAAAGCCAGCTGCGTAGCATGCAGCAGGGTCCGGTTATCACCATGGTGCTGGAAGGCGTGGACGCAGTTGAAACCGTCCGTAAAATGGTTGGCACTACCGAACCCAAAAGCGCACTGCCTGGTACTATTCGCGGTGACTTTGCACACGTTAGCTACGCGCAGGCGAACCAAAGTGGTAAAAGTGTATCCAACATTATTCATGCCTCAGCCGATGCTATAGAAGCTGAACAGGAGATCGCACACTGGTTCAGCGATTCTGAATTGTTCGATTACGAAACTGTTCATGAGCGGTTCACGCAGCCTAAAAGGTAGAGTAACAGAGGTAAAATCGAACACTAAAGTTATTCACTGTACATTCCTAAATTACTTACAAAATATAAACGAGTACTAAAACGAGCGAGTCAACGCATAGACTTGCTCCGACGGTTGCCCATGCAATCGCTAGTACGCGTCGGAGATTTGTCTCCCATTGCCCCCGTAGTTCAATGGATAGAATAACTCCGTCCTAAGGAGAAGCTCCACGTTCGAATCGTGGTGGGGGC
>CAZMWE010000053.1:0-5636 GCA_964570005.1 uncultured Candidatus Saccharibacteria bacterium | reverse complement strand
TGATTTGCTGCGCAAGACACTACCAGCGATGGTCGCGGTTAAATATCCACACGATACTTGGCTGCTCGACGAAGGTGACGACCCAGCAGCTAAGAAACTCTGCGCAGAATACGGCGTCAAGCACTTCAGTCGCTATGGCAAGGCCAGCTATAATACTGACGAAGGGCTCTTTGCCCGCAAAACTAAAGGCGGCAATCACAATGCCTGGTACGATGCCCATGGCCACGAATATGATATCGTCGCTCAGCTGGATACCGACTTTATCCCAAAACCCAGCTTCCTGACCAAAACACTCGGCTACTTCCGCGACCCCAAGGTTGCGTTTGTCGGCACACCGCAGATATACGGTAACACTGGAACATTTATTGCTCGTGGCGCCGCGCA
Source organism: uncultured Candidatus Saccharibacteria bacterium (assembly GCA_964570005.1). GTDB lineage: Bacteria > Patescibacteriota > Saccharimonadia > Saccharimonadales > UBA4665 > JAJZCD01. Next base: position 5,252 of record CAZMWE010000053.1, on the reverse strand, counting down.
GCAGACATACAACTTCTATGGACCTATCCTACGCGGCTTATACGGCATGGACACGACCCTGCTTATCGGTGCGAACCATATCATTCGTGTTAAAGCGTTGCAGGACGTCGGTCACTACAGCGCCCACATTACCGAAGACCTACTCACTGGCATGAAGCTACACGCTAACGGCTGGAAGAGCGTATATGTGCACGAGCCGCTCGCAATTGGTGAAGGTCCGACTACGTGGGCCGCCTACTTCAACCAGCAGATGCGCTGGGCATACGGCTGCATTGACATTCTTTTCCGCCACGCTCCACATCTGCTCAAGCAGATGAACTGGCGGCAACGCTTTTACTATTTCTTCCTGCAGCAGCACTACTTCTCCGGCCTTGCAATGGCGCTCAGCAGCGTCGGCTTAGCTTTGTACTTCTTCTTCGGCATCCGTATGGCAAATATGAGCCTCGCTCCTCTGCTTGGTTTCTACACATCTGTGCTGGTTGCATCCGGCGCAGTCAACCTCTGGCTGCAGCGCTTTTACATTCGGCCGAAGCAAGAACGTGGCTTCCATTTCGCGGGCAAAATTATGAGTATCGCCTCCTGGCCGATTTTCTTCCTGGCACTCATAGCCGCAATCCGTAAAAAACGGCTCGTCTACGCCGTCACCCCGAAAGGCACGGAGCCCACAAAAGCAGAAGTTGCCCTCGAAGCACCGAACCTGTTCCTTATCCACCTGCTAATCGGTACGCTTTCCGCAGTAGAGTTACTCTCTTCTCTATTCACACACAGACAAGCTGGGATAATGATTTTCTGGGCAGCGAGTACAGCAACGCTCCTACTCAGCTTGCCATTTACGCTTGAACTATTGGCTATGGTCGTTCGCTTACAGCGCAAGTCGACAGCTATAGTACGCCGCGTACTGGAGCTAGAGCAGCCGGCACAGCAGCGTCTGCCCCTACCGCCAACCGATGAAGAAAAATACAGCTATTTCGGCGCCCGCCGATGCTGGGCATTTGTCTGGCTACTCCTGTCGGCAATGGGCATACTGTACGGTTTTACAATGGTTATGATTAAGAGTTCTGCCACCTATCCGGTGCTGGCCCTCCTCGCCATTATGGTTCCGCCAAACGTGGTCAACTTCTGGCTTCGCGTCCGTAAACCGCGTACCGGTAAGGATGACCACGTAGCCCGTGTTGCAAGCTGGGCGAAACGCAAGCGCCGCTTTCCAAGCATTGACGTGTTTCTACCGTCCTGTGGTGAAGACCTAGATGTACTACGCAATACTTTTTATCACGTATCCCGCCTCGACTGGCGCGGTGAGGTCAATGCCTATGTACTCGATGATGCTGATCTACCTGAGGTTAAGGCGCTCGCCGAAGAGTTCAACTTCAACTACATAGTTCGCGCAAACCGCGGTGAGCTAAAGAAAGCTGGTAACCTTATCAACGCCTTTGAACATACAAGCGGCGATTTTATCGTGGTGTACGACGCTGACTTTGTACCACGTCCTGATTTCTTATACGAAACTATCCCCTACATGGATGACCCCCGCATTGGTGTTGTGCAGACGTCGCAATACTTTGATGTCAACCGGGAAATTGGTTGGATGGAACGCTACGCGGGCGTACTGCAAGAGGTATTCTTCCGTTGGATTCAGCCAGCACGCGATACATTTGAAGCCGCAATTTGTGCCGGTACTAATGTTGTATATCGCCGCAAGGCGGTTGATGCAGCTGGCGGCTTCGCCCGCGCTCCGATTGGCGAAGACGTACACTCAGGCGTAAAAATCTGGACAGCCAACTACCGGACACGATACGTGCAGCTCAACCTTGCAAAGGGCCTGGCACCAGACACTTTTAATGCACTCGCCAACCAGCAATACCGCTGGTGCCGCAGCTCAATGCTCCTTATGGTTGATAAACACTTCCAACGGGCGCCCTTCTCAATAAAGCAGCGCATGGCGTTCTGGGCTGCGTTCCTGTACTACATGTCTTCTGCGGCGCTGCTGTTCACGAGCCCGCTGCCCACTGATGTAATGCTCTGGTTTTATCCGAAGCATGTGCATCCGGCTAATTATTTGCCTATGTTGCCGGCGATCGGCACCACATTCATAGTGTTCCCGACGCTGGTTCGCGGCTGGTTGCCGACTATCTACCGCCAATGTATGATCAACAGCTTCTGCCACTTGTTAGCTGTTTCCCATGCGCTACGCGGCCATCTTGATGCCTGGGTTCCGACCGGCGCAGCTAAAAAGAAAGCAGGCGTACCGCTCAAAGTTAAGCGCATCATGCTTTCCTGGATTATTACCACACAGGCGATTTTCTGGACAGGTGTCGTTCATGATCTGCCGAAATATGGTCTACATTTGTACTGGCCGACTGTCGTGCTTGGCTCAGTCCAGCTATTCATGCTCGCACCCCTCCCGTTCGTCGGCTATGACATGAAAGCTACACTACGTCGCTGGGTGCGACCTGCGTTCAAGCAATTTGCCAAGACACGTCTAGTTATGACGGAGCGACTTGTCGAATCTCAAGGCTAGACGGCCCTTAAGTTTACTCCTGAATTCCTAAATAACAGTGGTATTGAGAGTTTTTATCTACAGTATTATGCGTCTACATTGTAAAGTGATTACTACACAGGGATTTACTTTATTAAAAAATATGCTATAATATTATACGTCAGCACATTCACAGGTATGTAGAATGAGGTGAGGTTCTTGTTCGGTCCGGATGTCGTGAGGGATGGTAGGCTTACCATAGCAGGGTGGATAGCGCTTCTCTGGAGCGTTGCTCTTGTGGCAGTGGCCTTGTCCATCACAAGCAACGCCGTTAGTAACGTACTCACTACGCCACCGACTTGTACGTCTGCCGCCGCGAAGCAATTGCCCGTGTCGCTCGTAGAGGAGGTCAACGCCATCGAAGCCAGCCACCGCATCGTCGTGCCTAACCGCAGGGTGACCGCGACCGTGCTTCAGTCGCGTTCCGCCTCAGGTGGTACAGCGTACGCGCTTGCTAGCTTTGAGCCTCGGTTCTGCGGATTTGATGTGGGCCTTGCCTACAATTACAAATCAAACCAGGCCGCTCTGGATCGAACTTGGCAGAACGACCAGGTCATCTACGTCATTGGCGGCAAACCGGCTGTACTCGCCTCGGGCGCGACCTGCGTCTCTAACTCGGTACCTACGGCCCGCACGGTCAATGGTGTCATCCAGGTGTCAATCGACTGTGACAGGCTGTACCCCGATAGCACCTTGCTGCAGACAACCCCTAGGCTGCAACAGCTTCCGTAACACACGGTAGCAAGCCGGGGACATGGCCCTGCCCGGAAGGTTCGTCGTCTTAGGACGATTAATTTTTCGGGCAGGGCTAGTTTTATATATGGACCCAAAAGTAACCGCTTATTAGACAACGGGTACGCCGCTTGCGGATTCGTAGCAACTCACACTTTGTCCAAACCCCCAATAGGTTAAGGCCTTTGGTGTTGTAGGGCTATCCTTTTAGCAAACTTTTGATGTCGTGACTTTTCGTGTCCTATTTTCAGGCGGAAGTACTGTATGGTCTCCAAGTAAAGTTTAAAGAACTGTGGCTTTTCGTCATTTCAGACTCATCAGCATAAGTACACACTTATGAAAGCTAATACGCAATAAGAGAATCCCGTGGGGACTCAATCTAGATTGCGCATCGTTTTGTTTCTTAACATCTACGGTTGTCTGCCGACGCCGTTGTCGGCAGATCAGCCGCCTCATCGTCTTTGAAGATTACTTAACCTTCGATCACCTCCTGAACGGGGTTATTCGTCGTAATTTCCTTGGGCGTACTCCATCTGCTAATGAAGAGACGCCAGCCGATCCGAGCTGCCCAGCGGATGTTGTACACCCACGAAGGTACCATCGAAAAGGCAATCATCAGTACGGTTGTAGCCGCTCCCCAGAGGAAGAAAACTACGCTGTCGTGGTGAAGCTGGCCACTCAGGAGAATGCCACCGAGCAGGATCGCTGCGATAGCGGCATGTGGCTTGAAGACCTGCAGGCCTTCTGGCTTGGCGTTTTTATCCACCTGCCAGTCGTCACCTTTATTCGTGACTTCGAAGACCATCCTCTTGCGTCGGAGGACGCCAAAGAGCGCCATCATGTAGATTGGCAATGCTGCCATCGTAATGAAGCGCCCTTCCCATAGCATTCCGGACTCCTCTTCCGGACGAACGTTGAACCGCTGTGACCACAGCAGTAGCAGTTGGCGCACAAACAGCAGTGGTGCGTAGTGCACGATCAGGCTGCCGAGTGGCATACTCGCTGCGGATATGCCAGTAATGTAGTACAACATCAGGAGCGTCACTCCTACCGCCATGGCCAGGCCATTAAGATAGAAAGTGAGCATCCAGACATATCGCAGCGCTTGCCGCAGCGGCAAGGTGCGCAGGATGCGGAAGGAGCGCCCGAACAAGATCTCCAGGCCGCCAAACGCCCAGCGGTACTGCTGGTTGAAGTATGCCGACCAACTAGTCGGGCCTTCACCAACAGCGAACACGCGTGGAACGTAGACACCCAGCCATTTGGCGCCGAGCTTCAGTCCTGTAGCAAGGTCCTCGACCAGGTGCGGGTCGTACCATCCGGACTCTTCGAGGGCTTGGACTCGGACGATGTGATTCGCGCCGATCATAAGACCTTGTTTCCGGTCGCCGAGGCCACGCATCACGATCCCGTAGAAAGCGAAAGTCTGCATGGCTGCGCCTCTCGCAACCCACGATTCCATGTTGCCGTAGATTTGCGGGGTGCCGACCCAGCCGACTCGTGGGTTCCTGAAGTACCCGAGGGTACCAGTCAGCACATCGCGCCGAACAAGGAAGTCCGAGTCAAACTGCGCGACGAACTGGTAGGTGTGCCCCACGAAGTCGTACCAGGCGTTGTGATTACCGCCTTTGGTTTTCTTCGCGAACGTACTTCCATCAGTGTTCCATTTGGCGACATCGCAGCGAGTGAAGTACAGTACACCGTGCTTTTCACACCAGGTTCTCGCGGCCGCGCTGGCGCCCTCATCGAGCAGCCACGTGTCATGAATGTAATCGGCCGCCAGCATCGCGCGTAGTGTACGCTTGACCATTGCGAACGATTCATTCTTTGGCACGTAAGTGGTAATGAGGGCCGCCCTTAGGCCGAGCTGAGGAGGTGGCGGATCAGTGATTGGCTGCACCTTCCTGAGAACGACCCACCCGTAGGTTTCTATGAACGGCCGATGCATCGTCACGAAGGTGAGCGCTACGAACAGGGGGATAGA
>CAZMWE010000052.1:0-5963 GCA_964570005.1 uncultured Candidatus Saccharibacteria bacterium | reverse complement strand
TTCCCGGTAGGCATCAAGGAGCACCTGGTGGTATACATTGCTGCAGGGGTGGGCGCGGTTATATCGATATTCATCGTGCTGTTTGGTATGGCTCTGTTTCGCCGCAAGTGGCCGATTCACACTTGGATAACAGGCATGCTGGTGGGCCTGCTATTCGCCGGTCTCGCCGTTGGTGGCGCATTGTCCGCCGACGTTGCACCGCAAATTCGCGACCGCTACAACTCTCATATTCATACCGTGGTGTATACGGTGCAACCATTTACAGAAGTGAACCTGGATAACGCTGCTGGTGACATACGCTACCAGTGGTCTCCAAAATATTCGGTAAGTGTGCAGTACTGGGGCAACTCAAATATTTCCACGGTGAAGACCAGTGTTAAGAACGGCGTACTCTACATAGATACAAGCAGGCTTGATCATTCGCATGACAGCGGTTGCCGGGACGCGTGTATTCCAATCAACTACGACCCTACCGTCATCATATACTCGCCCGAGACACCAGCCGCTACATATCCCGACCTGCAGAGTACCCCAGCGCTGCCCTCACCAACTCCGCCGAGTATACTGAAACTGAAGGGTTAGACTCGTCAGATCGGAACTCTACTACGTTATAGATGGCTACAGACCACTTATAGCAGAATCTGCAGTGGCTGAGTCTCTACGTTTAAGTACAATCTTATATTCTCGCCAGATTAACCCAAGAATTATTACGTCAAATACCGTTAGTAATATCATTCCGGTTGACGCTTTTACGAAAATGATGGTGTAGAGTTGGTACAGTGCCAGCAGCCCCAAGGATACAAGTGAAAACGGATAGGCCCATAGCCAATTCTTAAGTATGCCGACAACCGCGATGAGCTTGATAGCCGCGTGAACCCACAGATAAACTACGAGAAAGATGCGCCCACCAGACGCGTAATGGCTGGTAGCATGCACCAGTAAGTTGGCAATTTTGTCATGCGGATCATCCACCAGCTCACGGTGTGTAACGAACGTAATGAAGTTATGAAGTGTTGCCGGCGACACGAACAGCACTAGTAACCCGCCCAAGAGTTCCAGTAGACCATCGACACCCTTGAGGATGATGCCTCCCTCAAAAACTTTGTCGAAAAGATTCGTTGGATGATACCAGCTCATACACCATAGCCTACCACATGCATGAGAGATACTCCTGTTCAATGACAGACCTGCTATGCCCTTTTTGCACTGACGTTAACAGGTCACGAAAAAATGAGCGCGGATTAGTATTTTTGTTATACTCGTCAAGTACATGCAGTTGCAGATGAACAGAACCGTACTGATGTCTGGTGTTGATTATTTCGATGATCAGGCGGCTATTAATCCTTTCATGAACAAGCGAATACCAGTGGACCGGAGGAAAGCTGCAACCGAGCACAGCTCTATACGTAAGGCCTTGCAAAATGCGGGCGTAAAAGTAATCCAAGTAAAGCCTCCTCTTGATTGCCAGGACGGTGTGTACACCGCAAATTGGGCATTAGTGCGGGGCAAAAGGGCCGTTATGAGCAGACTGCCGAATGCGCGCAAGGGCGAAGAATTTTATGCAGAACAGGTATTACGGGACTTGGGCAAGGTTATCTATAAGGTGCCTAGTGACATCCACTTTAGCGGGCAAGGCGACGCTTTACCGTGTGGTAACTATTTATTCGCCGGTACCGGTTACCGTACGCAAGCAGCTGCCCACTCATACATCGCCGACACGCTCGGGTTTGAGCTTATTACACTACAAACCATACCCCTAAAGACCTGGTATGGGCGGCCTAAAATCAACAGAGACTCCGGATGGCCCGACAGCTTCTTTTACGACATTGATCTGGCGCTGTCAGTACTGAGGCCTCCGAGCGACAAACACAAGGGCTTAATTGCCTGGTGTCCCGACGCCTTTTTACCTGCAAGCAGAATAAAATTGCATAACTTCGACGGCGTTGAAAAAATAGAAGTTTCGTTGGCGGAGGCTAAAAGAGCCTTCGCGTGCAACCTAGTTTCTACTGGTAAAACCGTAGTTATGAGCGCCGACGCGCCTGTCTTTGCTGCAAAGCTGCAAAAGCATGGTTTCCAATTAGTGACTCCGCAGATTACTGAACTCGCTAAGGGCGGCGGCTACATTCGATGCACGACACTTACGCTCGATAATGAGTAGCAGAACCTGGCATATCCACTACTAACCACCGGATACAATTGGAGAGCCCTTTACCGTGCAATGGTTTAGGACCTACACATTGAATGCTTCTTCTTGAAGCAATTTCGCTTCTCCTCCGACCCAAACTCTTCCATCTATAAACTTTCCTAGAACAAAAGAAAGGTTGTCCATCACCTCGCCCTGTTCGATGCAAAACTCTCCATCGCCCTTCAATGTACCATTTTCTTTGAGGTAACAAAGCAAGGCGCCGTTCGAAGTACCGGTTGCAGACTCTTCATCAATCCCTACTCTGGGGGCAAAATTGCGCGCGCTAGCAACAGGGTTATCTGCACCGTTCAAGGCAAACACATGAAGGCCCGTAACATCATAGTGCTTGCTAAGTTTTACCATTTTTTCAAAGCTTGGCTTCATGTTATTTAAAACGGCCTTGTCACGAACAGGCACCAACAGGTCCTGCAAACCTGTGGATACGATTTGTGGCTCCAGCTCACTACTAAAGTCTTTACCGTTGATTCCAAGGACGATCTCGATTTCTTTAAGGGGGACTTTCTTGAGGAAGTGTGGTCGTGTCTGTTGCATATACACAGTACCGTCGCCGTTAATAATCACCCCGAGGTTTCCTGCCATTGTCTCTTGAGAATATACACCCGGCTTGAGTCCCTGCATGTGCAACAATGCCCAAGTGGCAACTGTAGCATGTCCGCACAAGTCCACCTCTTCAGTCGGCGTAAAGAACCTTACTTTGTGCGTAGCCACATTACTGGGGGTGATAAATGCAGTTTCGGAATAGCCCAGCGCCTTCGCAATGCTTAGCATTTGCGCTTCTGAGAGCATGGCAGCATTCAAGACTACACCCGCCTTATTGCCGCCTTTGCCATGAGCGGTAAAGGCGCTAACGGTGTATGCAATGATCTTCATACTTCAACTATAGCAAGCTGCCGTATCATACTAAAACTTACTGTAGTTCAATGATGGACTCAATGTCCGCGATCGCCTCATTGTGGTCTTTAACATAGCCGCCATAGCTTACTCCACTGCATTCCACTAGAACCTGCATCAGTAACCAGATTCTTTCTTAAGCACATCGTCCGTATTAAATAGGCCGCCATCTACGACAATCGTCTCACCATTAATATAGCTGGCTTTATCCGAGATTAAGAACTCGACGACTGTGGCAATTTCTTCAGGTCTGGCATGGCGCCCAAGGGGTATTAAGCCTGATGACGCATCAGCAATTTCATCAGTAACCATCTCTGTATTGACCCACCCTGGCGCAATAGCATTGACTCGAATGCCCTTGGCGCCAAGTGTATTGCCTAAGCTTTTGGTGATACTTATTAAGCCTGCCTTGCTAGCAGAATAGCTTAAGCCATCATAGCCTCCAGACATACCGTCTGTGCTCGAAATGTTTACGACGCTACTGCCCCTTTCCATATGCTTTCCCAGCGCAGTAGAAAGGATTAACGGCGCAGTTAAGTTGACTTCTAACGTTCTATCCCATGTGGCGTAGTCCATATCCATAGGCTTATCCATTTCCCAAATACCGGCATTATTAACAACTGCGTAAAGGTTCAGACTGGATAGCTCCTCAACCAGTCGTAACGTATCATCTCGCTTTGCTAAGTCAGCTTGGTGAAACACAATACCATGTTCAGCACCCAGTTTATCCGCCTCGTTTTTAGATGCATTATAGGTGCCGTGAACTTTATAGCCGGCCTTAACCAGCTCCAACGCAATTGCCTTACCAATACCTCGGGTCGAACCCGTGACCAATACTTGTTTGCTCATATCCTCAATATAGCATTGACCAAACAAGACTGGAACCAAATAACTTCTTATGGACTTTTAGACAAACATAAACCTCTGTTGCAATAGCAGAGGTCAGGTGCGCTTAGTTACCCAAGTACATTCGAATTAAAACCAACTTCTTGCAGAGCTAAGCCGATGGAAATAGCTGGCGGTAACAATAGATAAGCTTACTCTACTGCCGCAGACTGGAGCAAAATTAAAGCACAAAGATAATAACCGTGGACGCCAACACGATTCCCATGAACGCAAAGCCTGCTAAGACCGAAATACGGCCTATAATACTTTCGGTTTGCCTCATAGAGCGAGCAACTAAAACATATCCGGAGCTATGGCGGCTAGTGAACGGCACTATGACAGCTGCATCTCTAACAGAATTATTATCGTGTTGCCATGTAAACCAGTTAGTACTCCGTTTTTGCGAGTCAGGAAATGCACTAGCAGGCGGCAGCGGAATTTGGTTACCTATCTTACCTGAACTTGCCAGAACATGAATGTTACTGTCAACGATTGTCACAAAGGGAGATAGGCTCATAGTCTCGTTTACGGTGACTTTTGGCAGAACAGACTGCACTGACGCTCCTTGGTTGAGACTTTCAGCTGTGTCCTCGGCAATTTGGAGTTGTGGTTGGTTAAGGCTGAGCCTTAAGGATTGTTGGACCGCAATATACGAAAAAAGCGTGAGACCAAAACCAATTACTATGGTTAGCAGACATACACGGATAGCCGTGTCTTTTGGTAATTTTTTTAATCGCTTCACATTTTATATAATAGCAAAAATACCAAGCGGGGCTCGAACCTAAATGACAGGGGTGGCAAAGAAATAGAGATTGACGTGCACGCCAATCTCTATTTGTAATTTCTTTTGGCTACCCAGGTACATTCGAATTGGAACCACATCTTGCCGGAGCTAAGTCGGTGGAAAGAACTTTCTTGGGGCGGAAGTAGTTTGGCTTACTCCGCCGCTCAGGATTAGAACATAGCGCATTGTAACCACTTAGGGTACAAGTTGCGCAATAACCTTTACCCATGCATCTGTGATGGGTAGGCCTTGGTTTATTAAGATGAGTTGAGCTTCTTCTTGCCAGCTCGTATCACCTACGGGTGCAAGCGAGCGCCTGTTTGCCAGCAAGATAACAGCTACCATTTCTTCATTTGTCAGCTCCTGGACCCCTTCTTCAGCAAGCGTACACTCGATCGCTCTCCGGAGCTCTCCGAGCCTTGTTTCGGCATCCATATACACTTCAAAGTATTGTAGCGCGACTTCCTCCACAATATCTCCATCAGCTTCACCTAGTGATTCGCCAGGAAGTTCCGCGTCAACAAGCTCTTGCCATGCGGAAACAGCCCCCTCAACCTTGTACCGAGCTTGTAGTCTTTTTTTGTGCCTTGTAAGCTCCTCGGCAGGAATCTGTTCGTCACCAACTTGCGACACCTCCGACTGAGCAATTAATCTTGCAAGATAGGTTAGGCGAGTTTTATTCTCATCAAGAGTTCTCCTTTCTGCAAAAGCCTGGCGTACCGCTTCGGCAAATTGATTGAGAACTTCTTCGGCTTCAGCTTCCGTTAACTCTCGGCCCAGTTCAGTTTCCTTAGAGGCCTGCTGTGTTTCGAGATACGCAGCAACTCCCTCGTCATCATCAAACCATGCGTGAGCAAAACCGTCAACTGGGGGGAATTGTACGCCACGTTCGGTAAGAAACTGCTCTCCGCGTAATGCAATCAAGGCCAGTCGCTCTTGTGTCTCCTCAGCCAGCCTGTCGGCCGTTAAAAAATCATAAAATTCCTGCTCGTCAAATTCGCTCACGTGTATTATTATAACATATTTTACTCCAAGCACAATTTAACGTATACCCAAGCAGGGCTCGATCCTAGTAGCACCTTAGGGTTTTAGGTATACAAAGAAACCTCTGTTGCGATAACAGAGGTCAAGTATGCTTGGTTGCGGGGGCAGGACTCGAACCTGCGACCTCATGGTTATGAGCCATGCGAGCTGCCG
>CAZMWE010000051.1:0-6015 GCA_964570005.1 uncultured Candidatus Saccharibacteria bacterium | reverse complement strand
AGGGTATAAAGGGCATGACTCAGGATCTCATCGTCTTCGACGACCAGTATGCGCTTTACTGAGCACACCGGCCTTTCGGTTTTTTTTGACATACCTAAGGACAGTACTGCAAATACTCACCAATAATCTGTGAACAAAATAACATTTCGGGCTACATTATAGATACTTACGGCTCATATGTATGCATGTCGAGCACATACACACTACTTGCCGCTAACAGATGCGTGAAAAATGCTACACACTTAAGGCGTAAGCAATATATACTGGTCTCATGCCCAGCGCACAATCCGCCGTCGACTTTAAGCGCACTATATATACGGATCTGCCAGCAGCCGAGCAACGCGAGTGGCTCGTCACCAACGGCTTGGGTGGCTATGCCATGGGCACTGTAGCCGGACTGCGAACACGCGGTTACCATGGCATGTTAGTGGCCGCGCTGGAGCCACCGCTCGGCCGTACGCTGCTGCTCGCCAACCTGGAAGAAACCGTGACCGGCAATGGTGAAACAGTACAGCTTTTTACTAACAGATGGCGTCCGGGCGCAGTAGAGCCAGAGGGTTATACGCATATCGACCGCTTCGAGCTTGACGGTACTATGCCAGTGTGGACATTCGCCGTAGGTGATGTCAGGTTGCAAAAACGCATCTGGATGCCAGTCGGAGCCAACACGACTTACGTCCGCTACACACTGCTCGCGGGTGGTCCTGTCACGCTAGACATAAAGGCACTTGCTAACTACCGCGATCACCATGCCCGCAGCCGTGATACCGGTGTGAATATGCAGGTTGATGTTGTGAAACACGGGCTCAAAATCATCGCCCCAGGTGAAAACAGCGTACCGTTCTATATATTGAGCCAGACGGCCGGTATGGAACCACAAAACGTCTGGCACCAAAACCTGTACTTACAAGCCGAGGCGGAGCGGGGAATCGAAGCTTACGATAATGATCTACTGGCGGGGGTTTTCCATGCCAGGCTGCACGCCGGTAAGTCCCTGGATATCATTGCTAGTACTGATCCTGACGCAGACCTGGATGGCGAGGCCGCTCTGCAGGTCCGCAGCCGCTACGAGCAGCAGCTCGTCGCGGCAAGTCCGTTGGCAAGCGCGCCCGCCGAAATCCGTCAACTCATACTAGCCGCCGACCAGTTTATCGTGCGACGTGGGAAGGGAAGTAGCGTCATCGCCGGTTATCCCTGGTTCGGCGACTGGGGCCGCGACACTATGATTGCCCTGCCAGGCCTGACACTTGAAACCGGCCGCCCGGAAATTGCTGCTCAGATTTTACACACCTTCGCCGAATTTGTGGACGGTGGTATGCTACCGAACCGCTTTCCGGATGCCGGCACGCAGCCGGAATATAATACCGTCGACGCCACGCTCTGGTACTTCCAGGCCATCCGCGCTTACCACGAACACACCCACGACGATGGTCTGGTGCGCGAGCTGTTTCCGGTACTGGACGCCATCATTGGCTGCCACCTTACCGGCACCCGCCATCAGATACACATCGACTCGACCGACCAGTTGCTTTACGCCGGTGAATCGGGTACGCAGCTAACCTGGATGGACGCGAAATACGGCGACCATGTGGTGACACCGCGCATCGGCAAACCGGTCGAGGTGAATGCACTATGGTATAACGCGCTGCGCGCCATGGCCGATTTTGCCCGGACGCTCGGGCAAAGCGCTGACGCGTACGAGAAGCGGGCAGAGCAGGTCAGACACAGCTTCAGCCGCTTCTGGAACGATCAGACAGGTTACTGCTACGATGTACTTGACGGACCTAATGGCCACGAGGCACTCCTTCGCCCCAATCAGCTTTTGGCCGTTTCCCTGCCGTATAGTCTGCTTGAGATAGCGCAGCAGCGGGCGATTGTGGAAGCCTGCCAATCCGCCTTGCTGACACCTTTCGGCCTACGCAGCCTGGCACCCGAAGCTGCCGGTTACATCGGCCGCTACGAAGGCACTACCGAGCAGCGTGACGCCGCGTACCACCAGGGTACCACCTGGAGCTGGCTCATCGGCCCGTTTGTGCAGGCGCACCTACGGGCATATAACGATCCACTACAGTCCCGTCAGCTACTCGAACCGCTACTCAAACAGCACCTAAGCGACTACGGCCTAGGCAGCGTCAGCGAAATCCTTGACGGCGATGCACCGTTTACTGCCCGCGGCTGCCCCTGGCAGGCGTGGAGCGTAGCCGAGCTGCTGCGCGCCTGGCGGCTAACCGAACAGCCGAGTTAGCAAGCCAACTTGCAAAGCATAAGTAGAGTCAAGTATAGTAAGCGTTACATGGCAAGATTGGGATTCAGGGGCATTGCAGTGAGTGCGCCGCGTATAATTATAATGACGGCTTTGACAGCAGGATTTATTGTCGTCGGAGCCCAGTATAATACCACGTCTCCAGTAAGCAAACCACTACACTCGCAGACTACGTCGGTTAAGCAGCCTGCTGTGACCACCACACCAGCGTCGTCCAGTACCGAAACCACACCGCTTGTTGCACCAGCCCCAATTCCGGCCGCACCTCAGCTAGTCACGACAGCCAGTATTCCACACAGCGTCACACCGGTACCGGTAGTCACACCCGCACCGGATGCCAGCGTCACCGGCTTGTCACCGGTTAACCCGACACCCGCGGGCGGAAACTCCTCCACTACCACACCAGACAATCCGGGTGGCAGCACGATCGGCACAAACCCAACCACCCCGGCACCACAACCACCTACTACCACAAGCTACGTATCAAGTAACTGGTCCGGCTATCTGGCGGCCACCGCAAATATCCAGTACACCGCCATATCCGGTGCCTGGACCGTGCCGGCTGCCACTGCCACAACCGTCCGGACCGCCTACGACGCTGCCTGGATCGGCCTCGGCGGCGTAACCGCTACCGATCTTATCCAGGTCGGCACCATGAACACCGTTTCACACGGTCACGAAACCTCATCAGCTTTCTATGAATTGTTCCCGCAGAGCGCTGCTACACCAATCAACAGCCTCACCGTGACGCCCGGTGACAATATGAGTGCATCCGTAGCCCGGACCACCACTGGCCAATGGAGCATTACCATCACTGACACCACGACCGGTAAATCCTTCACTACCAATGTCACGTTCACCTCTTCACTCTCGTCAGCCGAGTGGATCGAGGAAGACTTAAGCTCCAGCCACGGTAAACTCCTGCCGCTCGACAACTTCGCGCCCGTAGCGTTCACCGGTGCTACGCTGACCGCAAGCGGCAGCAACCTCAGTGCGGCCAACGGCAACGCCCAGCCCATCACCCTGATTTCAAACACGCATCAGCCGCTCGCGACGCCATCAGTATTAGGAACTGACGGTCAGAGTTTTACCGTCACCCACGCGCCCTAAAAAATGGGGGAGTTGTGATTACACCTGAGTCCGGCGGATCCGGCGGATAATTCGCATTACTCGACGCTTAGTCATATAACGGTTACGGAAGCCGAACGACACATTTGCCGCCCCAATAACTTCCTCTGGTTCTGAGGGTAAAATAAGGTATTGCGCGAACGTTTCCGTTACCACCGCCGGCGTTTTTGTATGCCTACCACTAGCACTGTGCCTGTACATATCGCCTCCCTTTTGTTTGTCTACAATTCGAAGTATGCCTAGTCGTACCCACCTTGGCTGTGATATTTATCAATATATCGATGTAGTTTTTACTACTTAAATTATATCAAGCCATTTTTGCGGCCCGCAAGCAGCGCCAAGAGACCTGGAAACAGAGGCAGCCAATACGTCACCAGCCGGAACAGCAACACTGCGGCACCAGCATCCAGCACCGACACTCCATAGGCCGTAAAACCCGTGAATAGTCCGGCTTCAGCCCCGACAAGGCCGCCTGGCGTTGGTGTCGCCGTACCCGCCAGCATGCCGAGCGAGAACACAATAAACACTTGCAACACGCCAAGTTCAACACCGATCGATCGGGCAGTGCAGGCCAGAATGCCCGTGTACGTAACCGTAAGCAGCGCTGAAAGCATGAGCGCCAGCACGACCTTTGCCAGTTTCAAATGCCGCACGCTTCTATTCAGGTTCCACATAAAGCGAGCGAGCGGTCTACGCACCCCCGGCAGGCAGGTGAGCATACCAGCCACCAGCACCACCGCCAGTCCCACGTTCAATGACAGACCGATATGGCGCCCTGCAAACAAAGCTTGTATGACTTGCGGTCGCAGAGCAAAGATCGCAGCAAGTAGCAGCACATGCGCCGCTATTCCTAGCAGATTATTGACCGAAACGACCACTGTTGCCTCGGCTGGCGAATGACCTCGCCGATACAAGTACACGCCGCTTAGCCCCAGACCGCCGAGACCGGACGGTAACAAACGATTCACAAACGCACCAGCCAGGCTCACGAGCCATGTCTGCCAGTACCGGAGCCGGTGCAGTGCCAGTACGCCATACACGGCAGCGGCGATACAGAATGTCAGTGCCATGAGCAGCAGCGCGGCAGCCAGCCACACCGGATCACTGCCGCGTGCCACGCGCAGGCTGCCGTCCACCGTGTGCCAATTGCGGACTACCGCATATACCGCAGCCAGCAACAGAGCGAGCGTGAGTAACACCCGCCAGGCAAGCGCACGCTTTCGGTCCAGTTTTTGTTTGGTCATGACGTATCTATATATAGTGTAGCGCGCCGCTGCAATAGCGAAAAGAAACGCTTTACCAGTTTCCCGGGGCGAAAGCGCAGCAAAACATCCGTATACTCTGGCTTAACAGCATGTAACATAAGGTTAGTACATATGAATCCAGTCAGCAGGGGAATCCGCAACGCTTTTCGGAACGGCGTGCGCACCGGAGCCATCGTAGTTATCCTAGGTCTCAGTATCGGGCTCAGTCTGACGATGCTCGTCGCGCAGCGGGCAGTCGAAAATAAAATCAAGAGTGTCAAAAGCAGCATTGGTAACACTATCACTATTTCACCGGCCGGTTTCGACCCAGGCAGTAGTGCCAACAATGCTCTGACTACAGCCGAGATCGCCAAGGTTAAGAATCTGGCACACGTCTCAAACGTGACCGAAACGTTGACCGACCGCCAATCGACCACCGGATCGTCCACGCCTAGTTTCGGGCGCTTTGGGAGCGATAACTCATCTTCCCAGACCACCACCAGTTTAACGTCTCCCACCACGTTTAACAGCAACGGCCCGCGCTTCTTCACGGGCGGCAGCAGCGATAACAACATAACGACAACCTTCAGCCTGCCGGTTTCGTTCCTTGGCGCCAACGACCTTACGAGTGCAGACGCGCTGGACGGTAACGCCGTTACACTCAAAAGCGGCAAGCTGATCAGCGGCAGTAGCGATACGAACAACGCGCTTATCAGCGGCAAGATGGCCAGCAAGAACAATCTGTCAATCGGCAGTACCTTTACTGCCTACAACGCCACACTGACCGTGGCTGGTATCTTCACGACCTCCAATCAGAGCGCCCAGAATACCGTCGTCCTGTCACTACCGGCTCTGCAGCGGCTCTCCGGACAAAGCGGTGTGGTCACCAGCGCCACCGCTACTGTCGACTCGCTCGATAATCTCAGCAACACAACTTCGTCCATCAAAAGCACCCTGGGCAGCAGCGCCGACGTCGTAAGCGCCCAGCAAGAGGCCGATAACACTGTCGCCCCGCTCAACAGCGTCAAAACTGTTTCCACCTTCAGCCTGATCGGTGCCGTGGTGGCTGGAGCGGTCATCATCCTGCTGGTCATGGTCATGGTGGTACGTGAACGCAAGAAAGAAATCGGCGTTGTTAAAGCTATCGGTGGCAGCAATCTACGCATCATGGGCGAATTTATGGTCGAATCGCTGACGCTAGCCGTACTGGGCGCAGTTATCGGGCTGCTGATCGGTGTTGTTGGCGGACAACCGGTTACCAAGATGCTGGTCAATAACAGCACTAGTTCAGCTGCGACTACAGTTCAGAGTCCGGGCAGCGGCACATTCGCCACTCGCCGAACCGCAGCTTCCGGAAGCGCTGTAGCACCAGGCGGCTTC
>CAZMWE010000050.1:0-7163 GCA_964570005.1 uncultured Candidatus Saccharibacteria bacterium | reverse complement strand
AACTGCACCCAGTGCTCATTGTTTTAATCGGTGGTGTCGCGCTGGCTATACTGGTGTTTATTCCGGTACTTTGGTGGATCGTCGCTATCCTAGCATACTGGACTGGCATTGGTATACTGCTGCGTGGAATCAGGCACAGCTACCGCAAACCTGTCTACACAGACGGCGACAGTAAAACGTAGGAAGGAAGTAGCTATGCCCGGGCAGTCATCCAAAACCAAGTATGTTTACAAGCATGGAGGGGCCGGTGGCGGATGGTTCCTGGGTTTTATCGGAGCGCTTGTGTATTTTCTGCATTTTCACTCCGGGACATTCGTGCTCGTGCTAGTGGCAGTTTTTAAGGCTGTGTTCTGGCCTGCTTACCTGGTGTATTATCTGCTCAAGTTTATGGGTATATAGCGCTATTGCTTTCATCCAGAACGCCCGAGTATAGTTACGGCTATGCGGAAGCAAACCATAATCCTGATAAGCATTGGGGTGATCGTTTTGCTGGCTGGCGGGAGCATTGTATACAGGGCTAATCATACTGCCGCGACGCCGCATTTCTGGGCAAAAGCCAAGGCTACTAAAGCCACCGTGGCTTGCCTCGCTGCCAATTCTAAGCTGAGTGTCCCGAAGAGTGTCCGTAACGATATCGAAATGAGAGCGGTGGGCTATCTGTCGGATGTGCCGGCCGGTACGAACGTCGATGTTAAACTCGCTACTTACTCACAGGCTACCGTGACAGGTTCTGATTACTATCCGGCCAAATACGGCACTTACAATTTTGCTATGACCAAGCAGAGCGACGGCTGGCGCTTTACTGACTTCAAGCACTGCTACTGACGGCAGGTGATGCAGAGCTACTTTTAAGCTGGTATACGAAGCGCTCGGCGCATGGATGAGATGACGTATCGGAACTCACGCGTCGGGATGCGTTCAAGCTCATCCCACGTTACCCATTTACCCATGCTGTGCTCTCCTGGGGTAGTATGGATGTTGGTATCGTTGACTGAAACCAGAAACGGAACTATGATCCAACGCGTACTGCCTTTAAGCATTTGGATGGTGTCGAGTTCGCGGACGATAGTACCATGGGTGTTAATCTCTTCGACTAGCTCCCTCAAGATGGTATCTTCGACCGCTTCGTGATCTTCGACAAATCCCGTTATAAATTCCCATAGGCCGGGCTCTATTACTTTAGTGTCAGCTCGCTTGGCAATAAAAAACCGATCGCCATTTTGAATGACGGCTGTAGCTACGCAAAATGTCCGCATGATGCAATGATTGTAATAAAAAGCAGTATAAAAGCAATCGTCAGGTATTATTAATGAAATGGTAAAATTCGGATCGCTTAATTTCCACAGCATTGCGGACGCTGAAAACCTGGTCGCGGAGCCTGTGCGTAAGTTCGTAAAAGCTGCAGAGTTAAGAGATGTGTATGTTACTGCGATTGACCCCGATCTGGCTGACACTGTAGCCTTTTGCGAACAATACAAAATCGGCCTGGACGTGAGCGCTAATTGTGTGATCGTTGAGGCCAAACGGGGCGATCGGACCTGGTATGCGGCATGTATGATTCTGGCGACTGACAAGGTGGATGTCAACGGGGTGGTACGGCGCTACCTTGATGCTCGTAAGGCTTCCTTCGCGGCTATGCACGATGCGACCTCGCTGACGGGTATGGAGTATGGGGGTATAACGCCGTTGGGTCTTCCGGGAGAATGGCCCATTCTGGTCGATATGCGCGTGGCTGGTGCCGACAAGCTCATCATCGGCAGCGGACTTAGGCAATCCAAGTTGCTGGTAGCTGGTTCTCTGCTGGCCGGGTTATCCAACGCAACTACGTTGGATATAGCCAGAGCATAGTGTGTCTTCCGCGGCTTAAGCTTCTACTGCCGCGAAGCGCTATTGCGCTTACGTCTCTGGTAGCGTATATATAAAAGGTATAAGGGTTTTAACAAAGAAAACAAAGTGTTGGGAATTGTCTTGAAAAACGCCTTTCTACCGCAGAAGCTGTCACGCTTGGCGTATGTAGTATTTGGGGTGTTTGAAACTGTCGCTTTTGTAACGGCCTTCAGCGGGGCAAGTGTCAGTGCGGCATCGTGCACGGCACCCTCGACCAATTATGGCACGGATGTTGTCCAGCAATCAGTAGCAACTTCCGGCACATACGCGATCTGGAGTCATATCTATGCCCCGACCGGCAGTACCGCCAGCTATCTGCTGGAAGTTGACGACAGTAGCGGCAATAGTACCTGCTACTCAGTTGGCGGCAGCTATGTTCCGCTGCGTAGCTGGGGATGGGTAAATACGGACGTGTCCTCCTCGGCCATTAGCGCTAACCTGACCGCCGGACAGTACACGTTTAAACTTATCGGCAACGCACCGAACGTGGAGATAGATAGTGTTCTACTAACTACGAACGCCAGTTGTACCCCGACCGGTGATGGCAGTAACTGTTCACAGCCTATAGCGGCGCCTACGGTAAACTTAACGGCTAACCCAACATCCGTGACAACTGGTGCTAGCAGTACACTCACCTGGTCAAGCACCGGTGCGTCTTCCTGTACGTCGAGCGGTGGTTCGTGGAATGGTAGCCAAGCTGCCAGTGGCACTGCCGACACTGGCGCGCTAAGCGCTACGACCAGTTTCACGCTCACCTGTACCGGCGCCGGTGGCTCTGCCAGCCAGACCGCTACTGTGAGCGTAGCGCCGGACAATAACGGTGGCAATAACGGTAGCGGCGGTACATCGCCAAGTGCACCGACGATCAGTTTGGGACTGCAGGACGGTGCTAGTGTCTCCGGCACGACCGACGTAACCGTTACGCCGAGCAGCGACGTTACGCAAGTAGTTTATTCTGTCGACGGTGCAGCTGTGAACACGGCAACAGCCTCGCCTTTCGACTTCCAATGGAACACTACACAGATCAGCGACGGTGCACACAGCTTGACTGCTACGGCAACGAACGCCTCGGGCGGCACGGCCAGTGCGTCAGTCACAGTTGCGGTGCAGAACGGAGTCAACGGCACTGGCTCTGGTGGTACGGGTAACGGCTCCGGCAGCTCCGGTGGTGGTTCCTATGGCAGCTTCGGGCTTAATGCGCCCACCAATGTGTCGGCCAGGGTAGGCACATTCGATAGTACCAGCTTGAGCTACCCGGTTACGGTGACATGGTCTAAAACTAGCGGTGCGACCGGTTATGACATAGTGCTGGACGGCGCCACGATTGATACAGTCAACTCTGATAGCACTACATCATACGATTATATCCTGCCGGCTGACGGTAATATGCACGCTTTCCAGATCATTGCTTTCGATAATTCCGGGAGCGTGTCCGATCTTTCCCGCAGTGCCACGGTCAATGCGCCGTTGCCGGGCGGCTCTTCGGGCGGTACGACTGTCACTGTACCGACCAATCTTCAGGCCGTGCCTTCGGGCAAAGCAAAACAGGTTAATCTGACGTGGACGGATAATGATCCGAGCGTTAAGTCGTATGCCGTTTATCGTGGTAGCGGCGCTAACCCGGGCAGCTATACCAAAATCGGCCCCAGCAAAACCACTAGCTATGGCGACACAAACGTTAAGTCCGGCAGCACATACTCCTACTACGTTGTAGCGATCAACGCTGCCGGGGATCAAAGCAGCCAATCGTCGAGCGCGAATGCGACAGTGTCAGTAGCACAGGCCTCAGGTGGTATAGGGCACGGCGGTACGGTGTTCGGTATCCTACGGGGTGGCGACGGCCACAAACCGATCATCGGCGGCCGGGTAACGTTTACGCTCGGTGGTAAAACGTACGTGTTTACCTCCAACAGCAATGGCACTTATGTCGTCCCTAATATGGGGAGCGGTCCCTACTCGATCAGCTTCAGCGCACCGGGTTATAACGCATCAACCAGTACAGTGCAGGTTCCCTCAGGCGGCACTACGCTGCATAACATAACTCTCAACCGTAATTCGGTCGGCGGTTCGTCATCGGCTTGGAAACACTGGGATTTCTGGAATTACCTCTAGGAACAAAGGATATCGAACATATGGAACCAGCAAATTCGCAGCCACCGAACCAGTCGTATCAGTATCCCTATCCGTCAAACGTTACCGGACCGCAAGTGTCGGCTCCACAGCCATTGCCGGCGGATGCCGGTCCGAACCGGAATCTCAAGCGGCCGCTTATGTTCGCTGGCGCGTTTGTTGTGCTTGCAGTGTCCGCGGTCGTTATCGTCCAACATCTGCGTAACGCTCAGGCTACTGCCGTCCAGAATAATCCGGCCGTGGTGGAGATAACCACCAGCGGCTTTGTGCCGGCAACAGTCCAGATTACCAAGGGGCAAAGTGTGGAATGGGTTAATGATGATACGGGGACGCATCAGCCGGCCACGGATCCGTATCCGCTTGAAAACGGTTTGCCCGGCTTTGTCGACCCAGTGCCGCTGAGCAATGGAGGAGTTTACGGCTTTAACTTCGAAAAGGCCGGTACCTACACGTATCACGACCACCTAAACCCGTTTAACTTTACGGGAACGGTTATAGTTAAATAGCCAAAGCTGCCCTTCCTAATCTTGAGTGCTGTTGCATTGGTTGAAACTATAGTTTATCTGTATACTATACTGGTCTCGTGACAAACCCTAAGGCGCCTTGGCGGAGCAGTTACGCAGGGGTCTGCAAAACCTCGTAGGCGGGTGCAACTCCCGCAGGTGCCTCCATTCTACCTACAAATATTTCGGGGCGAGTGGCGGAATTGGTATACGCGGCGGACTTAAAATCCGCTGACCAAAAGGCTTGTGGGTTCAAGTCCCACCTCGCCCACCAACTTAATATTTTTTGACCTATATGATAAAAGTCGCAACTCTCTGGCTTGTGAATGAACTTGGTGAAGTTCTGCTGGCACAGCGTTCACATAAGAAAGAAAAGGATCCGGGCGTGTGGGGCCCGAGCGTAACCGGCCGGCTAGAACCGGGCGAAGGCGCAGAAGATGCTTTACTTCGTGAAGTCGAAGAAGAGCTTAACTTGAAACCTTCGGATTATGAACCACACTTTCTGATAGAGCTAGAATTTAGCCATCCGGACGGCGAGAAGCGCCATTTCTACGTTTATTATGCAATCATACCTAAAGCCAAATCTGCGGACATACGTGTGCAGGAGAGTGAGGTTGAGGGAATAGAGTGGTTCCCGTTTGTTGACATACAGACGCGTATGAAGCAACGCCCAAATGAACTGGTTGCATCCGCAAACGATATTTGGCCGTCGACATTCAAAGCGCTCCAGAACGCAAGAGTTTTGTAGCCTGAACATTTAATTGGAGCACGCTGCGCCGCTTCTGTACAATAGAAGCTGATTCAGGAGGGTTGCAGTGTATGGCCGAAGAAACTGGGTTTAAGAAATGGGCTCCATTGTTCGTTATGGCGCTGGCGCTGTTTATTGTTGTTCTAGATACAACAATTATCAACGTGAGTATCAAGGCTATCATCCAGGATCTGCACAGCAACCTTAAGGCGATCCAGTGGGTTATTACCGGCTATAGCCTGATGTTGGCAGCATTCACTATTACGGGCGGCCGTCTGGGCGATATTTTTGGGCGTAAAAAGATGTTTCTCATCGGTGCCGTTATATTTGCCATCGGTTCGCTGCTGGCCAGCCAGGCGCACTCGGCGGCATGGCTGATGGTGAGCGTGTCGGTTGTAGAGGCCGGTGGGGCCGCTCTGATGCTGCCTGCTACGGCCTCTCTGCTGGTAAGTACTTACCGTGGTAAAGACCGGGCGCTAGCTTTTGGTGTTTACGGTGCTATTGCCGGTGCGGCCGCGACTATCGGACCGATTGTTGGCGGCTGGCTGACAACCAACTATAGCTGGCGTTGGAATTACCTCATAAATCCCATTGTGGTGCTGGTGATTTTGGCGGGTTCTGCGCTGGTGAAAGAAGCCCACGAACTGAGCCCGCATGCACCGGACATATTAAGCATTGTTCTATCGGCGCTGGGGTTGGGAAATCTGGTGTATGGGATTATCGAATCGTCCACTTACGGCTGGGTAGAATCCAAGCAGGACTACGAGATTTTCGGCCAGACGTTCCATATGATGGGCGTGTCCGTGACTGCTTACGCGATAGTTTTTGGCCTGATTTTTCTGACGCTGTTCTTGCTGCGCCAGGCGATGCTGGAAGACGCGGGAAAGGTACCGCTGGTGAGCACCAGGCTGCTCAAAAACCGTGAATTTATGGCTGGTACTACGGTGCTGGCAGTGGCAGTACTGGGACAGTTCGGGCTAATTTTTTCGTTGCCGGTATTTCTGCAGGGGCTGCTGGGCAAAGATGCGTTTCACAGCGGTATCGCTGTGCTGCCGCTGTCGATTTCGATTCTAGTCGGCTCACCGCTCGCTGGTGCGTTGGCCGGACGGCGTAATGTACCGCAGCGCTACCTGATTCAATTCGGACTGCTGCTCAGCGTGGTGGGCGCCGTGTTGCTGCGTGCGGAAGTCTCGGCAACTAGCACGGCAGTTACGTTCATACCAGGTCTGATTTGCTTCGGCCTTGGCTTCGGGCTGGTAATCTCGCAGCTCGCCAACCTGACGCTTTCGGCGGTGAGCGTGCAAATGGCCGGCGAAGCTTCGGGTGTTAACAACACGTTCCGGCAGGTCGGCACCAGTATGGGGCAGGCACTCATTGGGGCGCTGCTGATATCGGCGCTTACTACGCAATTGGCTACCGGAGTCGCGAGCAGTACCGTGCTGCCAACTGCCGCCAAACCGCAAATCACCGCGCAAGTTTCCGCTGCGGCGGAAAGTCTGGGCACCGAAAACTTTGCGACCAAGGAGTTGCCTGCGCCGGCGGCACAAGAGATCTCCCGTATCAGAAATGATGCCATCGTTACCGGTGTGAAACGCGGTATGGAAGGTGTTATCGGAGCGTCGGCTCTGGCGCTGTTACTGAGCGTTTTTCTTCCTAAGCGTGCCCGTCAGCACGAATACGGGAGCCTAGATTAGCTCGACGGCCGGCCGGAGTTCGCGTAGACTAGAGGAGTATGTTAGAAGATAATTGTCCGTTTTGTGACCTGAGGCCAGCTGAGATTATCAAAAGCAATGAACATGCGCTGGTGGTCTTAAGTAACCCCCGCAAAGTACCGGGCCACACATTGGTGGTACCTAAACGGCACATCGAGCAGCCATGGGAGCTGATCCCCGAAG
>CAZMWE010000049.1:0-7384 GCA_964570005.1 uncultured Candidatus Saccharibacteria bacterium | reverse complement strand
AATAGTTTCAGCGTGTTGGCGGGCCAGCAGCTCGGTAGGCGCCATAAACGCGACCTGATAACCTCTTTGCAGCGCCATCACGGCTGCCATGGTGGCGACGACCGTCTTGCCGGAACCGACATCGCCTTCGACTAACCGGTTCATAGGGTGTTCAGTTTGCATATCTTGGTAAACCTGCCAAACTGCCTTGCGCTGCGCATCGGTAAGCTTGAATGGCAGATGGCTCACGAACTCCCGCGCCAATTTTTCGTCAAATGGAATCGCTAGCGATTCGTCTGCAGCCAACTCCTGCTTGTTGAGCAAACTAGCCAGGCTCAACTCAAACACTTCTTCGAACCCAAGACGCCGCCTAGCCTCCGCCAACTGTGCCCTGTCCACCGGAAAATGCATAGCCAGCACGGCGTCGGGCCGGCTCATCAATTTACACTCGTGCACGAGCCATTCCGGCAGGGTCTCAGGCAGGGTTTGTATAATCTGGCGGCAGTTGCCTACTATTTTACGAATCTGTTTGCTCGTTAGACCCTTGGTTTCGCGGTAAATCGGCACGATGCGGGCAGTATTAATTGGGAAATCACTCACCAGCTCGGCACTAGGGGAAGTCATCTGAAAGTTCTGGTGACTCAGTTCATACAGACCCGAAAAATAGTACTCTGCACCGGTTTTCAGACCTCCCGCCCGATACGGTTGGTTAAACCAAATAAGCCGCATACTGCCAGTGGTGTCGCTAACGACCGCTTCAGTCAGGTGCATACCACGGCGCACGTAACGCCCAGCAGCCTGTTTTACGGTAGCCTTAATCGTTACCGGTCCCGGATGAGTGTCACGGATTGCCACCACCTCGCTGTAGTCTTCGTACCGTCGCGGTAAGTAATCAATGAGCTGCCCGATTGTCTTGACACCAAGCACTGCCAGCTTTCTAGCCAGTTCATCACCCACCCCCTTTACATCTGTAACTAGATCATCCAATCTCATGCCCATAGTAGTATAGGCTGTCTGGGTAATGCAGGATAGCGCTGGCTTGTGCAAGTTTGCGCAACCTACAAGCAAAGTGTATAAAGTAAACAGTGAGCAGGTTTGACAACTCCCCTATTCCTTATGGCGAACCAGCAGGGCTCGCTCAGATGTATGCTTTATTTGAAAGCGCCGAGAAGGTTACATGGGCTGTCGAGGATACTTATCCCTCGATATTACAAACTCCCGCTTACGCAGAGGGTGTGATTGCCTTCTCTGAAGCGCCTCCTGAGATGGCTTCGGCACGAATGGCAGCGCGCGTGGGCAGGATCGCAGCCTTTGCTGCAGCCGGCATAGAGGTTGTCGCATGCATCCCTGAGAAGGTTCTCACATCCCAGCATTACGTAAGCCCACCGACAGTATTACTAGGACAGCTGGCACATTTGAGGTCGGTCGTAGGTGCTGGCATAAAAGCCAGCCAAGCGAGCAGGCTGCAGGTTGGCATCGTACCGGCCCAACATTTTACGCCGACTTTTCCAGGCCAATCCGTGCTTGAAGTGATAACCAGAGAAAAGGAGAGATATATCCTGGCTAATGATGGTTTGCTGGTCGCCAGCGCAGGCAGTCAGGAGGCCAAAGAAAGAGTTATACAAGACGGTATTGAATTGCTAAACACGCTGGCAGCACACGCGGTTACCGGAGAAGCCGCGCTTAAAATAATTGCCAACCGCCGAGAAATGTTGCATCGTATCTTGTAGCTACTTGAGCACTCAACAATTTAGTTAATAGCTGCGCCCTTGAGCATTCTGGCGAGACTGATAGGTCAGAGCATCATCAAGAGGGCTGAGCGTAAACTCGACACCTTTTTGTTGGAGAGCAGTGGTTATGAGCCAATCCGCAAGCCTAGGGTTATTAGGTAGCAGCGGTCCGTGAAGATAGGTGCCGATGGCACTATTCGTCCGGGCGCCCTCAGTCTTATCCTGACCGTTATTGCCGTTACCGCGGACAACCGCACCGAGCGGCTGTTGTCTGGAACCTAGAAATGTTTTACCGCTATGGTTCTCAAAGCCGTAGAGGGTGCCGAAATCACTCGTTTCTACCGCTACGTTACCAATGAGACGCTTGGGGTTGCCCCTCGTTTCAACATCAAATATGCTAATACCTTTAATTTCTTCGCCGCTATGGGTCACAAACCGGTTACCAAAGAGCTGATAGGTGCCGCAGACCATAAGCATAGGTGCGCCTACTTCGACCAGCGTATGAAGCTTGTCACCAATATGGAGGATGTCAGCTTGGATGTCAGCTTGGGCGCTATCCTGCCCGCCACCACCTAGAATAAGGTCGGCTTCTTTCGGAAATGCGTCGCCGGCATTGTAATAATGAATGACTGGCGTGAGCCCGTGCCGTTGTGCACGTTTTTCGAGCACCAGCAGATTGCCGCGGTCCCCGTAGGTATTCATCTCGTTAGGATAGATATGGACGATATGAAGCTTGGTCATAGCGACTTTCCCGCTTTACGCTCAAGCATCGCATGCAAATGAAGCATGGCTGTATAGGTTGCAAAGATCACCTTGTCGCCCGGAAGTTTGCCAAATGCCTGGAGCGCTTTATCCAGGTCAGGCTCAATGTGATTGGTTTTTATATCATCGTAATCCAGGCGGAGTGCCATATCCACTGCCCGAACCCCCGTCGTCCAAACGCTTAAGGATAGTCCTTCAGCATCTTTAGCGGCCAGGGTTGAGAAATCCACATCCCACAGCCACGACGTGTCGCGGCCATCAGCTATTCGGTCATTGATGGCGATCATTACAGGGGTAGACGGCGTGATATAAGATACTAGGCCCTGCCGGAAGCTGGCGGGGTTTTTGACCAGGTTAAGCTGCAACATGCTACCATTTTGGAGCCGGAAGGTTTGGCCCCGGCCGAAAGCAGGCCTTACAACTGACAACTGACGAACTAACTCGGCCGGGGCGGCATCCGGCAGTAAAACACCGGCTAAAGCCAGTGCCGCCGCTGCATTCTGGAAGTTGTGCTGACCGGTCACTTGGAGCGTGGTCGCAATTCGTTCTGTGCCCACCCGGTACGTCGCTTCATTCCCTTTGAAAGCCAAGAGTTCAATCATGGGCGACACTCTGACTGTCGTTTGCGCGGGTGCCAGCCCATCAACTGCTACCAGTTCGTCGTCACGCGGGAAATATTTGAGCAGTTCCGACGCGATCCCGAAATACACTACCGGTACCTTAGCCGTACGGACGGCAGCACTCAAACGCTTGTCATCAGCATTGACGATGATACCGTCCGTGGCCGACAGCATAGTTTGACTAACCAGCTTTGCAATGGTGTCAACCTCGCCGAAGCGGTCGAGCTGATCGCGGCTTGCGTTGAGCCCTAATACGTAGCGCGGCTTTACAACATTGGTAAACTGCTTGGCATACGCCTCGTCCAGCTCAAAGACGGCGATGTCGAACGGCAAGCGGCCGCTATGTCCCGCTTGCTGCAAGACGCTGCTAATAATGCCACGCGCTAGATTACTGCCGGTCGGGTTCGTGAGCACACGCCGGCCGTTAGCCCTTAGCAGCTCCACCACCATCTTGGTTGTTGTAGTTTTACCGTTAGTGCCGGTAATGATCACCACACCGTCAGGTAGTTGTCGCAGCATCGCGGCCAAGTAGCCTGGCATCAGCGTTTCAATCACTAACCCGGGTAACGCTTGGCCGCCGCTTTTGCCTCGCATGCGCACGGTTCCGGCGACAGTCTTGCCCAGCAGCGTTCCGACGGTTCTGCGCACGCCGTTGCTACCCCAACTCGACTAGCGCTGAGTCTTTGAACGCCTTACCACGGCGCAACAGTAGGCGACCGTTTTGGAAATCTTCAGGCTGGAATTGCTCACGCTGTACCTTCTGTCCGTTAACACTCACGGCGTTCTCTTTCAGAAATCGGCGGGCTTCGGTATTGGAGGCAGCCAGGCCGCTTTCTACTAGAGCTTCGGCAATTAAGCTGCTATCCGTAGTCTTTATTGCCGGAATTTCCTGACGCAGCGCTCCGAGCACATCACCCGCTTCACCTACCGAGAGTTTGCCCGTCAGTACGTCAGTCACACGCTTGGCGATATTGACCGCATCCTGGCCGTGGACCAGCCGCGTCACTTCTTCGGCAAGTCTCAGCTGTGCAATACGCCTACCCGGATCGGCACGGTGCTCAGCCATCACAGTATCAACTGTCGGCTTATCTAATTCGGTGTAGACCTTAATGTATTCTTCGACGCCTTCGTCGTCGGCGTTAATCCAGAACTGATAGAATTGCGTGTGGGTGGTTTTTTTGGTATCGAGCCAGACGGCACCGGCCTCGCTTTTGCCAAATTTCTTACCGGTCGCTTTATTAATGACGAGCGGGTGGGTAAACACATGCGCTTCTGCATTCCGGGCTCGCCGGATCAATTCAATGCCGGAGATGCAATTTGTCCACTGGTCTGAACTTCCCACCTCAAGCGTCACGCCATAATTATCAAATAGGTGAAGGAAATCCATGCCTTGCAACAAGGTGTAGCTAAATTCGGTGTAGCTAATGCCCGCTCCGCCTTCGCCCATGCGCCGGGCAATGAAATCGCGCTGCACAAGCGGTGTCATACTGAAATGTTTGCCAATGTCGCGCAGGAATGCAATAACCGTCAAGTCCCTTGTCCAGTCCAGGTTATTTACCAGCGTAAAATCGTAACCTGACAATACTTTTTCCAACTGCCTCGCTACACCAGTAGCATTGCGGGAGATGGTATCTTCGTCCTGCAATGGCCGCTCGCTATCTTTTCCACCTGGGTCGCCAATGAGGCTTGTGGCGCCACCAGCCAGGATCAATGCCTTGCAGCCGTGGCGCATAAATACCTTGTCCACCATCACGCCGGCCAGGTTGCCGATAGTGAGCGAATCAGCCGAGGCATCAAAACCGTGATAGAACGTCCACCGTTGATCATCCAGCTTTTTTATGTCTTCAAACGTGGTTTGGTTGACGAACCCGCGCCAGGCGAGCTCTTCGGAAAGTTTCATCATAGAATAGTATACCGTTTCTTGCAGCTAAATATTATAAGTGCGGGGCAATTTGCTGCGGATAGTCCGCGGTACAGGCATAGCAGTAGGTATACACAAACATAGTATATATAGTGACATGGAAGTTTATAGTCCGCAACCTTCCTGGCCCGTTAGCCGTAAAATCATCGTATCTTCAGCAAAATTTCTCAGGCACCCAGTAAAATTGAACCTGTGGCCAGCGCTTTAAAAAATGGAGATTTTAAGCATATTTTCTGGCGCCGCGCCGCAACCATAACGTGTTATACTTTGAGGCAGAAATATATAAGTGGAATAAGCTTTAGTCGACATCTATGAGCGATACCAGACCGCGTCAGCGAAAAACGCCCCGTAACACCTACACAACGTCAAGTGGTAAGACAATTAAGTTGAACCGCTCTTTGGGGGACCGTATGCGGGCCGGCAAAGAAGCCAGAGCACAGCGCAAAGCAGCGTATTTAAGCACACTTCCGAAGGAGCGCTGGAAGCGGCTTTTGTACCGTATGCACCCAAAGCGGATGTATCAGTACTGGTTCAGCCGCGAGGGCGCAATCATGGCGCTCAAGGTGCTGGGTATTGGTTTTGTCTGTATGTTTTTGCTGATCGTAGGACTGTTCGCCTACTTCCGCAAAGATCTGCCGAAGATCGCGGATATCAACGGCGGCAACAGCGGCGGTAGTATCGCGTATTACGACCGGACCGGGCAAACATTGCTATTCCAGGATTACGGCGCTTTTAAGCGTATCCCGGTAAGCTACAATAGTGTCTCACCGTATATGCGCGATGCGACGGTGGCCATCGAGGACAAGAATTTCTTCAATGAAGGCGCCTTCAGTGTGCGCGGTATCGCTCGGGCAGCCATCAACAATGTACGGGGCAATAGCGAACAGGGCGCTTCCACCATCACCGAACAGCTGGTCAAGCTGGATGAGGGTTGGAATGGCCAGCACAGTATCAGTCTTAAGGTCAAGGAACTGATTTTAGGTACCGAGTTGGAGCGTGAATACAGCAAACAAGATATCCTCAACGCTTACTTAAATATCGCGCCGTACAGTGGCATCGACTACGGGGTTCAGGCGGCAGCGAGAGACTACTTCAAGGAAGATGCCAGTCAGCTGACCCTGGCACAATCGGCTATGCTGGCGGCTATTCCTCAGGCACCTGGTGCATACTCTCCGTTCAGTAGCCCTAACTGGAACCCAGCGGTGTCTGCTGCCGATAACTTATTCGACTCGAACGGGCTGATTACCCGACAACAGTACGTGCTTGATCAGATGGCCAAGCAAGGCTACATCACCCAGCAGCAAGCAGATGCTGCCAAATACCACAGTGTGGCCGATCTGCAGGTGCAGCAGATGCCGAGCGACCACTATGCTGGGCTCAGCTCAAACTACGCATACTTCGTGTTGTCCGCGAAAGAAGAACTGGAAAAAGTCTTCCCAGCGGCCGTCATTAAGAGCGGCGGGTGGAAAGTCGACACCACAATGGATGTCAATCTACAGAACCTGGCCTCAACCTCTCTGAATAATAACGCCAAGAAACTGCACAGTGATAAGGCCGACGACGCCTCGTTCGTTGCAGAAGACAACGCCACCGGGCAGATTGTAGCGCTAATCGGCGGCATGGACTTCAATACACAACAGCTTAACTTTGCCAGCGACGCGCCAATTTCACCTGGTTCAAGCGTTAAGCCGTACTCCTACGCCACGCTCATCAATAATAACAACAACGTTGGAGCGGGTAGTATGCTGGTAGACAAGGAACAAGCATTGCCAGGCTACCCTTGTACTAATCACAACTCACCGGAAAGCAGCAACCCCGGTAACTGCCTGTTCGACGATACCCGTAAGAACTACGGCAATGTCACACTCCGCTACGCACTCGGTAGTTCACTCAACATACCAGCAGTTAAAGCATTCACATCGACTGACCCTAAAGACACCAGTACGTCCGCAGCGAGCGGGGCGTGGCGACTAGCTTCTATCAACACCACCATGAAGAGCATCAATACATTCATGGGGGGATCTGATGATTACAAGTGTTATGTACCGGGTACCGTCATCTCCGAAGCTGGCAAAGCCGATGAAACGCAGTGCGGCGCGGCCGCGGGCATCGGCAACGAGGCATACACTACGCTGGCTGACCATGTGAATGGTATTTCCACACTTGCGCGCATGGGACAGCAAATTCCCTCGACCACGATTCTGAAGGTCACAGATTCTTCCGGGAAAGTCATCAAGCAGTTTGAACAGCCGAAGCCGACGCAAGTTGTACGGCAAGACGCGGCCTATATTGTGACCAACATGGCCGCCGACCCGGGTGCTTCATACTTAAGCGGCCACTGCGACCAGACTAACTGTACTGGTATGAAATTC
>CAZMWE010000048.1:0-7533 GCA_964570005.1 uncultured Candidatus Saccharibacteria bacterium | reverse complement strand
TTATAGGTTAGCATTTGATAACTTGTTATAACGCCCTGCGCCGCTAGGTAGTCGAGCAGTTCTGGCTTTGCTTTGTTAACATGCTCACGAATTGCATAATAATATGGCTGATTTTGTTTGCCACCACTTACATCACTTGCAAGATAGCTTTTCACTGCCGTAGCACTTGGCTGATTTCCTTGTGCTGCGTCTTTTAAGTCCCGTAACACCATTGCAACGCTCATAAGTTCACTCTCATTAAGCTGCTCAGGTGTCTTGTCTTGGAATACCATAATTAAAATTTTACACTAATGAGGGTTAGTTATCGGGTAAAGATACGCTTAGGCGCGACTTGTGTTTACCCGAAATGTCACCCTCATTGAAAAATGCGTTATCTACCCACTTTTTCCCGTAGCTTTACCCAACTCTTAACAGCGGTGGTCTGATTTTTACTGATTGCTTAAAAGTGTAGGTTCTCTGGTGTTATGATTAAACTATGAAATTACATAAATTACTCTGCTTAGGCTTCACTGGTAGTGAGCTTGAAGAAAATTACTGGGACGAATTAGATACACTAGTCGAAACACGTGTGTTGCTTGCTGACCAGTCAGAAATCGCTAACAATACAGACGCTGACGGATTACTGGTGCGGCTAGGCGCGAAAGTTGGCAAGGACTTGGTAGATACGCTACCAGACCTGAAATACATCGGTATGCTCGGTACGGGTTATGGTGGCATAGACACGGCATACGCAGCCAGCAAAGACATCACAGTTACTAACATTGCCGACTACGCCACTGAGGGTGTTAGCGAGTTCACCTTTGGTATTCTCATCGAGTGGTGTCGTGGAGTCAATCGAGCAATGGGCTTGGCTTGGGACGGTATTTACGAAGATGACGCTCACCCCGGCATGGAGATTAAAGGCAAGAAGTTTGGCGTTATCGGCTTAGGTAATATCGGTATGCGTACAGCAGAGCTTGCACAGGCTTTCGGTTGCGATGTCAGCTACTGGTCGCAAACACGTAAACCAGACGCAGAAGCAAAGGGTGTTAGGTATAAGGAGCTGGACGACTTACTCGCCGACTCAGATATTCTTACATTGAACCTTGCGCTTAATCCCGAAACTGAGGGCATTATAAACAATGATAGGTTACAAAAAATTAAGAATGACGCTATTTTTATAAACGTCAGCCCTATGGAGTTGATTGACTTTGACCCTCTAGTAGCTCGACTTTTGCAGAGTGACCTAGTGTTCATGCTCGACCACAGTGACGAAATGCAAGAAGAACAGCTCAAAGCATTAAAGTCCATTAACAGGTGTAGAGTTTATCCAGCAATCGCCTATTCGACCCGTGAAGCTAGTCAGCTCAAGAAGCGCATTTATGTTGATAACATCAAGAATTACTTAGACGGCAAGCCAACTAATAAGGTGAACTAATGCAATTTGTAATTATCGGCTTAGACGGCACAGACAAAGACGCACCAGCAAGACGACAAGCAGTGCGCCAAGACCACATTGCTATGGGCGATAAACTGCTAGAAAGCGGCAATTTATTTTACGGCGCAGCCTTGCTTAACGATGACGGCAGTATGAAAGGCTCAATGTATGTTGTCAGCTTTCCGTCAGAAAGCGAACTGCAAGAGTGGTTAGACCAAGAGCCGTACATGCTCGGCAAGGTATGGCAGGACGTGGCTATTCATAGGTCAAACACTCGTGACCCATGGCAGTTTAACCGTACACAGGAATGGTTTGAGAGCAGAGCTTAAAATACTAGCTAGCGTCTAGCTAGAGCCAGCAAGGCAATTCCAGCTACCGCGAAGAACAGACCAAGTAGTAATCGTTTGTAATACTTCTTAGCTTCAATTTCTTTGAAGTAGAACACGCCAATCGCTATTGTCCAGACTGCATTGAGCTGAACAATAGTAAACGCAATAGACGCTGGTAAGTGTTTGTAAGATAGTAGCTGGAAGAAGCTAGCACCCAGATACAGCACACCAGCACCGAGAGCCAATTTGGTATCTGCACGCTTGATGTCGGCTATAGGCAGTTTTTGCTTTGTAGCAATCATATAAATGAAAATACTGGCAAGGATTGCGAAGCTCCAAACTACTTGCTGTGAGTAAACGCCAACATTTGTGGTGACGTACTTTTGGATTACGGCTACTGTGCCAAAACCAACACCGGATAGCGCAGCCAAGTAAACACCGTTTAGATTGGCTTTAGCTTCCTGCTTGGTTGCCGAAATTGTAAATGCAACGGCTGATACGAAAATAGCCAGCACCGACAGCAGCACAAACACAGGTCGGGTTGACTGGTACTCCGACAGGACAATCAAGCTAAGGATAGCAGCGATTGTACCTTGTAAGTTCTTCCACTGATTTGAGCGAGACAGACCGATTGCGTCAATGGCTTTGACGAATGTTACGAATGAAGCCGCCCAGATAGCCCCAGCCAGTAGTGACCAGAGTAGTACCCATGACAAATGCTCATGAAAGTGCAGCAGTGGCTGAAAAAGATACAGAATAATAGAGCTGGCAAAAAAGCCTGTTGCCATGAGTAGGCTGAACTCTAATGGCTTGAGCTTAGACAGCTTGCGTGGCACAACGTAGAAGCTAAAGAACAGCGAGCTGATAAAGGCGAGTAGGAAGCCGAGCATGACTCAACTATAACATTTTCTATCTGTTATTTTGGCTAAATAGACCATAGGTCATCATGTGCGAATAGCGGGTCTGGAAAAATCCACTCTACATCTGCTTCCAAAGTACCTATCCTAGCTTTTAAGGAAGTAACCAACACATTCGTTCGTTGGTCTGCCGCCAAGACATCTGGCGCAAAAAGTATAACTTTATCTGGCTTTAATCGCTTAGCTGCCGCAGCTAGTTTTTTAATTTCTTCGTCATCAAACAAGCCAATTGAATTTTTGACTTCGCCGATAACGAGCTTCCCGTTCACTATGGCTAAAATATCCAAATCGGTCATAGGTCTGCCACTGTAGGTAGCATAGACATCAACTGGCATAAAGTAATCGAAGGAGCTGCTTGAAGTGTTATATAGCTCTCCTAGTGCCATTATGAGTGGTATCTGATTGTATATACCGCCCTCGCTGGCAATCATACTATTCAATTTGTACCACCACTCTTCTTCTGCTTCTAACGAGAAAATGTGACCACACCCTGCGCATGGGTTCTCTTCTTTTATGGAGTTCACTGAGTACCAGCCCTTTAGCCCACAGTGTGCGCATTTGTAAAAAATGCCCAATCCGAATATCTTCATCTGGATTAGCCAACTGAGCCTACTCCGTAGAGAGTCCTTTGCTTGCTTTATTTCATCTGCGTCAGTAACGTTTAGCCGTTGGATTTCTTCGTCCAGCAAAGACAGGAAGAAAGAGTAGGGCTTTGTGTCTGTCATCTGCCTTAACTCACTTGCGTAGGTTGTGACCGTGCTTACCCAAGCGTTGACTGCCTTGTCCGTTACTGGCTGGTTAACTTTCTTCAATGATTTTCTAATTCGATTAGTAAGATTCTCACGACTCGCAGGGTCACCCACTGGATTTGAGCCAGCTAAAGTCATAAATGTGTTACGCCAATACTGTGAGTTGAAAAAGTTTGTCGCTGTTGGCAAGTCACCAAATAATGATATTGCACCTCTTAACGAGCGACCTGCGTTCGAGTTTGTAGCATGTTCAAATGGACGCTTTGAAACACCGTCTCGTAGGTCACCGTTATAGTGAATGTGATTTTTCTCGGCAAGCAAGATACTTTGCACAAGCCTACTGTGTTCAGGAATTTCTATTGTAAGCCGTAAACTCTCCTTAGCCCTGTTAACTGGTACGGACAGTACATACTCACGATTTATTCGTGAAGCGATACCTCTACCCGTGAGCATTAAGGCTAAGTTGTTGTCTTTAGGGTACTGCAACCAAAATTCTCTAACTGGCTGCCGATATTCATTCTTATCGGCGACTTCTATAAACATGTCCGTTATCCATGATTGCCCACCCATTCCGCCCTGTCTGAGGTTGATAGGTGGGACATTTATAGTGAACTTATCGCCCGATACACTAAAAGAATCCATTTCTTCGGACGTACTTATCCTGTCGCTGTAAACAATTTCTGGTGGTTGACTTATGCGCTCTACGCTCGTAAAGAGTGACTGCCCTTGTCGAATTTTATCGGCATAATTTTGTAGTTTTGCCTGACTTAAAGACGAACTGTAAACTTTGATGTCTTTTACGTCAGTGTTTGACTGTTGCTGCACTGCAAGCCGATAAATCCAAACCTTCACCGAGTTGAGCAAGTCGTCATTGTCTAGGAAATTCGTTGGAAGCCAGACGCTATTCTTTTTTGTACTTAACCAATCAGGACTTAGCAAGGCAGAGTTCCAGTAATAAATTAAGTCCATGACCGTATTACCGATGTAGATACTGGTTTGATAGTCCTGGCGCTGCTTAGTTGACTCATAATTAAGACCAGGCAGCATACAATACTCACTCGGATAGATACGCCGATTCCACTGCTCCAATACCCCCATTGCACTAATAAACTGCGCTCTTGTGTTTGACTGCACGGATTTAATGCCTACATTTGCGCTCGTTAAGGCAGCCCTGTGAGAAGTATCATCGGTAATACGACCAAGATTAAGTTTTATAAAATTACGAATAAACAGCGGTAAATTTGTTTGGTACTGGTTGTACTCAAAACTAATGATTTCAGGATTCTGTATTGGATTTCTCCATAGCGCAGCGGTGCTATTTGCGTCAGGCAGTATGTCAACTGGATTATACGCACTGCTTTCTATGTAGTTAAATCTGCTCACTGGCATAAAAGCCAATGGATTGGTCGTTACATTTAGTTGCCGAATTGTGTAGGGAGTAAGCTTTGTATAGCTGTTAATGATGTCTGGGTCATAATTAGCCAAATACTCTCGCCACTCCTTGGATATTTTCCCAGAGCTAGAAGGAATAATCTGATAGTACCGTCCACCCCATTTCGAGGACATACTTTCAATAAGGCTAACTACGTCTTTGAACGTAGAACTTTTTTCAATATCAACTATGAACGCAATCCTGAGTGGGCGATTCTTTGTAAATACTAGATACGAATCATTACTACCGTTCATAAAGTGAAGACCGCCTAAACTATGTTGTCTGACTATATACTATTTCACTTACCCGAAATATCATACCTACAAGAATAATCTACCGTCAGCTTCGCTTCCTCGTCACATACGCTACGCTCCGTGACCCTTTATCTATTCACTAATAGGCTAGTGCTGATTCACCTAGTAAGCTGGAACCAAGATACTGTTTAGCAATCTCTACTTGCTTGGCTATAATAAGAACTGCGTCATAATACTTTGTACGCAACGTTTCAACTGCGTGGCACCATTTTTGTTTTAGATTCACTTGGTTGTGTGGCTAGCCCAGTTTTCACTAACCCTTAGCCCTATTTGGTCTTGTTCCAGCGTATTCACATATTAATTTTGCATACTATGCTGAAATGGCAGAGATGAGTTTAAGCGAATACAATGCCCAGCCCCGGCAGGCGCCTAAAAAGCAACTGGTCATACCGCGGTCAGGCCTTGTGATTGGCGGTTTTATTCTGGTGGCGATTGTAAGCTTTTTTGGCGGTACGCAGTACCAGAAGGGCAAGGCGCCCACACCCACAGACACTCAGACGGCCAGTAACAACCAGTATAGCCCGGGCGGGTCGTCAGGTGGTTTCAATGGCGGCAGCGGTGGATTCCAGCGGGGCAACCGTGTTATCGGCACCGTCAGCGCAGTAGACAGCTCAAGCATCACCATCCAGAGCCGCAGTGGTAGCACTAACACCTATACCATTACAGGCAACACCATGGTAACTGATAACGGACAGGCCTCAAACGTGAGTGATATTCAAACCGGTGCCACCGTATTTCTGACGCTCGACAGCTCGAACACACAGGATGTCAGCGGTATTATGCTTAATCCCAGCTTCGGCGGATTCGGTCCAGGAGCAGGAGCTGGTGGTTCCGGCGCCACCAGCCCAGACGCAACTGGCACGAGCGCGACGGGAGTTTAGTACCACTCGGACAGGGTTAGTTTTGCGAATACCACTGTCTTGCGGCATACTGTAAACACTTACGAAAGTAACGACGTACGAGCACCCTGTGGTACAAGCTTCTCAAAATACAGCACAAAAGCTAGCCAGAAACATGGACCGCCTGCAGCAGCGCCATCATACGCTGGCATTTACGTACGCGGTTATCAAAAAATATGGTGATGACAACGCCGGACGCCAGGCAGCTTTGCTGACATACTATGGCTTCCTGTCGCTCTTTCCACTGCTGCTGGTAGCAACATCGGTCGTTGACTTTATTGCCCAGCGCAACGTACATTTGCGCGAGCGCCTGCTGGCTGATGCCACCAGTTACTTTCCTGTAGTCGGCCGGCAATTGCAACAAAATATCGGCAGCAGCCGTACCGGATTGGCGCTTGTTATCGGCCTACTGTTTGCCTTCTACGGTGCTCGGGGCATCGCCGACGCCGTAGGCAGCGCGCTTGATACCGTCTGGGGTATACCGAGGCGCAAGCGCAGTGGATTCCCCCTGAGACTTCTTAAAAGTCTCGGTTTGCTGTTAGGAGGCGGCACGGGATTATTACTCACCACAGCACTCGCCAGCTACGCTACGGCAGCACTCGGGCACTCGTTTATTTTTCGACTGGCGCCACTAGCTATTAACGTCGTGCTTCTGTACCTGATAGTCACGTACGTGTTCCTGCTGGGACCATCAGAACGCCGAGCGCGCCGTGATTTGCGTCTAGGAGCCGTCGCTACAGTCGTCGGCCTGCTCATTTTACAAACCATCGGCGGCTACCTCATCACCCACGAACTGCGCAATACCAGTGGCGCTTACGGACAGTTCGCTTTGGTACTGACACTGATGTTCTGGCTGTACCTGCTGGCGCAGGTATTTATGTATTCCGCCGAGATAAACGTCGTGCATACCTACGCACTCTGGCCACGCGGCCTTACCGGGCACCCGCCGACTGCCGCTGACGGAAAAGCGGCCCGGCTGCATTCTAGCGAGTTATAGGTCCATTTCTTTAACTCTTCAGCAAAGTCCGAATCGATGGCAGTATGCTTAAAGCCTTGGTTACACGAAGGAGATAATCTATGCACCCCAGCCAGCACCGAGTCCACTACGAATACTCATTAAGCCCCGAGGATGCATATTTTCAACGTGAGCGCTTTAACCACAGCCATGATGCCATAGTTCACTCTATAGAGCTTCTGGGCAGTGTGCTCACCACACTGCTGGCGGTACGATTTGTACTAGCCCTCCTAGCGGCTAACCAGGCGAACAACGTTGTAGCATTTGTAAACAACATAACCCAACCGTTCGCGGCACCGTTCTACGGATTATTCAATTACGACCATGCCCACATCGGCGCAGTGAGTTTCCAAGGTTACACACTCGTCGCCCTATTCGCTTATGGCGTACTGTTCGCCGGCTTAACCCGCCTTGCTACCGTTACGCGATATTAGCACCGCAAACTTTGCTTCGCCCCCGTT
>CAZMWE010000047.1:0-7674 GCA_964570005.1 uncultured Candidatus Saccharibacteria bacterium | reverse complement strand
AGTTGTTTTGAGTCAGCTAATTCCCCGAGCGGAAGCTCGTGGGAAGTTTAATCTTACCTTTTGGTGTCTAGGCTTCTACTTCGACTGCCTCTCCGACAGCTTCGATCTCATCACCTTCATCCAGCGCATTGCTAGCACCGTAACCGGTGCCAACGGGGATCTTGCGCCCTAGGATGACGTTTTCCTTCAGGCCGTAGAGCTTGTCGATCTTACCACTGGTAGCGGCGGCTATGAGCACACGCGTAGTGTCCTGGAAGCTGGCCGCACTCAGGAAGCTGTCGGTGCTTAGTGACGCCTTCGTGATGCCAAGTAACAGCTGGGTGTACCTGGCCGGAGTCTTACTGTCAGTAACGAGCTGCTCGTTGGCTTCAACAACGGCCAGCTTGCTTACCACGTCGCCGGTCACGAATTCGCTGTCACCAGCGTCCTCGATCTGTACGCGGCTGAACATCTGACGCACAATGATTTCAAGGTGCTTGTCAGCGATGTTCTGACCCTGTCCGGCAAAGATGCCCAGGATTTCGTTCATGACGTAGCGCTGGGTGGATTCCACACCCTGCAGGCGCATCAGCTCGTGCAGGTTGATGGAGCCGTTGGTCAGCCGCTGACCGGCGACAACCTTGTCACCGTCGTTGACGGTCAGTTGTTTGAAGCCGGGGATTTCGTAGCGGACCACACTCTGGCCGGTCGGGGTAATGACGACTTGCTTGTCAGTTACTTCTACCTTGCCCGCCATCGGGGAAATGAGTGGTTCAGACCCGTCTTCCTGAGCGGCGACAACATCGCCGATAACGATTTCGGTACCGCTGGCAATACTGGGCTTACGCCCGCCCAGATCAAAGACCAGGTTGTCCTTTTCGTTGGCAGTGACCTGCACGATGTAATGGTCACCCTCTTCCCAGGCGTTAGCCACACCGGCAATGTCAGTCAGGTACGCCTGACCCTTCGGTGTGCGAACTTCGAAAAGCTCTTCGATACGGCTTAGACCCTGGGCAGTATCGTCGGCGACGGCAGCACCGGAACGGTGCTTGGAGTCGAGGCTCAGCTGTGTACCAGGCTCACCAATACTCTGGGCGGCAATGACGCCGATCGGGTTGTGTGGTGTAACCAGTTCACCGGTAGCCGGGTCAATACCATAGCTCTTCTGCGGCACGCCGCGGACTGAGCTGGCACTCAGGGCGCTCATGATTTTGATACCATCAAGCTTTTCATCGGCTTCAACGGCTTCAGCAATCTCCTTGGTGAACAACTCACCAGCCTTGACGAAACCCTTTACGTCTTCAGCGGCGTAACGGCCTTCCAGACGGGCAGCGTAGCTTACGCCGATAGTGTTGGCGTCCGCCCGCAACATGGCAAAGCCGGGGTCAGATGCATCATCTTCGTCGCCAAAGGTGAAGACATCTTGCGCGACGTCGACCAGACGGCGAGTTAGGTAACCAGCATCGGCGGTCTTGAGCGCGATGTCAATGACGGCCTTGCGGGTACCACGGGTACCGGTGAAGTATTCCAGCGGAGTCAGGCCCTGGATGTAGCCGGATTTGATCGGCAGCTCAATGACATTGCCACTGGCATCCTGGAACACGCCCAGCATACCGACGGACATTTTCATCTGTGAGACGTTACCACGGGCGCCAGAAGTGATGGCGATAGCCATGGAGCCGTCCTGGTTCTGCATCTGCTCGGCCAGCATATTCTGTACCTGGTTGTCGATCTTGGTCCAGTTATCCACGATGAGGCGATGGCGTTCGTCGTCGGTAATGAAGCCTTGTTCGTACTGCGTAGAGATGTTGGCGCTACGTTCATCGCCAGTCTTAATGACACCATCGAGACCCTTGATAGGCTCGAAGTCATCCATGCCCATGGACAGACCCGACATGGTAGCGTAGCGGAAACCAACGTCCTTCAGATTATCGGCGATTTCAGCCGTAGTAGCCTGTCCGTACTTCTGATACACGGCGGCCATAACCTTCTGTAAACGCTTCTTTGTCATTGCTTCATCCTGGTAGGTGAAGTCTTCGGGGAAGGTTTCATTGAAGTACAGGCGGCCCAGCGTCGTTTCGCGGATCTCGCCGCGGAACGGCACACGGACGCGGCTCTGCAAGGTGATCCGGTTGGCATCGAATGCCATGCTGGCCTCGTCGAGACTGCTGTAGTCAACTACCCCTTCGGTCGCACCAGGACGTTCGTACGTCAGATAGTAACAACCGAGCACGATGTCCTGTTCGATGTGCAGGATAGGTGAGCCGTCGGCAGGCTTAAGCAGGTTCATGTTCGCGGCCATAATATTGCGAGCCTCGGCCTGGGCGGCGTCACTGAGCGGCAGGTGGACAGCCATCTGGTCGCCGTCGAAGTCAGCGTTGAAGCCTTTACAAACGAGCGGGTGCAGCTGGATAGCGCGGCCTTCAATGAGCACCGGCTGGAAAGCCTGGATACTCAGACGGTGAAGGCTGGGTGCGCGGTTCAGAAGCACGTATTTGCCCTGGATGACTTCATCAAGAGCGTCCCAGACTTCGGTTTCGCCGGTTTCAATCATGCGTGTGGCGGAGCGGATATTGTGAGCTTGCTCACGGAAGATGAGCTCGCCAATCACGAACGGCTTAAAGAGTTCCAGAGCCATCATCTTCGGCAAGCCGCACTGGCTAATCTTGAGTTCTGGACCAGCTACGATTACGGAACGGCCGGAGTAGTCAACACGCTTACCCAGCAGGTTCTGGCGGAAACGGCCTTGTTTACCTTTCAACATGTCACTCAAGCTCTTCAGGCGGCGACGCTGGCCAGTTGCGGCCACGGCACGGCCGCTGCGGGCGTTGTTGTTATCGATGAGTGCGTCGACGGCTTCTTGCAGCATACGCTGCTCGTTGCGGCGGATGACTTCGGGGGCGTTCAGCTCGATGAGCTTCTTCAGGCGGTTGTTACGGTTGATGACACGACGGTAGAGGTCGTTTAAATCGGACGTCGCGAACCGGCCGCCGGTTAGCTGAACCATCGGGCGCAGGTCCGGAGGAATGACTGGCAGAACACTCAGGCACATACTGCCCGGACGGATGCCGGCACGCTCCATGCTCTCGAGCAAGCGCAGGCGCTTCATGAGCTTCTTCTTGCGCTGGCCCTTGGCCTCCTCGGCCTCCTCGGCCAATGTAGCAATCAATGATTTCAGGTCGATTTCGTCCAGCAGTTCCTTGAGGGCACCACCGCCCATGCCGACGGTGAGCATCTTGCGCAGGTCATCAGGCAACGCGCGGTATTCGCTTTCGCCCATCAGGCTAAGCTTGACGAGGCTGTCGAGCTGGCCCTTAAGCTGCTCCCATTCCTTGGTAACTTCTTCAATTTCTCTGGTCTGAGCTTCAGCCAGCGCCTTGACGTTGGCATCCTCTTTTTTGGATTCAGCTTCGTAGCGAAGCTTGATAGCGTCCTGGGCGGCCTTGAATTCGGCCTCTTTGTCAGCACGATACTGGTCGCGTTTGGCTTCGTCCACGGACTTTACAACGTAGCTGGCAAAGTATGCTACACGTTCCAGGTTTTTGACAGTAAGCCCAAGCAGTAGGCCGACGGCGCTCGGAGTGCCGCGCAGGAACCAGATGTGCGCGACCGGTACGGCCAGCTTGATGTGGCCCATACGCTCGCGGCGTACTATTGCACGCGTTACCAATTCGCCGTTTTTATCGACGGCGGCCTCGCGGCTACGCACGCCCTTGTACTTGGCATCGTGCGGGTTAATATCCTTCACGGGACCGAAAATACGCTCGCAGAACAGGCCGTCGCGCTCCGGTTTTTGAGTACGGTAGTTTATGGTCTCTGGCTTGGTGACCTCGCCGTAGCTCCAGTCCAGGATGTCCTTATCACTGGCCACAGCCAGGCGCACGGCGTCAAAATCGGCAATATCGGTGCCGTATGAATAGCGCTTCATATTAGACCTCCTCACTTTCGTTGTCAGTTGTGTCATCATCGTCGTCGGCGACCACCAGGGCTACGTCATCGATAGCCATGCCGTCGTCAGCTGTAGCGGCAAACGCGGCGTCGGCATCGTCCGCCTCCGCAATGAGCATGTCATTCGCAATAGTTTCTTCATCGCTGACATCTACATCAGAAATGGTCGGAGTTGGCACGGTCACGCTGGCCGGATGGACAGCTTCCTGATGGATGTTGGTTGCCAGGATGTCTTCGGCGTCAACTACCTCGCTTTGGTGTACCAGATCGACTTTAAGGCCAAGACCCTGGAGCTCCTTGACGAGTACGTTGAAGCTTTCCGGCACCTTCGGACCGACGATCTCGGTCTTCTTGATGATGGATTCGTATGCCTTGGAGCGTCCATAGACGTCGTCGGACTTAATGGTGAGCATTTCCTGCAAGGTGTTTGCGGCACCGTAAGCTTCGAGTGCCCACACCTCCATTTCACCAAAGCGCTGGCCGCCGTTCTGGGCCTTACCGCCAAGTGGTTGCTGGGTCACCATGGTGTACGGACCGGTTGAGCGGGCGTGAATCTTGTCAGCCACCATGTGGTTGAGCTTGATCATGTACATGCTACCGACCGTGGTGCGCTCCTTGAAGGCACCACCGGTACGACCGTCGTACAGTTGTTGCTTACCGTCCTCGGGGAAGCCGGCTTCCTTAAGCAGACTCTTGATCTTATCGAGCGGCACGCCGTTGAAGGACGGGCTTGCCACTTTCATACCGAGCGCCTGAGCAGCCATGCCCAAGTGGGCTTCGAACAGCTGACCAATGTTCATACGACTCGGCACACCCAGCGGGTTCAAAATAATGTCGACCGGTGTACCATCTTCCATGAACGGCATGTCTTCGACCGGTAGAATGCGGGCGATCACGCCCTTGTTACCGTGGCGGCCTCCGAGTTTGTCGCCGACG
The DNA here is from genome assembly GCA_964570005.1 of uncultured Candidatus Saccharibacteria bacterium. Classification (GTDB taxonomy): domain Bacteria; phylum Patescibacteriota; class Saccharimonadia; order Saccharimonadales; family UBA4665; genus JAJZCD01. Next base: position 2,811 of record CAZMWE010000047.1, on the reverse strand, counting down.
CTGACTTTGCGCATTTGGGCCACAAAGACTTGAATCTGCATCAGCACGCCAGCCTTGAGTTCGTGGCCGTTTTCGCGGCTGAAGATTTTGACACCCACGACCTTGCCATGTTTGCCGTTGCTCATACGCTGACTGGTATCGCGGACTTCCTTCGCCTTTTCACCGAAGATAGCACGCAGCAGGCGCTCTTCGCTGCTAAGTTCCTGCTCACCCTTCGGCGTAATTTTACCGACTAGGATATCACCAGGGTGCACTTCGGCACCGATGCGCACGATACCGTCCTCATCCAGGTGGCGCAGCGCGTCTTCAGACACATTCGGGATGTCGCGGGTGATGATTTCCGGACCAAGTTTGGTTTCGCGGACCTCGATCATGTAGTCAACGATATGAACAGAGGTAAGCGTGTCGTTTTCGACCAACTTGCGACTGATGATGATGGCGTCCTCAAAGTTGTAGCCGGCCCAGGGCATGAAAGCCACGGTTACGTTTTTGCCGAGAGCCAGTTCACCACCCTCGATGCTCATACCTTCTACCAGGATATCGCCAGCCTTGACCTTGTCACCGGTGTTTACAACGACAGTCTGGTTGATGGAGGTACCCTCGTTGCTGCGCACAAAGTGCTGCGGTTCGTACGTAACCTTACCATCTTTGTACTGCACCACGACTTCCTCGCCAGTGGCTTTCAGTACTTCACCGTCGGCCTCAGCTAGAATGACCTGGCCAGTATTGCGGGCGGCGGCGGTTTCTACACCGGTACCCACAATGGGGGATTCGGGGTGGATCAGCGGTACGGCCTGGCGCTGCTGGTTACTACCCATGAGCGCGCGGTACACGTAGTCTTTCTCGATGAACGGAATCAAGCCGGCAGACGAACCAACAATCTGGTTCTGCGCGGCGTCGATGTGCGTGATGTCGGCCCGGTCAGCTTCACCTGACTTCAAGTGAATGCGAGCGCTGACGCGCTCGTCAACAATCTTGCCACTCTTGTCCAGGGCTACGCCGGCACCGGCGATAACCGCGTGTTCTTCGTCGGCAGCATCCAGGTATACGACTTCGTCCACAACTTTGCTGTCCACAACTTTGCGGTACGGGGTTTCAATAAAGCCGTATTCGTTGACGCGGGCGTAGAGTGCCATGTTCAGTACCAGGCCCACGTTGGCGCCTTCCGGCGTTTCCACGGCGCAGATACGGCCGTAGTGAGTGGCATGCGCGTCACGTACCTCAAAACCAGCGCGTTCACGGCTTAAGCCGCCCGGGCCCATGCTGGACAGGCGGCGCTTGTTGGCCAGTTCGCTCAAGGGGTTGATCTGTTCCATGAACTGGCTCAGCTGCGAGCTAGTGTAGAATTCGCGCACTGCGGCGACCACCGGGCGGGCGTTGATCAGCTGGCCGGGTTGTACCGTTTCAATTTCGCTCATGCTCATGCGGTCCTGGGTGTTGCGCACCATACGCAGCAGGCCGATGCGGAACTGACGCTGGACCAGCTCGCCGACCATTTTGATACGGCGATTGGCGAGTGAGTCAATGTCATCAGCCGCGTCCTGGTTCACATTCATGCGGATCAGCTCGGCAACGATGGCGACAAGGTCATCCAGGCGCATAATGCGATTCTCGGCCGTGTTGGCCACATCTAAGCCAAGACGCTTGTTGATCTTGTAGCGACCCACGCGGCTAAAATCAAAGCGCTTGAAGTTGTAGAACATGTTTTCAAGCAGGCTGCGTGCGTTGTCGACGGTGGCCAGGTCGCCCGGGCGTAAGCGACGGTACACCTCAATGAGTGCTTCGGCGTGGCCCTTGGTCGGGTCTTTATCAAGCGTCGCTTCCAGGTGGCTGACCTTAGCGGTATCCACGTGCTTGAAAGCTTCGCGCATCTGGGCTTCAGTCATGCCCAAGGCGCGCAACAGCGTAGTAACTGGGATCTTGCGCTTGCGGTCGATCTTGACGTACAAAGCACCGCCAGCTGCGGTTTCAAACTCCAGCCAGGCACCGCGGCCAGGAATAACCTTGGCGCTGTACAGGTTCTGGGTACCATGCAGTTCGCTGGTGTAAAAAACGCCAGCTGAGCGGATCAGCTGGCTGACAACTACGCGCTCGGCGCCATTAATAATGAAGGTTCCGCGCTTCGTCATCCACGGGTAGTCACCCAGGTAGATTTCCTGTTCCTTGACCTCACCCGTAACCTTGTTGGTCAGCTCGACGACCGCCTTCAGCGGCGCTTCGTAGCTCAAGTTGTTCTCGCGGGCCTCAGCCTCGCTCATCTTGGGGTCCTCGAAGTGATACTCCTTGAACCGCAGAGACAGTTTAGTGTTGGTGTAGTCATCGATCGGGCTGATCTCGGCCAAGAGCTCACCGAGCCCTTCGTCAATCAGCCATTGGAATGACTTGTTCTGATGGTCTACGAGATTCGGCAACGCGAGATCGTTGCTGGCATCGGTAAAGTAGACACGAGTTGGTTTGCTTGCTGTTGCTTTCGCCACGTGTAATACGCCCCTTATTTAGTGGTTATAAATTTTGGAGACAGGCTAATGTCGAGGCCAAACTGGCAAGTGCGCGTAACGTATATGCCCAAAACTGACCTCTACTACTGACCTGTCTTTACGTTTAGTGTTTCGCCCGAAGTTACACTAAGCTGAGATTTTGAGCTGCAAGCGGTTGGCCACGCCAGCTTTAGCTCAACTTACACTACTTCTTGTCTACCAGTATACACGGTAGAATTTACGACGTCAATATAGTAAAGTGTGGGCTAAATATGCAGCAAGATTAAACTTCCCACGAGCTTCCGCTCGGGGAATTAGCTGACTCAAAACAACT
>CAZMWE010000046.1:0-7677 GCA_964570005.1 uncultured Candidatus Saccharibacteria bacterium | reverse complement strand
CCGCCTTGCTACCGTTACGCGATATTAGCACCGCAAACTTTGCTTCGCCCCCGTTGTTCTGGTATAATCACCTCTGTTCTGGGGCTCCAGGTTGTGGCGGGCGTAGCTCAGTAGGTTAGAGCGTCTGATTGTGGTCCAGAAGGTCGCGCGTTCAATCCGCGTCGCTCGCCCCACGTATGTATGGAATACAGAGGTGACAGTTCTTTGATCGGATACCGATTAGGACTGCCACCTCTGTTTTGTTATAGTGAAGCGCATGCAAGAATCATGTAACTACCGGATAAGTGTTAAAGGCATCGTCATCAACAATGACGGACGCATATTACTGACACGCGAAGGTAAGGCTTGGGAAATGCCCGGCGGCGGGCTTGACCACGGCGAAGATCCGGCTGACGGCCTGAAACGGGAGATCCAGGAAGAAACAGGGCTTACCGTAACCAGAGTGTTAGCGGCACCGAAATATTTCGTGACCTGGCAGGAGAAGGGCGTCTGGCGTGCCAATGTCATCTACCAGGTCGAATTAGCTGACCTGAATTTTACTCCGTCCGAAGAATGCCAGGAACTTCGCTTTCTTAGCGTAGAAGAAATGGGCCAGATACAGCTCTACCCAAACGTGCAAAAACTGTACGAGCTGCTGACAAAATAGCGTCTTCGGTACGCCCTCCAGGTACAATAGTAGTGTGCCTAAAAAACCCGTGGAAGCGCTGTGGTATCACCGGTTGTTAGCAAATAGCCGGTTCTGGATTCTGGCCGTGGCCGTAACGCTATCGGTCAATATCGCCGGTTTTGTGCAACTGGTAATACCAGCGGGAAGTTTGCAGACCATCCGTATCGAACAAACATATGGCTTTATTTCGCTGTTTTTGCTCTACCTGGCCATTTTGGCTTCGCCTCTCACTAAAGTTTTTCCACGACTACCCGGCAAAGATGCCTACTTGCACGCGCGGCGCGCAATCGGCGTGTCAGCGTTTTATTACGCCCTACTACACGGATATATGACACTCTTTAGACAGCTGGACGGTTTTGGCGGCATGAAGCACCTGAATCGGACCTATAGTATTTCGCTTTTGGCAGGCGCATTTGCACTGGGTGTTTTGACCATTATGGCCGCTACCTCATTTGATTGGGTCGTCGGCCATATGGGCTACAAACACTGGAAATTACTACACCGGCTGGTCTACTTTGCGAGCGCAGCTGTGTTGTTGCACGTCATACTCATCGGACCACATTACGACCAGGGCCTGAGTTTCCTCAGCCTGTTAACCTACCTGGCGGCCGCATTCTTGATTACGCTTGAGGTATTGCGCATCCGCCGGAACGTTAAAAACCGGGAAGCTAACAACCATGTATAGACGGATGATCGGCTTAAGCACACTGTTGGTTGTGTTGCTTTTAGCGGCGCCTGGCACAGCAAGTGCTCACGTTCTGAAAGTTGACGGCGACATCGGCGCAGTACTCCACATCAATCCCGATGACAACCCTGTGACCGACGTTCCGACCAACTACACTATCTCGTTCGACGATGACACCGGGCGATTCAGTCTGCCGAAGTGCAACTGCAGCGTATTAATCATTAAAAACGGCGCAGCCATAACCACTAAACCTCTGGCCGTTTCGAGCGGTGAAGTGAGCGATGATCTGTACATGTTCACAACGCCCGGTGTTTACACTATGCGTTTTACCGGCACACCCAAAACACCGGGCAGTTTTCAGCCGTTCACACTTAACTATGAGGTCCGGGTCACGAGCGGCCAAGCCAACGCGCAGCCTATGCCTGTGGCGCTCTGGGTCGGTATGAGCATGGCTATTGGACTTATCTTGCTTGCCGCCTATGCGCAGAGCTATGCTGGTAACGAGCCAAGTGAAGAAAAGAGGTAATATGAAGAAAATTCTGGTATCGGCTACAGCAGGGCTCGTTCTCACATTTGTATTGCCAGCCATCGCTTTTGCACATGTTATCGTGACACCGACCCGAGCAGGCGTCGGCGAAGAGTTGGTATTCAGCGTTAGTGTACCAAACGAGAGAAACGTAGCGGTTAGCAGCGTCAAGCTGGACATTCCGGCTGGCGTCGACGAAGTGACGCCCACCATGATTCCGGGCTTTACCATATCGACCACCGGTAGTACAGATAAGGTAAGCTCCATAACCTGGACGGGCAATATTCCTGTCGGACAACGGGAAGATTTCAGCTTCGGGGCGCAAGTACCCGCCAAAGCGGCGCAGCTCGACTGGAAAGCTTACCAAACCTACGTCGACGGAACGGTTGTGCATTGGGACCAAAAGCCAGAGGGCGATGATGACTCGATTGGAACAGCCGGCCCATACTCGGTCACAAAAGTTGTCAACGACCTGGGCTCAAACACCCCAGCCTCGGGCAGTTCAACCAAGAATACACTAGCACTTGCTTTCAGTGTCGCCGCGCTAATTGTAAGTATTGGCGGTCTGTTCTTGCGGCCACGCAAACGGTAAATTACCAGCGGGTCAGCAGTAAGCCGATGTAGAGCGGCACCAGTAAATTGTCCAGCCCGAATAGGCCGAGATTTTCCAGAATTGTCGCGCCCACTACCCCCGCGATAGCTTCGGGTAGCGTCGGCAGGCCGCTTGCGCTGAACGCTGCGTAGCTGGTAAATATTGCCGCTGACACAACGATAAAGGTGATTGTCCCGGCAACACTTTTGGTGTGGCTCAGTACATGATATTTATTGCCCGTACCGTAACGCGTACCGACTACAGCGGCAAGGCCGTCGGCCAGGCTCATTTGCAGAAGCGCCGCCGCATACACCCCCTTGCCGTGGGTTATGAACGTCAGCGCGCCGACCACGAGCGCAAAGCAGATTTCTCCAAACGTCGGACGCTGCGCGCTATGCAGCGCCTTAAACACCTTAAACCGGTCGGAAATAATCACAACTACCAGAAATGCCACACTCAGCCAGCGTATCTGGCTCCAGGTCATGAAGAATGGCCAAGACGCTACAAAACTTCCTACTAGAATATGTACAAATTTACGGCCGAATTCGCCCTTCAGCCAGTGTCGTCGCCAGCCAATCTCACTCACACACAAAACGGCAAAAACGGCAAAAACACTTAGGGCGACATACATTTGCCCTTATTGTACTCTCTGTGAGTACTCCTCACTATCCAGCAAGAGTTATGATCGAGTGTAAGCATTTACCCTATCCTCAATGCTACTATTTGTGCGGTTGGGAACGGCTATATGAGAAAACATGAGTCAGATTGGGTTAACGTGGTGTAACTACTCGCGAATGTAAGAAAACCTACGGCTTCGGATCCCTCATGCTGCACCTAAGATACTGCTGATATTCTCCCTGTGAACTTGAATTGTCTCCTCTGCTTCGGTAATAGCCGCGCGCGCTCCTTCTACCTGAGCTTGCACGTCTTCAAATCTGACGCCAAGTTCACCCAGTACATTACGATGGTGCGTACTACACCGTTCCCTTGCAGCTGCCACAACAGACTCGTCTGTCGATCTCCAGCTATCGCAGCCCAGCCTTACAGTAGTTTCTGTTACGTCGCCACTTGCCGCTTGAAAGCTTAGCGCCAGTGAGCACCTTCCAGCAAGCAGACATTGTGGCAAATCTCTGACAGCTCCACTCTCCCTCATAGCCTCAGATAAACCGACGAAACCACCTTGTGCGCCTCCTTCTTGCCACCTCAAACGATGGGCCTGGATTACCTCTCCAATCAGCCAGGCACCCACCGCATATTTTTCACCCAACGCATCAGCCAGGCTGACCTCAGTAACCGGAGCTGTCGTGAACTGCCCCGGCACAAAATTTATCTCTCCTCCTGGCATTCCAGTCATAGTCGGCGCTCCCTTGATTTATAATTGAGAGTATTATACATAATTGCAACTTACGCAACTATACGAAGAATGAAGCTGCATGGAGCCGTTTGCATGGTCGGGCAGAAGTAATGACTTTTGAACTTTGCATGGCTGAGCTAATAGAGTGGTTCATTGAGCGCCCAGACATCACTTGGCGCTGACAGCGCAACGGTGCCCGTGCCATACTATATGCTCAAAGCTACCAGTATTAGCGGCTACTTTATTGCATAGTAAGACGAGTTTTGAACTCTCGTCTCAATAAGTTATAGCTTGTTGCGCTTTTCGTCTTTTCGGATTCATCAGCATGAATACACATTCATGGGAACGCATATTGGATCAAAATTATTTGGGTAACAAAAGGGGCTATTGAAAAACACCGACATAGCATCGGTGATTTATCATGGTCGGGGTGACTGGATTTGAACCAGCGACCTCAGCGTCCCGAACGCTGCGCGCTACCAAGCTGCGCTACACCCCGATAAAATACCAGCCAAGTATAGCTTATCAGGGATAATTTGTCACGAAGTACCATATCTAAACCTTACATGGTGCGTTCATACTGATCGACTAGTCACTAGGGAATTACGGCCGGGTAAGAACCTCACGCCAGTTCAGAATGTTGTAACCTCCAGTCAGCGGGTAACTCGGTGGTGGCGCATAAAGTAAATTGTAATCATAATCGGTCGCAGTGTTTTCAATGCCGGATATGTAGTAACCACTTACTGGATCATACACGGCGTCGCCACAAGCACCGCCTTGCCAGTTCCAAGTCCAGGTCTGCATGGAGGCGACCGAGCCATAGAATGTGAGGGTCTGATTAGCGTTCGTCCAGCCCCTGGTGCAACTATTTGAGTTACTTATATATGTATAGGGATAGGTTACCGAGCCGGTCTCCGCCAACAACGCACCGTCGACCTCGAAATTGAAACTACCGGTCTTGGGGGGCGCGTACGGTGCGATGTACACATTTCCCTGGCTCACCATCCCGATAGCGTCACTGCCATTTTTCGTACTATAGAGTACCGGGCCGGCAATTGTGATATCGGTAATCTGGTTGGCCACCGCCAAGCGACCAGATGCAATAGTGACACGACCATGGAAGGTCGGGTTCGTACGTACCCAGGTATTGTCTTCGACAAAGATTACGCCTGAAGGAGGCAATGCGATACCCGTTGCCACTATTTGTGTTGTCAATGCGCTCGTATACGGTGTGTTCTGGTCGCTATCGCCATTAACGTTATATAGGTCATAGGTACCATTCGTATTGAGCTGTATGAGATATCCCTTTGTACTACTGAAGCTACTGGAGCGTTCGGGAATGTAGGCATTGGTACGCGTACTTGGTACCTGTGAGCAGGCATTGGACAAGTTCGCAAGACTGGAAGTTGAGGAATAGTCGGCAAAAGCCGTCTTCTTCATAGTGCAGAGGCTGCTTGATACTTGACCAAAGTTAATGGACGGCTCAGGATACAGCCAGTCGCTTTTGCTACGCGTGTTACAGTTCACAGGTGTCGTGACCGAGCTGCTACACCATACGCCGGGGTGAGACTGGCCGTCACCGCCCAGTGAAGCCGGCGGTACATAGGTAGCATTCGCGCTCTCAATGGTGTCGTTGCTCGCGCCATCCATACGAATACCCTGGTTGGAGAATACTGGGCCATCAGCGGATTCATTACTACCAAACCAGGCTGCCGTGTTCGTCGCCAGCCCGTAGCTCGCAAATGACGCTTGACCTATTTGAGCCTGGACAGTACGGATAGCACCGCCGTTTGTCGTCTTACCTATCGAGCGGACGGTCACGATTGTCGACCCCCCGCCCTGCGGGTTAATCCATAGTGTGTACGTGCCTTCATTGACAGCATTGCTGTCAATGTACTGATGCACGTACGGTCCATATCCTAGGGTCGGGTCCGGCGTGGTTGGCGTTGATTGCCCATCTTTGTAATCTGTCCCGTTGTGGGCTAAGTGCCACATATAGTAGTTAATGCCGGCCTCTGCGATATTAAATGCTTGCTGGCTGCGCACGTTGTTAGTGCCCACCCAAAGATTATCCACGACCACCGTCAACACAGCACCACCAAGGATGGTCATTGCGATCATGAATGAAAGCACCCCCGGTAATATAGAGCCGCTTTCGGAAAGACTGAATACGCGTGGTCTACATGCTAGCTTCATTAATTGACAGTCCTGTTCCGTAAGCTCACTTGTACCTGTACCGACTGGTTGCCACCATTAGAGAGGGGTGTGGCCAGGTTTACCCGAATTGCGTCAACCGTCTCCAGATTGCTGATGGGCGGTGTCAGTTGGTTATTGCCGCTATCGAAGTAGGTGAATAAACTACCGCCACTCGGCTCATAAAAGCTATCCATAATCGTGAACGTTTTTTTCTGGGCCGTCAAAAGCGTGCCGATCGGCGGGTTCGCAGTCATTGGCGTAACGTCGGCCATGAGCTTTGTGACCTTACCACTCTGCTGCAAATAGTAGTGTGTCAATGAAACATACGCATCGTTGGGGTAAAAGTAGGCATACACGGAAAGGTCATTTGCACTCGCGCTATTGATGGTGCTCAAGCCGCGAATAACTGAGGAGACCCGCATCTCTTGACTCGACAGCTCCGTAAAGTTACTTGCGTCAGCCTGGAGGGTCAGGTAGTTGAACAACGAGCTCTTAAAGAACACTAGGAAGATCGTGCCGATGATAGCAAGTAGCGTCATGCTTATCATCAGTTCAACCAATGTAAAACCCTTGGATCCTAACTTAGGGCGTAACATGAAAACCTCCAAGTTGCGGGCTAAATGGCAGGCTAAGTACGCCAGAACTATTCGTAATTACCAGTTGGGCGGTGCCGGAGGTAATACCAGTGAGATTGAAGTTGCATGTCATTTGCGCAATGCTTGTTGCGCAACCGCTGCCGGTGTATGTCGTACCGCTCTCAATCAGTTTCGCACTTGCCCCAGAAAGGTTATACCCCGTAATGATGATGGGGAAGCTGCTGAGATTTCCAGCATTGCCTAAGCTGACACTATCGGGGTTGATATCGTAGACTCGCGGGAAGGTAGAGCTCGTTGTCAGCATGAGTTGCACCTCTTGTAGGTAGGCATTGCCGCCATAGCTAAAGGTAGTGCTTGGTGGATTAGATGCGTCGTAAGTTGGCACCACGATTGGCATAAGGGCGTTGGTACCACTATACGGTACAGCCGCTGCTAAGTAGTACTTGGTGGCACCGACAGCACAATTAGTAGTCGAGCTGTTCGCGTCACTATTGCAAAACAGGTAGTTATTGACCGGCGGTAGATTTAAGACAGTGGCGTACCCACTCGCATCCGTTGTCGGACGGCTATCACTTATGGTACCTTTGTCGTAATTTGAATAGTAGTTGTCGAAGTAGTAGCTATAATCGGTAGTGCTCGTGTAACTCTTATAGCCACCTTTCGCGTACACTTTAACGCCAGATAGAGGATTACCGCTTGTGTCGGTTGTTTGGATAAGCAAACTGTTTGCTCCCTGAGGAGCAATGACCAGCGTCACCGATGACGACTTCTGGCTTATCATTGTCTGGTTCGCGTACGTTGGCTGCAGACTTCCGGATGCCCCGATAGTAGTGAGACTAGAGTAACCGGCTTCAGAGGCTGAAACCACATAGTTGGCACTGCTATCGGGCGGTAAGCCATAGAAGATAGCCACACCGTTGCTGTCAGTACTATCTGATACATTCACCGCGGGCGACAACTTGGTGTCCGAAACGCTGACTGTCGCCCCCGAAACTGGGTTGCCGCTGCCATCAATGACAGTCACGAATAATGCCCCCGTGTTGCTGGCTGTCTCCGCCACA
>CAZMWE010000045.1:0-8221 GCA_964570005.1 uncultured Candidatus Saccharibacteria bacterium | reverse complement strand
GGGAGGCAACTACATCCCACGACCTACCGGTCGGGGAACTGCTGTTGGATTAGAGAGAAGCGACACAACCACAGAACCGTATACAAAACTATACCTTTTATTTTCAGTGATGTACTTCATTGCCAAGATTGTGGTTGCAGTATTGGCTCTTACGTCAGCAAGAATAACGTGTATTTGAAATGTACTAGAGCCAAAAAGCACATTAAGTGCGGCAATGTAAACGTTGCAGAAAGACTAGTTTTGCCTCAATTAGAGGAAGTTTTGGAGTCAATCCGTTTATCTGATGAGAACCTAGAGCTGCTTATTAACGCTATACGGGAGAAGTTTGGTAATCAGCAGCAATACCTAGATAAAACCTTGACTGAAACCCGTGAGGAGTACGACAACATTAAAAGCCAGCTAAAAGCACTAACCTATGAACGCATAGAAGCTGTTAAGAAAGGGCGTGGCATTAGTGCTGAAATGTTTGACAGTATTACAGAGGAGTTGACTGGCAAGCAAAATGAGCTTGACCTAAAACTAAGGTCACTGACAAATGCTAACTTTGGCTTCTTAACAACCCTCTCACACTTACTAGACTTTGCCCAACGTGCTAACCAACTGTTTCAGGACGCTGATATTACCACCAGGAACCGCATGGTCAGGCATTTGGTTGCTAACTCTGTACTTTACGATAAGAAGCTGTCCTTACAAGTAATCTATCCCTATAAAGCCTTTATCCAATTAAACAAAAAAGACCCCGAAGGGTCAGATAGTAGTTTATGGTGCGCTTGACGCACTTTCATTCCAACACCTTTTGGGGTGGGCAAACTCACTACTGAATGATAGGTTTGCTATTTTACAGCAACGCTCCACTTAGTAACCGAAACTCTTCCTTCGTCTCAAAGATTTCCTTGAGTTTATCAAAGTTGGCGTCCGGATTGGTCATCAACTCGGCCAATGCATCAATTTCCTTGAGCTGCCGATCGGTTAGCTTTGGGAATTCGTGGAACTTCACTAACTTAGGGCTATGTTGATAAATATCTTCTTGGTTCATGAGCGAGTGAAAGTCATAGAAAAGTGACCAGGCTACGACGACCGCCCCACGATCGTCGCCGGCATTGTAAAAGTAATCAGCATCTACTTTACCGGCACGTATATCGAGCCAGGCTTTACCAGGAAAGTCGAACTTGCCCTCAGGTATGTCATACGGATCAAAGTCTTCGGCAAGGCTCAGACTACCGTCAACATCAATCGTTACCCAGCGCTCTTGCTCATCACTCCAATATTGGTTAGTCCAGTGATCCCAGCTGACTTTGCCGTACTGCGGATGTTGATCAAAGTAGCTGGCATTACCAGAGCGTACACGCGCTGGGATACCTTTAGACTTCAATATTGACGCCATAAGGATAGATACGAAGCGGCAGGTTAGCACCAGTTTATTCTCTTCAGACCGATCAGCGGTGAAGCCCCGCTCGTCACGGCGATACAACTCTGTAAGCATTGCGCCAGCAGTTGGTAGTATGTCGTCTTCAGGTTGTCGCCACCAAGGTACTTTTGTCATGTCACCGAAACGCATGTCAGTATTTGTGCCCGCGTTACCTTGCGCTAGCGTACTACGATGAATGATATTTTTGCGCACCAGTAAACCGATCTCGCGTATATCTCTAGGCAGGTCCTCTATGAGCTTTTGTTGATACAGACCGGGATACGTAAATGTACCGAAAGAAAGGTAGTGGTCTCTGAGTTTTGGATCGAGTTTCATGATCCAATGATACCGCATGCGTGTTCATGAGTGTTGGAAATGCGTCCACAAATAACAAAACAGGTCAATTAGTCAAACACTAACTTGGCCTGTTTATGATCCGTTATTCGATATTCAGAATAATAGGTCGCAATTGGTGCGCTCGGGCGCACTTTCACTCCAACACCTTTTGGGGTGGATAGCCCATTTGGTCAAGTTGGCCGGCGGAGTTGACAGTGTAGCTTCCTCCAAAAACTACCACCAAGCATAAATAGCTTGGCGGTAGTTTTTCCTGAGTCGTTTAGCTACGAGTGATCGTCTAGTGTAGCGCTCCCGGCATTCTTATATACCCAATTTATTGAGTCTAATGCCCCCTGCTTACTCGTGTAGCCCTCCGCCCAGCACACGACTTGGTTATTACCATCCGATTTTAAGTGCCAATACCATTGATTATCTTTGCTGCTTTGCCATAGTACAAATGTTGCCATTGTAGTTTATCCTGAATATGTTATTGATGTATTTATCCAGACCTGCTACAATTACAGTGATCTGGAAACAAGGTTCTCAAGCCCTATTTTTCTAGTTTAAAGAGTTCCGGTAGCAATGACTGTCGGGCCTCTTTTTTAAATCTACACTTTCGCCTCCTCCTCTTCGAGATCATAGAACACATCCGCTACTTCGTCTGCGCTCGCAATTAGTGCTCTGATTTTTGCACGCATATCACTCTTGACCGTTAATGAAGACGAGAATGAAACCACCAGGTGCCAGTTCTTACCCGTGTGCTCGACACCCTGTACGTTGATGCCGTTTTGGGTAGTAGTATTTAGTGCCAGACTAGAGGTGCTTTGGGGCGCCGTGGGCTGCTGGGCGCTCTGGGTTTCAACAGCAGGCGCGCCAAGATCCTGGGCAGCAGCTTCCTCTACGGAAGAATCGCTGTTCTGCTCAGCATCAAGCGCATTATCCTTAAGGATAATCTTGTCGGAGCCAACTGCGGTTATTAAGCCTGCGCTTATTCCCGAATGAACAAAGGTACCTACGAAACTAGCTATCGTACGGGGGTCTCGAGCAATGCCATATCGGGTTACTGCAATACTGTGAATATTTGACTTGGGAAGTTCAACCTCATGTGTAGTTTCTTCATAAATTTTTCGAAACGTATCGACGTTCAAAAAGGCCCTGACTAGCGCCGCCTTCTGCTCCGCCTGATCGACCGGACGTACAAGCTGCTCTGCGAGTTCGGTTGCGACAATAGTGTCTTTTGTTGAGCTAATCAGGCCATAGCTTCGCAATGCCGCTACTCGAGTTGCGAATGCCCCGCTCTTAGCTGACGAAGCACTCTTCTTGCTACCATAGCTCGCAAACTCTTCGCGAGTCCATGCTTTTCCGAAATTAAGCGCCACTTCCATTGTCTTGAGCGCACTACCAAGTGACATCCTCGGGAAACTGGTCGAATTTTTCATATAGCCCCTTTGTTAGATAACTACTCAATAGTATAGGCATTTATTACAGCAGGGTCAACAAATTTTACAGAATATTCTGTTCTTCCTGCTTTAACTCCTTTGGGATCGAGGGTATGTTTCTGCTAAGTTATCTCGCCGATGATGCTTTATACCCTATTCACGACCGAAACTATACTCTGTCAGCATACCACCAACTGATCACGCTCGGTAAATTAGCGCACTAGACGAGTTTGATTATAGGTAAAATGCTTAACAGTAGCCTAATAGAGATCTATCGACTTTATCCCAAGCACCTTCATAATGCCCTGCAACTTTTCGAAGGAAGGGTTCTCCTCCCCTCGTTCCACGCGAGCATAAAAATTAACATGCACTCCAGCAGCCGTGGCTACTTCTTGTTGTGTCATCTTTGCCGTTTCACGAGCCTGGCGTAATCTTTCGCCAAGCTCCTTGCGCGCTTTCTCTTGCTCATCACTAGCCATATATGGATACTATACCATCTATTGGCACTACTTACTGGTAATCAATAAAAACAACTAATGCACGTATGAGCCAACAAACGCTAGCCTATAGCGTAACCTACGCGGATATTGCCGCCTTTGTTCTTTAGCTTGGTAATTTTCAAATCTTTTATATCAGCCAAGGACTTTACATGTGTACCACCACATGGCACTGCGAAGTTATCAAACTGAACTACGCGGATTGGCTTATTCGTAGGCAAGTTATCCGGCACATGTCGGCATAGCTTTTCCAGCTCCGCGTGCTCAACAAAACGACAGCTGACCGGCAAGTCTTGCGCAATGAATTCATTTCCAAGTTTCTCGATCTGTGCCAGTAAATCATCACGTTCTTCAATATCGAGATCGCCACCATATTCTACGTAGGGGCCGTCCGGAAAGTGATAACCCTTACCAGGGACCCAATCAGGCTTGAGTTGGCTGACAGCCACATCAACTAAGTGACCGGCCGAATGAAGACGAGCGTCAAGATTTCGCCTGTCGGCATCGACCACAATATGTACGTCTTCTCCCTGCATGAAACGAGAGGCCTCGAAGTGTCCATAATGAAGCACTTCGCCATCAACAAATCTCACTTCTTCAACGACAAATGTAACATCCGGGCTTTTGATAACTCCCGTGTCATAGGGCTGACCACCGCCTTGCGGGTAAAGAATGGTCTGATCCAGGTAAACAATCGTCCTCTCATCCTGTTGCTCAACACGCTCAACGTGAGCATCAGCTTCTAAGGCATGCATATCCTCTAAATACAGTGGTTTTGTACTCATAATCCGAAATAATAGCGCATATTATTCTATGTGTCAACTTATTTAACAGCGGTTCAACAGATTTACATATTGACCTTTGTAAAGTATTTGTCTATAGTTTTGACAACTATGAATGAATACAGCGCCCTACTTGAGCAATTTGGACTTTCCGACAAAGAGAGTTCTCTATACCTAGCGCTATTAGAACTGGGCAGCGCCGACGTTGCTACAGTTGCCAAAAAAGCTGAGGTAAAACGGCCTACAGCTTACGTACTACTCGATGAGCTCAAAGACAAAGGGTTCGTAAGCCTACAAGATAGGCCCAATAAGCAATACCAAGCCGAAGATCCGAGAAAATTACTTGCCTACGAAAAAAACAAGATCAGCCAGCTTGAAAAGATGCTGCCCGGCATGCTTGGCCTAGCTAGTAAAAGCGAACACAAACCTGGCACGCGATTTTTTAGCGGCAAGGAGGGGATTAAAGCAGTATACGAGGAAAGCCTGCTTCAATCGCCCGGCTCTGAAATGCTGGCAATAGGGAACGCCGAAGCCGTGGAACGAAGTCTCGAAGATTTCCAAAACTGGTACATCAATCGCCGTGCCCAAAGTGGTATATCCATGCGCGCAATTATCCCTGCTACGCCCGAGGGATTGAAAATAGCGACCCGCGATACAACAGAGCTTCGTGAAACACGCCTGTTAGAGCCCGACGATTTTACAGAGCCCGTAGAGCTCAATATCTATGCAGATAAGATCTCGGCAGTATCGTTTGTAGAGAATGAGCTCATCGGCGTCATCATAGACAGCAAAGTGCTCGCAAACGTACACAGGCAGATGTTTGAGCTACTATGGAAGTCAGCAAAGAAACAGCCGACTGAGTAAACAATGGTGTTTATATCGCCGCCAGGGATTTGGCGGTTACGCCCTCTTCCGGATCATAGTCCTCTTCAATAGGTTTCCACGGCTTACTCTTAGTAAATAGATCGCTGACGGTAGATATCGCAAAGCCTATTTCTTCATACGACTCTTCAAGAGCCTTACGTATTTGCCTCCTGAGTTTTATCTCGTTCCGCCCCGTATCGCACACCGCCAATATTTTTGGGAACTCGGCATCATTAGTCGGCCAGTCCCCACCCTCAGAATATGTGATGTAGCTCCTGGATTTTCTTACGCTTACGAAAAATGGCCTCGTACCATCCCAAACATCCAAGAAATACCGTTTTGGCACTCCCTTGCCTTTTGATCCTGTCTTAATGCTTATAAATCCATCTGGCCGCCATATCGGTAAATAATCGAAAGGGATCATTTGCATACGCGTAAAGAACTGCAAACGCTCACCGTATAGCTCACTAAGGCGCTGGGATACTTCGAGTATCTTAAGGCAGTGCAGTACGTAATCCGGCGAGACCGTGGCGTTCTTGTAAAGATTCTTGATACCCTGTTCAGTAACCTTATCAACAGCTCTGGTTTTAGGATCAGTTCGCCTCATGAGCAAACGTGCACCCTTCGGCGTTAGATAGTACTCAGCTGGCCTGCCTTGCAGCTTATATGACTTCTCGTATCGCTTACTAACATACTCTTGCTCTTCCAGTATCTTCAGCTTCTTCTGAACTAGCTTAATATCGTTCTTACCTAGATATTTAGCTATGTACTTACACGTTCCAAATCTATAACAATACAATAACCTCAATACTACTAACTGTTCATCATTCAATGGCCTTCTATATCTAACTTCAGCTTTGCTCATCACTCATCTATTCTTCCTTCTATATTTATATAGAAAGAGAGAGGAAAAGAGAAATAATATAAAACAGATACATATAAGATTAGATAGATGAGGTATCGGTAGGTTATCCACAGTATTAATACATACGTGCACACAATGATCTTGAATACACATTATATGGATAGTATACTATCCATATAATGTTAGCAGAGGGTAACCGCTAATGGCCGAACAACAGACACTTTCTATGATAGACTTGGCAAGTTCCGCCAACTCTAATAGCCCGCTCGCGCCCATAGACGATGCCTTGCGAGCCCTATTCACTACTCCCGCTCAGGAGACCGTCCTGCAGAAAACACGCCGCATCATGGGCGATAACATCAGCAATTTATCCGACGATGAACTCGAAGTGTATGTCACGGAACTTCAGCATTTGATTGATTACTGGCTCGACACATTCGAGCAGGATCTATTTGATGGCGTAACACTGCAGCAACTACTTCGTGAAGGTTAATCGTCATGGCAACGCCTCCTTTATCCAAGCCCTCAAACGATAAGCACAAGTGTGTTATCTACTTGCGCGTTTCAACCGAAGAGCAAGTAGATAACTACTCACTCGATACGCAATCCGATATTTGCCGCAAAGAAGCTGAGCGGCGGGGCCTAACGGTTGCCGATACGTTTCGCGAAGAAGGACGCTCAGCCAAGACTATCAAAGAGCGCCCAACGCTCATAGATATGCTCGATTACTGTCGTAAGAACAAACGAGAGATTGGGGCAGTAATCGTTTACCGCCTTGACCGCATATCTCGTCAGACCGCAGACTATCTAGCCATACGCAAGAAGCTGGCTGAATGCGACATTACGCTCATTTCCGCAAGTGAACCAACTGGCGATACGCCAACAGAGCGGTTCATCGAGACAATGCTAGCCGGGTTTGCCCAAATGGATAATGATGTCCGTGGTGAACGCGCCCGAAACGGTATGCGCGCTCGTTTTATGAGTGGCTTATACAATGGCGCACCGCCGCTCGGCTATTTGCGCATCAATGGCTATGCGGCAAAAGATCCAGAAACATTTAGCGCCCTGCAATCAGCCTGGGAGCTTATGGCGACCGGGACAAAGAGCTTACGAGACATAGCCAATATGCTCGACGAGCAAGGCATTCGGGAGAAGCGCAAAGGCCACATGGAAACGCGCTTGAGAAAGCAAACGATGAGCCGGATATTCCGCAATAAGTTTTATGCCGGCAAAGTCGTATCCAAGAAATACGGCACGGAGGTAGAAGGCCAGCACCCGCCCATGATTACCGAGGAGACGTTCTACCGTGTTCAGGCGGTGCTAGACGGGCGCAACTTCAATACTCAAATAACACTTGCGAAACGAACGCACCATAACCCGGATTTTCCGCTTAGACGTATCGTGCACTGTGGACGGTGTGGCCAATCCTTTACCGGATCTTGGAGCAAAGGTAAGCGTTCATTATATGGTTACTACTTCTGCTTTAAGCGATGCCAAGCAAAATCAAACGTACCCTTCAGTGAGATCGAGCCGGAAACTTCGGCGCTTCTTAAGAAAATCACCCTCAAACCAGAGACAGCGCAGCTTATTAACGCTTACATACGACGGACGTTCATTCTACGTATGAGTTCACTCAAACAAAAGCGCGACCAGGCAGATATTGAACTCAAGAAGGTCTATGAGACGCGCCAGGCACTCATAGAAAAGAACCTAAGCGGCATCTATTCGGATGAGATCTTTAAAGAGCAAAACAAGATCCTAGAAGAAAAAATAGCCGCTATTCAAGCGGCTAAGGATGAGACGGTAATTGAGAAGTATAATCTTGAAGCTATTACTAACTTCATTCAGACGAAGTTTACAGATCTGGATAAAGCGTTCAACGAAGCGGATCTGGAACGGAAGCGTGTGCTAGTGTGTTCGATCTACCCCGAAGGACTTACATGGAACTATCCGGGCTATTCCAACACCCCTATGAGCCCGTTTTACCGGTGTTTCCTTGATATTCAGGATGGAAAGGTCCCTATTGGTGC
>CAZMWE010000044.1:0-8540 GCA_964570005.1 uncultured Candidatus Saccharibacteria bacterium | reverse complement strand
TGAGCACACCACTGTTACTGAGCGTAGTGCCGTTCACGACGATGCCGGGTCCGGCCACTAATGCGATGTTGCCGGTCTGGCCTTGCAGACTCAGTACACCGGTGTTACGGACTGTATTACCGCTGACACCTAAGCCTGTGCCGGTGTTTATAGCGCCAATCACTCCCGAAATGGAGGTCTGGGCGCCACTCAGTATGTCTTGAAAGCTGGTGCCGTTGTAGTACGACAGCTGGTTGGTAGTCTGGTCGTAGTATAATTGGCCGGTTACGGCGCCGTTCGGTTGGGTTGTCGGTGCGATGACAATCGAGCTGTTGACGTCCAGCTGGCCGTTCACACTTAAGCTTTGGTTCTGGGTTTGTATTGGCGAATTAGTGTTCAATTGTTCCAGTGGTATCGGAGTAGTCGGGAAACGGTCACTGGCGTCGGCAGCGTTGTCTCTGGCTTGCTGGCTGACGGAGCTGTGCCGGATAAATACCAGCGACAATCCTACCAGTGCCACTACCGCGATGACGGCGAATTTTGTCCAGCGGCCGCGCGAATGTGTCTCCCGGGCTATGCGTGAGTTCTCACGGGCCTGGCGTTCCTCAGCGGCAATGACTGCGGCAGTACCTTCCAGATCGGCATCTAGGCTGCCGGCTCCACCGATCGCGCCGGTATCCATGGCGGCAGCAATAACACTCTGCCTAGATGGTGCAGGACTAACGACAGTGGACCTCGGTTGGCCCGGCTGTAATCCGCCAGAAGGATTCATATGGGTTTTACTTGTGTTTTTCGGTTTTTTTGTTGCAACGAACTACAGATATTGTAGTCCTTTTAGAGGCATAGACAAAGCTCCGTTACGTATCTTGGCTACCACTGGGAACAATCCTGAACACAACTTCTACTCAGTAAAACAGGGGGCAGAGAGCTGACGACGGGAAGGCGTAATAAAAATTACATCAAAAAATAGGGGAGTTATCCACAAGCAGGACGCGGCTTAAGATGTCAGAATCAGATAAAAGGCCATGGCCGTTATTGCCAGTAATCCGAGTGATGTTGCTAGGACGTCCAGTAAGCTGCGTCTTAAGATGCCACTAGCCAGGGGATTACGGCCAAGCGAGATAATACCGGCCCGGACCCCGGCCTGTAGCGTTACGCCGGCGATCACAAAACCGAGCAACAGACTACAAAAACCGACAAGCACACGCAGCGGCGAGATGTCCTTGCCAGCGATAGAACTGCCCACATTCACCAGGAATGAGGGGACGAAACCGCTGAGCTTACTTTGAGATGCCTGGTAGTATGCGACATCTACCTGTACGGACACGAGGCCGACTTTGACTTGGACCGACTTGCCATTTTTGTCAGTGACGGTTTGGGTGGTGGTTTGGCTGCTGCTCAGGCTGCTCTCGGCCGTGCCTACTGTCTCCACGGACTGCATGGCTTTCATGCCGATGCCTTCCAAGGGCGAAACGGTGATCTTATCGCCGATTTTTATGTCGCCGTTTATGTCGCTGACGAGCGTGGGAGTGAGGCCGCTAACTACAACCTGCGCCTGCTGCTTGCCGCTCCCCAAGGACACAAGAGGACGGCTGGCCGTCACACCTAACAGGAGTGACTCATGGCCAGGTGTAGATTTTTGCACAACATTTGTACTGCCTGATTTGAGGCTGACAACTGTGCCAGCAACCAATGAATTGTCAGTTGTGGTGAAGGATTGTGCCAATGCGCCCAAAGCAGTAGCTTTGCCAGTCGCGCAAAGCAATATGACAGCAAGCGTGCCACAGGTAATTACCGGGAAATATCGCTGGATTTTGATAGCCGTCACCCTTTAGATCGCTTTTATAGTACTCCGTAACGCTTATGCCTGATAGTATAGGTTTTAAGCGCGGCAAATGCAAAGCGGTAAAAGGGCAAGGTAGCTGTATTCTCCCACATCTTCCTGAGTAAAACCCGCTATTTCCAGGAAGTACGCAAGATCTAACAAGGTCTCTAGTTACTGTATGACCCAGTAATACCAGACGTAGTCGGTGCTCGCGTCAGTGGCGCTTCCGCCCATGGTCACCGTAAAGCCGTTCGTGCCTATGTCGGTGACAGAAGCCGTCCTAGTGACTGTTCCACTGTTCACATTAGCCCCCGGGGTAAGGATGATCGATTTTGGTGGTGATTTGTATACCTGGTTGAAGGTAATGGTAACGGTGCAGCCGCTCGTTTGCGACCCTGTACCCGATGTAATAGTGAATGACCCGGCAGAATCAGTCGATCCACTGGCTATAGTTGACGCAGAGGAAGCGGCACAGGATGACGGAGTATTTATTACCGGCGCGGTCGTCTGCGTGGATGCAAAGTGGCCGTTGACAATCAAATCACCGCCGATGCTGGCATTGCCGGTAACTATTATCGTTCCGACAGTGATGCTGCTGGCGCTCACACTCCCGCTGACGTGTAGGCTGGCGAGCGTGGCCGACCCATTTACTACTAGATCCTGTAAGGTGGTATTACCACCCACAGTCAGATTACCCGCAATGTTGCCATCTCCCTGTATACTCCCCGGATTAGGATTGTCATACCCAGGATGCAACTGCACATTAATCTCATTAGTCGGTTCAGTACCGTCATACGCTTCTAGTGCCGTCCCGATGATCTGCCCACCCTCAGTCGCTTTCATGGCCACACCCGGCGTACTACTGCTGGTCAATGGATCACCTGCCGTGATCGGGCCATTCTCCAGGCTTACCTTCACAGGTGCGCGACCAGTTAGAGCCATGACCACCGAATGGCCATCATCGGCACTACCGACTTGGTACGGGGTGGTGGAGACGACGCCGATGACGTGACTGTCATAGGGGGTGGTAGCATCTTTGACACTGGTGTAGTCATCGCCTACCGTCAGGACATCACCAGGTTGTGGGGTAGTATCACCACTGTAGGGTATGTACTCGGCGTAGTCGGCCGATTCAAACGTCTGCTGGGTTGTGCTGCTACTGGTTGGACCATAGCCTACAATGTGCCACACTCCGCCGCTATACATGACGGTGTAATCCTTGTGGACCGTGCCGGTGCCCCCGCCGTTGACGGACAGAACCTGCAGGCTGCTCATCGTCGTGCCATTGATCTGTACCACAGTGGTGTCATTGCCACTGCTGGTAGTCACCTTGATGGCCGTTGTCATGATGTAGGCGATGGTACCTTCCACCTGTGGTAGGCCAGTGATGTTGAAGGTGACTACTGACGCGCCACTACCCGTTTGGAAGATAGATGACAGGTTGTAGCCGACGGCGGGATTTATGACCGTATCCATGTCGGTAGGGGCGGTGCCGGACGTAGCCTGTTGCTCACGTACCACCGAACCCGCCAACGAACCGGTGATGTCCACCTGGTTATCGGCAGTATCCACATTGAACAGGCTCATGCCGCTGGCATTCTGGACCTGGAAGGCGCTGGTACTATCGCTGGCATTCTGCAGGTCTACTTGACCGGTGTTGGTCAGGGTGAAGGCCGTACCGGCGGGGTTGTTCAGGGTGACGCTGGCGGTCATTTCAAAGCCGTGGCCGGGGAATGCGAATTGAAGCCCTAGTGCGGACAGAGTACTCGGCCAGCTGTTGAAGGCCCAGCCGGTATTGATTACTAGATCTTCATACGGCTGGGTCGTATTAGTATCGTACTTGAGCAGGTTATTCGTTGTCGCGGTGGTATTACTCATAAAGCACATCCAGTACACGGTGCCGGCATAGACCTGCGGATTAGTGCTCAATGTAAAGGTATTAGTGCCACTGGTTAGTCCGATCATGCTGCTGGTGGCGAGCGGGACGCCGGGTGAGCCGAGGACGCCGTTAGCCGCATCGAGGTTGCTATACAGCGCGGCTACCGCGGCATTGGGGTGGTTGACACCGTCGGCACCGGTGCCTGTAGAGGCGGCCGGGGTAGCGATCTGCACCGTGAGCGAAGATACGGTACCGGTACTGCTGGAAATATACGGGCTGCAGAGCCACGATTGGTTGTCACTGCTGCTATTAGTGCCGCTGGTACCTGTGTTACCGAACGAGACTGTGTTACCCGAATCACCGATGAGGTCAACCGCACCGGCCGCCCAGTAGAACACATCGTCGGTACCGCTGCCGTCGGTCACGTAGTTTGTCGCGGCATTCGGGCTACTCGCCCAGGCCATGGTCATACTCCCGCCATTGGAAACCGCATAGCTGGACCCCATGGCGCTGTAGTCATTGAGCCCATCGAAGTTCACGCAACCGAGTGACGTCGCAGCGCCAACCGCTGCCACCTTTTGCGGTGCTTCCGGTCCCAGCTGGCAGTAGGCGTTTGAGTTCCCGCTATAGTACATCTGGTCACTCACACTGTCCACAACCATGCGTCCGGCGGGCCAGTTGTAAGTTAACGCTGATCCATCGGTTGCGCCGCCAGCCGTGGCCTGAAACGTACCATACGGCGTGGTCTGGTTGACGTTGTACCAGCTGGTGACAATGAGTGAGTACCAGGTGTTGGAAGCACTACCCGACGTGAGGCTGACCGTGATGCTGTGTGAGCCGGTGGCACCCTGGGTACCCGTCATCCCGTACGTGAAGTAACAGCTGCCATTTGCCTCACCAAGCGTGGAAGAGCCGAGCAGGGTCATGTTGGTACCGTTGAAGCTGACCGTTTGGGTATTGGCGCAGCTATTGCCACCGCCGTTTATTAACGTCACCAGGAGATAAGTATCCGTGTTCCCGTTGGGGTTGCTGTTCCCGTTGATGTTATACGTGTTGCTCCACGGTAAGGTCTGACTTGACTGGTGGAAGTTGGCGGCGTAATCAAGTTGGGGCAGATTGGTACCGCCGTTGCCGGGCACGGAGATAGTGAATGAGCCAACGCTCGTGGCAGCCAGTGTGATGGTGTTGCTATCCCCACTGTCAGCAAAGGCCAGGGAACCATTGACGTGGGTGGAGCTACCCAGTAAGACCTGGCTTGAGCTGGTGTTTACATTGAGGACAGCAAAGCTACTGGCATTCTGGACTTGGAACAGGCCGGTGCTGGTACCTTTGACGATGTCGGTGGGGTTGCTTGCCGCACCCGTGATCGTCTGGGTGATATTCTGCCCCTGCGTGGTAATGGCGCCGGTGGTACTGATACCGCCGATGGTGATGGTGCCGGTAGTTGTTGTCGCACCGATGGCAACCGTATTGTTGTTACTAGATGCAATGGAGATAGTCCCGGAGGTCGCGGCCTGGATGCTGACCGCACCGCTGCCGCTGCCGCCTTGGATGGTTGTGGTATTGCCGCTGTTGGCCGCGATAGAACCGACAACGACCGTCTGAGCGTTAGTGCTGCTGCTGGTATCGCCTATGTGAGTAGCGGTACCTTTGATGGTTGAACCCGTTGAGCCAATGTTGACTGTGGTGGCGGTCGAGGTGCCCAGGCCTAGGGTTGTTCCAGTAGAATCAAGTGTTCCGAGCAGGCCGGTGCCAGAAATGTTGAAATTACCAGTTTGCTGAGTACCCGGCGTGCTGCCTTGCAGCTGGATACCGGTTGAGCTGGTCAAATAAGTACCGGCTGCCTGGTAGTTACAATTATTAGACGCATCACAAACGGCATTACCGCCGTGTTGTAAGTTGGTACCCGTGAAGTTGACGGTAGTGCTGCCCAGATACGCCACATTGTTTAATGTGCCGCTGGTATTGATGTTGGTGCCGTTTAGCAGATAGCCACTATTAGTATTAATAGTGCTGCTGGCGCTAAACGTGCCGGTTACGCTGGCGCCGCTGGTGGTTACGGCCAGGTACTGCGTAGTAGCGGCGTTATTTTGTACGGCGAATAGGTTGCCGCCGACTGTCGTACTGGCATCCTGGATAAATAAGCCCTTGCCAGTGGAGCTCAAGGTAATAATCGGAGTGGTACTTGAGTTGTCATAGACGTTCTGAAGGGTTGGGGTTGACCCGCTTCCAGTCGCACAGGTGGCAGTGCCAACCACATGCGACGCGTTAAGTGTGAGACACGTACTCGAACCGCCGGTCAGGTTATTGAGCGTAATAGTGCCACCACTGTTGATGGTCAAGCTGCCCCCTTGGATTGTGCTGGAAGCAGTAATGCTGCCGATGTTCGACAGGTTACCGCTACCGTCGATACGCTGTGTGCCACCCGTGCTTATGGTGGTTGTAGTGTTCAGGGTGCCGAAGGCGACGTTGGCACCTGTGTCGAGGTTCTGTGGTGTGCTGAAGGTGAATGTGCTGCCGCTGGGGTTGGCTATGCTGATCTGGTTCGTGCTGCCGTTCAGTGTTACCGCACCGCTCTTGGTGTTGACGCTGCTGACGCCGCCCGCTCCAGTACAGGTGTCAAAGACCGGTACACCACTCTCTATTACTAGGCAGTTGCCGTTACTGCCGTTGGCTAGCTGGGCAAAAGAACTGCCTGTGCCGTTGGCCAGCAGCAGTTCGTTGGCGGTTATCGAGCCCAAGCCCGTGCCGCCGTTGGTGACGCTTAACGGCGTGTCCAGTGTGGTTGTGCCGGTAACTTCCAGGTTAGCGTGGCTAAGGGCGGTACCAATTTTTATATTGCCGCTGGCTTGGCTGATGACCGAATCGCCAACTTGGTTACTGCCGGTAAATAGTGCCACTTGGCCGGTGGTACTGCTGGTCGCCGTCACACCGCCGCCCAGTCCTACGCAGTTGCCCTGGGTGGTGCAGATGTCGTAGGTGCTGGCGGATGCCGCGGCAAATCGGTAGGTGACGTTGGCGGTTGGGCTCTGGAAGGCGACGGTTGCGGTACCGCTGCCGCCTATGGCCTTAATAACGCTGCTGGCGTTGCCTTGTAGCGTAAACGACTGGCCCGACACCCCGACGGTCAGCGCGCTGCTGGGCGAAATGGCGTTCACTGTCAGCGTGCCGGCGACCGAGACGTCTCCGGTGAAGCTGCTGGTGCTGGCGATAGTCTGCCCGTTGTAGGTACCGCCCAGCACATTGCCGGCTGAGCTGACCGACAATTTGGAATTACCGTTGAGCTTAAGATTTATAAGATTGCCAGTCGGAGCGCCCGTGTCGGTATTATTAACGGTCAGCATATCGCCGGTGGTCTGGTCACTTTGCACGGTCAGCTGGCCGAAGCTTGGCGCTGAGGTAACGTCGATATCCTGTGGCAATGACAGCGTGATACTGCCGGTGCCGCTATTATCGGTAACCGTTACCTCATGGTTTGTGCCAAGTACGGTAATATCACCGTTCATGCCGTCCAGGCTGGTGACACTGCCTGAGCCGCCAGCTCCGGTACAATTACCCCATACCAACTGGTTGCCACTGCCTTTTTGCAGACAGTCATTGCTGCTGCCGGCAGTAGTGGGAAGTACAAACGTCAGGTTACTGGCGCTGTTACCGGCCTGTACCGTGGTGGTCTGGCCGCCGGCACCGTCGTTCAGCACAAGCGATCCGAGCTGGCCAGAGGTGCCTACGGTTATGGTACCGCCCTGGACGTTTAAACCGACGGTGGTAGTTACCACGGTACCATTATCGGTAATCGTGGAACTGGTTACGGCGTTGCCGGTACCGGTAAATTTAGTGAGTGCATTGGCTGTCACAGTACCGCTGGCCGTCACGCCACCGCCCGAGCCGGCACAGTTGCCGCTGTTCAGACAGATGGTTGCGCTGCCAGTACCGGGGTCGGGCAGGGTATAGACCACGTTTTGTGCCAGCGGGGAAACCTGTAATGTGCCGGTGTTACTACTGCCGTCGCTCAATGCCAGGCTACCACCCTGGGTGGCGGTACCAACACCCAAGCTGCCGCCCTGGAGCGCTAAGCTGCCAGTAGCAGTCAGGTCGCCGCCGCTGGCAATTGTCAGCCGGGTGCTGCCATTCGTACCGAAGGTCAGCGCGTTTGCACCGGTCGAGGCGACACTCAGGCCTGCTCCTTGTAGTATCGGTGTAGTTACGCTGGTAGCGAATGTAGGGTTGTTGACGGTGCCCAAATTGCCGCAGGTGCCGCCCGACCCTAATGTAATAATCGTGCCGCCGCCAGTCAGGTTGCCGGTTCCAGACGGGCAGGTGAGCTGTGTGTTGCCTTGTACAGCGGTATTCGCGCCGCTGCCGTAGGTCACGCTCAAAGTCGGCGTGCTGCCTTCGCCGGTGTTGGAGCCGACCGTCAGACCGGTCGTGGAACCGATGTTGGCCACATAGTTTCCGGTCGTGTCGGTGCCCAATGCAACGGCATCTGGCTGAATGGTAGTTGCGCCGGTACCCGATACCGCCACAGCGCCGCTAAAACTGGTGAACGACGGTGATCCGGCACCGTTTATTATTAATAATTGGCCGTTACTGCCGGTAATGCCGCTGGTAGCACTGGTACCGTTGCCGATCAGTACGCTATTTGTGGGCAATGTGCCCACACCTGTGCCCCCCTGGGCTACGCTGAGCGGGGAGTTCAGCGATAGCGTACCGGTGACAGCCAAGTTACCGCCCACGGTTATTGTGCCCGTGCCACTATTTTCAGTAATAATTGAATTTTCAATATTCTGTACGCCGGTAAACATGCCAATAGTCCCATTGGCGCCACCACTGCTGGTGACGGTCCCCGAGCCCGGCAGC
>CAZMWE010000043.1:0-9410 GCA_964570005.1 uncultured Candidatus Saccharibacteria bacterium | reverse complement strand
CTGACTGGTACGAAGTTTGATGGCGACGTCTACGAAATCATCCTGCCGACGCTGGATGGCGAAATCGGCGTGCTGCAGGACCACATGCCGCTGGTTAGCGTAGCGACTACGGGCGTGATCGCAGTACGCAAAGAATCGCGTGATACTGACCGGGACCGCGAATACTTCGCGATCAGCGGCGGTGTGATCGAAGTCTCTGGCAATAACTTACGTGTGCTGGTTGACGAAGCTGACGCCGCTGCAGATATCAACGAAGCCGAGGCCGAAGCCGCCCACGAGCGTGCCAAACAGCTCAAGGCTGAAGCCAAAGACGAGGTCAGCTTGGAGCACGCCCAGCAGCTTGTCGACCGCACCGCTGTACGTTTGCAGGTCACCAGCTTGAAGCGCCGCCACCAGAAGTAGTGAGCTTTAGAATTCTTGCTGCAGATTGGGCTGTTGGTAGCTTTTCACAGCGTCATCTTCATCAGTTTCGTTATCACTTTGAGTGGTAGTGAATTGTGCGGCTAACGGTTCGCCGCTGAGCGCCCGACCAATGTTTACCGCGAGTTGTCCGCTGGTGCGTGAGACCGCTCGGGCGATGATGCCGCGCAGCTCTATGCCGGTTATAACGTAATGCTTACTGTGGCTGTCGTAGTCCAAGCAGGCTGTGAGCTCCCGCATAAGCGTATCGACGTGCGTCTTTAAAATCTGCTCCCAGGCGGGGTCAACTTGCTCCAGTACAGAACGGACTGCCTGTGCAGTCCGTTCGTCTAGTGTTGTGCCCTTGCTGGCTGCCGGTAACGCTCCTAAGTACCAGCGCATGGTGCTTGTAGTCGGTGTTGGCGGCGCTGCTGCGGATCGATCACTCATGGACGGTACTCCCCTATTTACTAAGTGTCATTATAAGGTGTACAATCGTATAGTTTTGTGATAATTCTCACGTCTAAAGCGTAAAAACGCAAAATAGCAAGCAAAGCTTCGAACATATTGCCAAATCCTTGCCGATCCAGGTTGAAACTGAGTGTTGTGGTTTTGCTGGATGTAATGATGCTGTGCAGTGTACAAAAGAAAGGAATAAACAGGTGAAGAATTCGAGTGGTCTTACCATTGCGAAGATTAGTGACGGCTTAGGTATTGGCGAAGGTAGTATTTCAGCTACCGCAATTGCTGGCAGCGTCGATGCGGATATGATAAACCGGGTGGACGATGCTATTAACTCGCCCGATATCCTGGTGGACGTGAGCCGTGATGATGACGGTCAGTTAGTTGATGATGACGGCTGCGGTGACGGCCGGATGGTCACGGTGGTAATGCGTGGGCGGGAGCTGCTGCGTCGCTCACTGAACCGTGCCAAAGTATTCGGCGGTGGCAGTACGATGGCGATGGCAGATCTGGTGGGTTCCGGTGAGGCTGGCGAGACGCTGCTGGCTACTTTTCGTGTCGCTATTAACGAACTCGCCGAAAAAATGATTAATTTTGGCGCGCATACGGCTGACCAGGCGGTGGGGTCCGAAAAATGTGGTTGTGGTGCGATCGACGAAGCATCGACGGTTATCGCCCGGGTGGCGGAGTACCGGGATGCTATTGCCGACCAGTTTGAGGCGCTTGGCGTATCGGCGGATGGCCTGAGTGACGTGCTTGATAACTT
The DNA here is from genome assembly GCA_964570005.1 of uncultured Candidatus Saccharibacteria bacterium. GTDB lineage: Bacteria > Patescibacteriota > Saccharimonadia > Saccharimonadales > UBA4665 > JAJZCD01. Next base: position 7,783 of record CAZMWE010000043.1, on the reverse strand, counting down.
TGCCAACTTTGCCCAGAAGATCGCTAACCAGGAGTATCGTGGTGCCGACGTTATGCAGCTGATCGTTGACCGCGGTAAAATCGTGAAACAACTCGGCGGTAGTCACGTGGAGGCCCGTATCGTTCTTAATTATATCCCGAACAAAACGCTTAACCAGAGGCTTGTTCACTCGATTAGTGATGGCAAAGTAGACATATTCGGCGTGGAAGTGTGGCGTATGCAGGAGCTGGCGGCGGATTTGCATCCGGGCGATGAACTTGCTGAGCGCCGCGCCTTCCAGAGTATGCTCGTCTATACACTGGCAGTTGCCGAGGTGCTTACCAAGGGTGATCTGCCTGTTTACGCTATCAAGCCTGCCGAAGTGCGTGAACCAGTATTATCCCGCCAAAGCGTATTGCAGGAATCTCGCTAAGAGTTTATAATCGCATTAAATTAGCGATTCGAAGGAGTTCCAATGTCAGTAGAGTCTATCCGGCAGAGTGCGGATTTTTTTGGTGGTCCAGACAGTGATAATAATTACGGACCTATTACACTGCTGCCAGGCGGAGGTGTGGTCGACCTTTGCGTAGACCCACGTCTGCGTAAGGGGCTAAGTTACCGTCCTGGCATGGTATTCGCTCAGAACGCCGGTGGTCTAGCCGGCCAAGGGATGGACGGAGCGTTGTTTCTCGGTGCGGAAGAAGGTGTTTCAGCCAGTGTCGACCTCGGAATCGCGCTTGCCCAAGAGTGGTGGCCCTACGATGTTGCATGGGTACACCTTAAGTGCAAAAATAATGTCAATGTCGTCGGTATCTTTGATGAAATGGCAAATCCTTCAGATCCGACTTTGGCTACCATGCGGCGGTGGGCGCACAGACTTGACTTCCCAATCGTTGATCAGCATGCCGACCGAACAAAGCGCTCGGCTGGTGTTTTGGCTGATCTGCTCAGGGGTACTACCATTGAACAACTGGCTCAGCCCGACAGCGGCCATCCAAGCTATGATGTAGTAGGTCCGAATGAGTCTGGCGTATATGTGGCTGTCTTGGAGCCCGGAGTTGGCCTCAGGTATGACAACCGGCCAGCAGACGAGGAAATACAAGGCTATGTGGACACGGTAGCGCACTCCACGGATCGCGCCGAGGTTGCGCATGGCTTAAACACAGCACAGCGCCATTTGCTGGCTTTTATCAGGCTAGCGCGTGCTGCTACGACGCGAACACTTCTCATGCGGGACCATGCGGACAATGGTTATTTATTCGAGATGTGGCGCAGCACAGGAGGCGACGCGAAAGTAGAACAGGTAGGCTTCGAGTAGTCGCGGGCGCTACTTGTGTATAGTGAGAGCTTTTACTGATAGGCTCTCTGGCACTCCCCTTTACAAAACCATAACTTCACTGTACGCTAATGAATATTAAGCAAAAAGCGGAGGTTATAAGATATGTTTCGTAAAAATAGGCTCGCGATGCTTGTGGGTGAGTTCTTGGGTACTGCGGCCCTGACGCTGATCGTATTGGCGATCAGCCGCTCACAGCTCAACATCGCCTACTTTATTGCCACGTCGGCCGGCCTGATGGTCGCGCTCATGACGCTGGCACTGGCCGGTATTTCCGGTGCGGTATTCAACCCGGCCATGACCATCGGTCTCTGGACGGTACGCAAACTGCGTACCTCGCAGGCGCTGGCTTACATTGTTGTCCAGCTGGCTGGTGGTGAGGTGGCATGGTTACTGTTCGCCTACTTGACCAAGATCGGCACTATTCATAACACAGATACCTACAATGCTCGTCTACTGGTTGCCGAGGTGGTCGGTACCTTCGTGTTCTCGTTCGGTTGGGCTGCGGCTATTTACCAGCGCTTCAACCTGTTTGCGAAGGCGGCGGCCATTGGTGGTTCACTGACCGCCGGTGCGCTCGTGGCATCAATAGCCTCTGCCGGTTTCCTGAACCCGGCGGTCGCGCTTGGTCTGCGCCAATGGGCCTGGGGTACATACGTGCTTGGTCCGGTACTGGGTGCGGTTATCGGCTTTAACCTCTACAATCTGTTGTTTGTCGAGACTGAGTTGGCTGAGATTGCCAGTTCCCGTGATGAACGGGCTAAGACTAGCAAGCTGAACGCTACGCTTTCGCAATCCGAAATTGAAACTGTCGAAGAAGCCGAAGAGGCTACTGAAGCCAGTAAGGCTACCGCAAAGCGCGCCAGCAGCCGCAGTGCAGGCACAAAGTCACGCAGCAGCACCGCTGCCAAAAAAGCCCCTGCCAAGCGTGGTCGCTCCACTTCGGGTCGACGCCGCAATCCGAACGCTGCTTAGTTAGGCACGAAGTTCAAATGAAAAGACCATCCTGCGGGGTGGTCTTTTGGTGTAGTATCAGTTTTCTTATGCTGCTAATAAACTGTCTTCGAAGCGCTTAATATCCGTGAAGGTGGTGCCGTAGCTCGAGACGTCGGGCATATCGGCGGCCATGACGTGCCGCCACATGGCGGTTATCAGTCCTTTGACGCGCGCAAGCTCATCATCTTTGAATGTAACAATGTGTTCCTGGATTTTGCCGTCACCATTTGGCTCTACGAACACCAGTTTACCTTGCTCTACCGTATAACCACGGAAAGTATGTGAGCCTTGCAACAACAGCTTGTAGCAATATAATTGGAGCTCGTAGCGGTGGCGTTTGGTAGCGCCACTACCTAGGCTGCCAGTCTTGTAATCTACCACCGTAATACGTTTGTTGGTTTCATCGATTTCAAGCAAGTCGATTTTCCCGCTCATGCGGACATCGCCGTACACAACGCCTTCGTCGCGGAAGTTGTACTCAGGGCGATTACCGGCGGTGAAGCGTTGCACATCGTCACTCAAAAACACCTCAAGCGCCTGTTCGCCGCGAGCTTGCTGGACGGCTAGTTGTTCAGCGGTGAGTGGCTTAAGTTCCAATCGTTTGGCAAGATAGGCTTTTACCTGTTCTGCCGTGGGCAGTACGCTATGCTGGTTGAGTTCCAACTGCACCCATTGCAGCGTTTCGTGCATGGCATTACCAAAGTCTACATCTACGCTCGGTGCGCTGGGGAACTTAAGCAAGGTGTTCATGAGGAAACCCTGCGGCCCGGCATGCTCCAGATCGAGAAAGGTCGTGAGGTGCGTTGGACTGAGCTGGTAGCGGCTGAGGCGCTCCCGAAGCTGTTCACGAAGTGGCGGGGTGAGCGTGGCGTGACGGGCTCGCCAGTTGGTTTCAAGGGATGCTAATGCGACGGTATTGGTTGTATCCTTAGCGACGGTAGCGTACTGCGCTGGCAAAGTGCCGCTAATCACGGAGTCGTCTGTCTGCTCGACTTCCGCGAGGTATTTAAGCCGTGCTGGTTTCTTGCCGCCAAAAGTAGCGGCGTGGCTAGTCAGATGTAATCCGTGTTTGGCGCGGGTCAGGGCGACGTAAAAAATGCGCAGGCGCTCGTCCTCAGTCGTGCCGGCGTGGCGGATCGGCGCGAGGTTGGCGGGCAGTGTGATCTTATTGCCATTGCCCCGAGCTCCACTGCCCCAGACATTGTCCTGGCAGCAAAGCAAGAACACATGAGCGAATTCGAGGCCTTTGGCCTTGAAAACCGTCATGAGCTGCACGGCATCGGCAGCTTCCGAGTAGGGGCTGGTGTTGATCATCTGCTCCTCAGCTTCTTCGTATTCGTGCACGAAAGCCAGCAGATCGGGCAGTGTGAGTGAACCTTCGCGCTGCTGCTCGTGTTCGCGCAGGCGCTCGCGCAGCACCGTGAGTTCGGTGGCGGTCTGGTATAGTGTCCCCTGCTCTGCTTCTATGAATGCGCGTAGTGGTGAGCGCACCTGCGGGCTGTCCGTATCGTTAGTTATTACATCATCCGTGCCAATGAGTTTGTCGAGTATGGCTTCCAACGTTTCAGTCTGTGCCTGTCCTGCCAGGCCGTAGAACAAAAGCGCGGCCGGCCGGAACTTATCGCTGGCCAGCAAGAGCTCACTCCAGTGTTTGCGCTGGTCGGCGGCATCCCATGACAGTTTCCAGATATCGCTGACGGCAAAATTCCAGAACGGATAGCTTAAGACCTCCGGCCAGTAGCTGTCGGCGAGGGCGAAATTACGGACATGGATGGCTAGTACCAATTTGCTCATGGTGATGAGCTGTCGCACCACCGGTGCTTCCAGGATATTTTCGCGACGCTCGTACCGCAGCGGGACGCCGTCCAGGTACGGCACGAGCGGTTCGAGGTATCGGTGTTTGGGTGCAAGCACGGCGATATCACTGGGTTTTGTGCCGTTTTTAATAAGTTTGCGGATTTTGGCGGCGACTCCGGCCCGCTCGGCGACATCGCTCAAATATTCGGTACGCGCGAGTGTGATGTTCGGTAGCTTCGTGTTCCGGGCGATGAGCGTTTTATCTAACTTAGGAAAAGCGGCCGACAAATTGTCGGTAATCTGCAGCGCCACATTGCGCGCGGTCTCCAGTATTTCCGGCCGCGAGCGGTAGTTTTCGGTCAGGTTTATGACCAGTACATCCCGGAACAGGTGGAAAAAATCGAGCATATTGCTGTACTGCGCACCCTGAAAGGCGTAGATGGCTTGGTCGTCGTCACCGACGGCCAAGACATTTGGGCGGCCCTCACTTACCGGATTGTCAGTTAGTAGCTCAACCAGGCGTAGTTGTGCCGCGTTGGTGTCCTGAAACTCATCGAGCAGTACGTACTGATAGCGTTCCTGCAGTGTATATTTAAGCTCCAGGTTGTGCTCCAGGGCGTGAATGGCGCGCAGGATCATGTCGTCAAAATCGTACAGGCCGCGGTCGGCCAGGGCTTTTTCGTAGGCTTCAAGGGCAGCCGCGAGCTCGGCTATACGTAATGCTTCCAGGCCGCCGGCCAGTATGTAGTGGTTGTCGGCATTTTTGACCAGCCAGTCGTTTTTCCAGGCGGTGAACGGTTTGGTTTTACCGGTCGCTTCAGCGGCATCAATGGCCAGAGCAAGCTGGTCGGCGGCGAGCTGAGCCAGGTTCTCAAATGGCGGGTGCAGGGGTGCGGTTTCGGCAATATGCGCAAGTTCGGTGTGGATAGTGGCAAAAACCGGTGCCGCCGTATCAAGTTTGGTCGGCATGCGTTTGATGAACGGCTGCAGGGCTTTCGCGATCGCGGGGCTAGCTTGTTCGATAACGGCTAAGTTACCGGCGGCGATGTCACGCAAGGCCTGCGGCGTCAACAGACCGCGTTTGACTTCACTGATGGTCGTCATAAGGTCGCCGAGATGATGGCGGGTCTGTTTGAGCGGGCTGCGGTAGCTCAGGCGTTCGACAATGTCGCCTACGACCTGTCGTTTGCCTAATTCGTCGACTGGCCGCCCCAGCCGGGTTTCGGCAAAGTATTCAGGATAACGCGTAATCAGGTCGCCGCCAAAAGCGTGGTAGGTGCTGATCTGCACATCATAAGCCTCACGACCGATAAACCGGGTGAGTCGCTCACGCATGTTCTGCGCCCCGCTCTCGGTAAACGTCAGGCACAAAATGTTCTGCGGGGCGACGTCGGTCTGACGTAAGATCTGCGCTACGCGGGCACTTAGTAGCTGCGTCTTGCCAGTCCCTGGCCCGGCGATTACCAGCACCGGTCCTTCGAGGGCATCAACTGCCTGTCGCTGAGCGTCATTCAGCGCCTTGTACACTAACTCAAAATCATCCATGCGTATGTATTATCGCACAGGTCAGAGAACCAACGGCAGGGCTATCCAAAGGATTAAGCGACGCTGCCGCAGACCGGGCAGAGATCCTGGGTTTGCAGCTCGGTCGACATCTGTTCGATCGCATCGACCGGGCTTTCAATGTCGTTGAAGGCGGTAAAGTCGGCCGCTTCGCGCAGGAACCAGCCCAGCCAGCCATAGAAGTGGAAATTGCCCCATTCCACAGCCGCCCAGCGGTGTCCGGCCGGCACGACTGACACCGGTTTTTTAGGCCTGTATGCCAGCTTCGGTTCATTCTTGAGTTCACGCACAAAGTTCCCGGCTACAAAATCAGCGTCGTATAGGGCGGTCTGAGCCATACCGCTGTACAGTGTTTCGGCGTTGTCGCCGATCACAAAAACGTTGGTGTCGCTTGGAGTGCGCAGGAATTCATCCACGGCGACTTTTTTGTGCGGCCCCATGTTGAAGGCGTTCGCGGCATAGAACGGGTTGTTGGCTTGTCCGGCTGTCCAAACAACGGTGTGACTGCGGATAGGCTTGCCGCCTACCGTGAGCTCATCGGCTGTTTCGCCCTGCACCGCTTCGCCCAGGTACAGCTTGACGCCTAGAGAGCGCAGCTGTCGCTCCACGGCCCGGCCGACACTTTTCGGTGAACGCGGCAGCAAGTGTTTCATGCCTTCCACCAGGTCGATGTGCACGCCCCGGTCGTTTACGCCGTGTCGTTGCATGACGTGGTGCATATAGCGGCCAAGCTCACCGGCCAGCTCGATGCCGGTCGGACCGCCGCCGACAATCACGTAGTTGAGGTCGGGCTTACCTTCGTCGATAATCTGTTGGTGTAGGTGACGCTTCAGGTCTTCGGCTTCACCGATAGATTTCATGCCGTAACTGAATTCCGGTAGTCCCGGAATGCCGAAGTAGTTGGTCACAACGCCAAGTGCCAGGACTAGCTTGTCATATGGCACAGTTGCCTTATTCTCCAGTACGACTGCCTTGTTCTCCCGGTCCAGGCTGGCTGCTTTGCCTTGCACGAACTGGACCGACTTACCGTGCAGCAGACGTTCGATGGGAATACTGCTTTGCAGCCGTGTGCCGCCGGTAACCGTGTGGTACAGGGTCGGGAAATACCAGAAGTCCGGCCGCTCGCTTACTAGGGTAATGTCAAATAAATCGGCGTGTTTGCTGAGTTCCAGCGCTGTTTTTACGCCACCGAAGCCGCCGCCAACGATGACAATACGCTGTTTTTGTGTTTTTTGTGCCATTTCAAAGCCATTGTAGCAATAACAATAAGCGTTGCGCAACAACAGGACGTGCAGCTGTGGCGGCTAAATCGTCTCGGCTAGCTGCCAGTAGTGCTCAAACAACTGACGCATCATGTTGGCATAGGCTGCGTCTATGACCTCGAATCCGACCTTCTGGTTATTGCGCCAGTGGTAAGTGGCGACAGTATCGTTATAAATGGAGACTTGGTTCTCGAACCGTAGGGTCTCACACGGAATCCGGCGGTGGACGTAGCGCTCCATGAACTCGTCATTCAAAGTGAATGGCTTGTCTTTGTCGCCGGGGTTCATTAATTCACGGATGGTGTAGCTAGCTTTGACGGTAAGTTCGCGGTGCTTTTCAGCCCAATGGCCTTCCGACACTAGGTCGTCAATGGTGCCGCTACCAAATATCAGGTTTTCTCCCTTAGTCTTCAGCTCATGCCAGAGCATCTGCTTGAACCCCTCGCGACCTTCGTAGGCCTGCACCACGAACCCGCTCTTGCCCTTTGTCTGTACTGCCTCAAGTGCTGGTAGTAGTTGTGCAAGTGCGGCTCGCTGTTCTTTCAGCGTTTCTTCACGGTTGGTAACCTCGATCTCCAGACCTGCCGGGTCGCTTGCGACCAAGAACGTGCCACGGTCGTCGGTGCGCCGTGTAACCAGGCTTCGCTTTTCCAGGTCACTCGCTAAGCGGTATACCTTAGTGCGGTTGATGCCAGTGGCGTGAGCAAGGCGCAGATGGGTGCTCGGCTCCTTCAGCAACTCAATGTATATCCGTGCTTCGTCCGTCTGTAACCCCAGGGTGCGCAACTGCTCAACTAAATACCCCATAAGGTAATCCACTGGTTCTACCAGTGTGACTCGCAAAGGTTTG
>CAZMWE010000042.1:2210-9422 GCA_964570005.1 uncultured Candidatus Saccharibacteria bacterium | reverse complement strand
ATACTCGACACCTTGCGCATCCACGCTGAAAACGTCCAGCCGGCCACCGGTACCGTGCGGCTGGAAATGAAGCGTGCCAGAAAAATTGCCGTTTACCACTGACAGCTGCCCTTGGGCTGTCACACCGACCGTGTTATCGACCAGTCGCCAGCTAACTTGACTCACTTTGGCGGAGCCGGCTAGCACCGCACCGTCCTTGAGGGTACTATTGGCTACTGGCGATTTAACCGTAATATAGCCGGTCGCAGACGTTGCCCAATCAGTCGAAGGAGTACTGGGAATCTGCGAGCCACTGTTGTCGGTGGCGCCACCGGGATTGGAGTTGGGTGCGGTTTGCCCTTGCTGGTCAGTTTGCCCACTGGTCGAAGAGCTAGAGGAGCTCTTTGGTGGCGGGGCGACCGGCTTACCAACCGTTACGACCGCCTTGGTCTGTGGTTTTTTGGGTGTGGAAACAGTGTGATAACCCCAAAAGGCCAAGCCCGCAATAACTAAGATTGCGAACCCGAGCACAGCGCGTTTTACAGTGGTATTACTCAAATTTTAGATCTTTTTATTTTAGTGTTACAAGCATACTATACCACATACACCGTATTTATTTCAAAACGAAATGTAGGGAAATGGATGTATCCAAGCTGCGTAAAAGATGAGCAGCTGAGCCAGTACCAGGAACGACAACAGCTTTGGCGAGAACCGTAAAATGGCCCGTCCCGTTAGTATAAAGAGTAATATGTTGTTGGCATATGAACCCTGATGTACCACTGTGCTCCCAGGTGCGAACAGTAACAGCACCCATAGTACCAGCGAGCAAGCTACCAACAGCATAGACTCCTTGTCAAAACTGTCCAGTTGGCGGCGAGCAGCCTGATATATCAAAAACAGAACGCCGAGCACAAAACTTTCCAGCGAGAACAGCGTGCTAAAGAACGTCAGATCGCGCTGCTTGACACAATCATCACGGGAAGCGACCACACGGGTAATGGGACATATGTAGATAAAGCCTTGATCGCCTGTGCCGTCGAACAGGGTCCGGACATTCTGCAGTTTGTTGTGCACCCACTCAGAGAAAGTTATATTTTCATATGCGTTGAGTATCGTCCGCACGGTACCGTGCTTGGCCGCCTGTGAGGCGTCCGTGACATTGGCAAACTGGTACTTATCTAGGTAGCTGGCGTTGGGTATTGTGGCGGTGTAGATTTGCCAAGGAACCAGGATGGCCAACATAATGGCTGCCGCGATACCGATAATTTTGTAATCACGGTCTTTGTACTGCCACAGTTTGTATACCAGAAAGCATGCAAAGGGAATGAGCGTGAAGACAACGCCGCCATGTGACATCAGGCCAAGTGCAATTAAAGCAGCGCCGACGGGCAGATAGCGCAGCAGGCTCTTGTTGAATTTAGCGCCAATGTATGGCGCCATGCCGGCCACGACGAGGCCTCCGGCCAGCAACTTAGGCCAGACAAAAACCGAGTTAAGGTAAAAGAAACCAGTCGCGCAGAACCCCACAAAGAGCACGGCCTGGTAGCGTCGTCGGATCTTAAATCGTTGGAGCAGCGCCCAGACCGCGCCAATCCACATGAGCTGCAGGAAAATAGAGAACAGGTTGTAGTAGTTGGAGAGCCGGGCCGGTGATACGGTGCTGTCAAGGTCGTCGATGGGCAAAGTGGCGGCGATCTGGAGTGGTGGTCGGTTGGCTATGGACCAGTCGAGCACCGTCGGGTTGGGCTGGTGCTGGACCACGTCAACGCCGAACAATTCAGGCAGGCCATTATCCAGCGGAAATTCTTTGATGGAGCAGAACGTGTTGTTGGCTGGCCGTCGATTGTCAAAGCTGCTAACCGGATAGCGGCAGCCATAGAGCAGGGCCGTGTAGGCACAGAAGATTGTGGCGGTTATCAGCAATGGGGGCAGGAAAAAGGTCAGTATGAGTTTGAGTAGCTGCCGTGATTTCTTAACAGACAAAACAATTGATAGCAGCGCCAATGGGGAATAGGCGATGAAGGCGACGCTAAAATTGTGTCCCCAATCTGGGTTATGTAGGTAAATAAAGAATAGAGCGTAGAGAATCAGCAGGCTGGCTGCCAGACTGCACACGTACAGAAATTCCTGCGGGAATAGCCGGCGTTTAATAATTCGTATCCCAAGCCACAGGCCGGTTGTTAGGAAGGCAAAGGTGTAAAGAAACAGGTTTAGCATGTCAAACGCAAGGTGTTATTTGGTGCCGAGGCGCTCCCACATAGGCGGCAGATCGGAGTATATTTTCCTTATATCGGCAAGCTGCTTCTTTTCTTCGTTTGCCGAATATTTTCGGAGGACGCAAATGATCTCGTGCTGATTTTTAATCATTGCCTCAAGCGTTATATCAAGCGAAAAGTCAGCTGCCACCCGGTAGAAAAATTCGCTCAAAGCTGCCTGTGTCCAAACGTGGTAGTGGATGCTGTAGTTGGTGTCTACCAGAGATTTTACGCATCTTTTGATGTCCGTCTCGGTCTTCAGATGTTCGCCGTATTCGGCAATTTCCCGGCAATGTTCCAAGTACAACTTCTGAGACGGGTAGTGCTTATGCTCTTGTAGCAGATGTTCGTATGTAGTCACCGGCCGGTCCATGTCAAACGTATAAACCTTATTGGGGATACACATGTATATCACGCCCTCGCGCCGGAGTTTTTTGTAAAAGGTGATAAGCGTGCCGATGGGGTCTTGACAGTGCTCTAGGAAGTGGTTGGCTACGATGAAATCAACCGACCCGTTTTTGACTTTGGTGAGCTGCTCGCCATTGTCGACGATGGCCACGTCCACAAGCGGCAGGTCGCGCAATTCGGGATACTGTTTGCGTAAGTCCTCAACAGATAGATAGTCAACATACTGGACTGCAGCTTCCGGCGGTAGCAGCAGGGGCATGTGCAGGGCGCCTATCTCAATACCGGACCCTTTCAGAAATGCATATGAAACCAGACTGCGTTTCTCGTTCCATCGTTCGGCAAGTTGCTGTTTTTCGATGGTCAAGATTGCAACAGCCTGGCGCAGTTTAGCCCGGTCATCAAGGACTTGCTTAGCCACAGGTACCCTGGTTGCTACCCTCCTCAGCGTTGTTCGCACAGTTGCCATCATAGCTATTCTAGCACCTGCTGTGATTCTCCAAAACAAGTTCCATGGTATGGTACTGTTAATACAGTAAAAAGGCAGCAATATGGATGTGCTTCGGCATCGGCTTCGTGAATTGGCTCATCACCGATTCTTTTTTCCCGCTCTAATCATTTTATTTATCCTTGTGGCCAACGGGTTATATATAACCGATCACTACGTTGCCAACCCTGCATATCTGCGGTCAGGACTTATTAACAGCCAGCAGCCTGGTCCGTTTTTGGGACAGTACACTATTGACCCCAGCGACGGTTTTTACGCGCAGGCTCTCGGACATCGGGCAGCTGTTGACCTGGCGCACGGCCACCTACCCTGGTGGAACTTGTACGAAGGGGTCGGTACGCCGTTAGTAGGCGGTCTGCAATCGGGTGCGCTCTTTCCGCTGGAATTCTTGCTGGTGTTTCCGAACGGGCTGTTCTACTTCCATCTTTGTCTGGAGATAATCGCCGGGCTGGGGGTCTATTATTTCCTAAAGAAACTGAAGTGTAATGAGATAGCCGCGGCGGTCGGCGCTGCGGCGTTTGCTATTAATGGTACGTACGCCTGGATAGCACATACCATCTTTAATCCGATAGCTTTCTTGCCGTGGCTGCTGCTGGGTATAGAAATAATTTTGGAACACTCCCGCGGGCGCAAACGACGCGGTTGGCTGGTGCTGGCGTTGGCCGTGGCCTGCACTCTGTACGCCGGCTTTCCTGAAACCGGCTTTATAGATATGATGTTTGCCGGTCTATGGGCACTCGTCCGACTGAGTACGCTGCCGCGCGCTGATTACCCGCGTTATATTGGTAAACTACTGGGCGCGGCACTGGCAGGACTAGCGCTGGCGTCGCCCATACTGCTGGCATTCGCAGAATATTTACCTCACGCCAACGTTGGTCTACATGCTGGAAACACCTCTGGCTTGGTGTTACCGACCATCGGGTTGGCCGGGCTGATCTTACCGTATATATACGGCCCGATCTTTGCTAACTGGGGTTACGATGTGTCGCTTACACTGTATAAATGGTGGGCTGTCGTCGGCGGTTTTGTGGCGATATCATTATTGCCGCTGGCCGTCACTGGCCTGGCAGCGCGCACCTTCCGGCGCCTTGACCGTTTGTTCCTGCTGGCATGGATCATCTTTTGCGTGCTCGCTTCGTATGGTCTGCTCGGCTTTAATCAAATTGCCGGACATATCCCGATCTTGTCATCGGCAGCCTTCAGCCGGTACTTCCCGCCGACCTACGAACTTGCGGCTATCGTCCTTGCGGCAATGGCTATAACCTACGTTTGGGAAAAGCAGACGGAGGACCGTAAGCGAATAGTGCAGATAGGTCTTGGGGCGACTGCATTCAGCTTGGTAGCGATACTTGGCGCGGCGCTGATCAGCCGGTCTGAATATCACGTGCTAGCCAATGCGCATGCGCCGTATATCAGACACTTTTACTATGGCTCAATAGCGTGGGGACTCGGCATCGTAACCTTGGTAGGCGCCGGTCTGGTGTTTTCGCGCAATAAAATCGCCCGGTATGGCATTCTGGCAGTACTGTTGCTGGATGTGGGCGCTATGTATATAGTGCCAATGCTGTCGGCACCGCGCCACGCGACCATGGACTACAAACCGGTGCAGTTTTTGCGGGCCAACCTTGGCGATCAGCGCATGTTCAGTCTGGGTCCCATACAGCCTAACTACGGCAGCTACTACCGGGTGGCATCAGTTAACATCAATGATGTGCCACAGCCGAGCTCGTACAGCGCGTACATTACGAGTAAGTTGGATAGCAACGTAAACCCCATCAACTTTACGGGGACCAACTCGGCCGACGGTAAGAAGATCCAACCTCCCGAGGCGTTTCTGAAGAATATATCAAACTACGAAGCAATCGGGGTAAAGTATGTCATAACTTTCCCAGATCTTTTCAGCGCGTCGCAGGTTCGCGCAGCCGGCCTGAAGCTGGTATTTCATGACGAAATCTCGGACATCTACCAGTTGCCCGACCCTAAACCGTACGTGAGTACGCTGAGCGGCACTTGTACCACACAGGCGGTAGGCTGGGACGAAATCGACGCCAATTGCCCCACGGCATCGACTATATTGCGGCTTGAGCAATTCTTCCCGGGTTGGACCGCGACGCTGGATGGCAAGCCCATAACCATCGACAGCTACAAGGGACTGATGCAGACTGTCACAGTACCGGCCGGCCGGCACATGATCCGCTTCTACTTTGAGCCGCCGCACGTCAAGCTGACGTATGTCCTGTTTGCTGGGGTGGTAGTGATAGCTGTTGCCGAATACTGTGCGTCTGACTGGACGCGGAAAAACCTGAAGCGATTGGCCCAGACGGTGGGCGCGGACGAATGGCAACACCCGTAAGCAAACAGTAACCAGAATCGGTAGCAGACATGGCACAACAGGTCAGTGGGAAACAAAGTTGGCGCGGATGGCAATCGTTGACCGCGCGTTTCTCTGGTGACACACGCTACCGCAATGCGTTACTGATGCTGCCAGCGCTTGGTGCGCTGGCGCTCATTCTGTACTTTGGCCAGAACACACCCTTTTGGGACGACTGGGAGCTGGTGCCCATTTTCCAGCACCTGCATGCCGGCCACTTTTACTGGCATGACTTCTGGCAGCAGCACAACGAACATCGCATACCAATCCCTACGCTTATCCTGGTTGGTCTAGCATATGTAACGCGCTGGAATCTGCTGGCGGAGTGTGCTTTGAGCCTGCTGGTGGCGGTGGGTGCGTTCTGGGTGTTATGTAAGGCTACCGCGCTGACAGCTCAAGGCGGCGTGCGAAAACCTGCCGTGGGTTGGCTGTTGGCTATCTCACTGATCTGGTTTTCCCTGGGACAGGTCGAAAACTGGCTGTGGGGCTGGCAGTTGGAGTGGTTCTTGAATGTACTCGGCGTTGTGTCGGTAGTGTACGGGCTTGCCCGGCTGCAGCGTGGATCGGTGACAGGCAAGTGGCTATTGCTCATGCTCGGTGGTGGTGCTCTGGCGCAGTACTCGCTGGGCAACGGTACCCTGCTGTGGCCGCTCATGCTGCTGGCCATGCTGTATCTGCGCGCGGCCGCCTGGCAGACTGTAGCGACGCTCATAACGGGCACGCTCACCACGGCCGTATACTATTCCCACTATAGTCTTGGCATCGACAAAGCTTCCCGGCATCTGGCGCTGCACCACCCTACAGCGTATGCCGAGTACATTTTGCTGTATATCGGCCGACCACTCAGCTACCGACTAAAGCCGGCGCTAGGTCTGGGGATCGTGTCGCTAGGTGTCTTTTTTATCCTCGCCGGCTATCTGTTATGGCGACGACGCCAACTGTTTCGCCGGACAATTCCCTGGATAGTGCTTGGACTGTACGCGCTGGGCAGTGCGGTAATTACGGGCGCGGCAAGGCTTGGGTTCGGGGTGAATGAGGCCATGTCGAGCCGCTACACTACCATCGCCTCGCTCTTTCTAGTCAGCGTGCTGATGTTGATTTGGACGAGTCGTGAGGCCGTCCGTAAGGTGCTCAAGGGCGTGTACAGGCCAGCTCTGATCGCCGTCGGCATAGGCCTGTACGGGCTGGTGCTGATAAATATGGCATGGGGTGTGCATGCTGCGGCCGGACAGCACACCAAGCTGGTTGCTGCACATACTTGTACGCAGGTACGGGAACCGACCGATACTTGTGTGCTGACCATTTACCCCGACAGTTCGATGGTGAAGTCACGGATACAGTACCTCAAAACTGTCCACTGGGGTGGGTATTAGTAAAACCCTGCGAATCCTGGTAAAATTAAACAGATAAAATAAGAGAGGTAACGACAGTGGCGAAGAGCTATGATGTTTGTATCGTCGGCGGTTGCGGGCATGTGGGGCTGCCCTTTGGTATGGCCCTGGCTGATGAGGGTCAGAATGTGGCTTTGTACGATATAAATGAAGCAGTTATAGCAAAAGTGAACAAGGGTGTGGTGCCCTTCAAAGAAAACGGGGCCGAAGAGGTACTCGGCAGAGTTATCAAGAATAAGAAGCTACTTGCCACCAATGACCCCAAGGTTGTTGCAGACGCCAAGACGGTTGTCATGGTCATCG
>CAZMWE010000042.1:0-2200 GCA_964570005.1 uncultured Candidatus Saccharibacteria bacterium | reverse complement strand
CCGGTTGATGAGCATCTGAACCCCAAGGTTGGAGACATCATCCGTGCCATAAAAGAGATCGAAGACTATCTGGATGACGACCAATTGCTCGTTATGCGCAGCACGCTTTTCCCTGGGGTGACCGAAAAAGCCCACGCCTATCTGCAAAAGCAAGGCAAGAAGACGCTGGTAGCGTTTTGCCCGGAGCGTATCCTGGAGGGTCACGCGCTCACCGAACTCCACGAGCTGCCGCAAATTGTTGCCGGCTGCACTCCCGAAGCTACCGAACGTGCCACCACGCTGTTCAAAGTCCTCACCCCAAAAGTTATTGTCGTGAAGCCCGTCGAGGCGGAACTCGCCAAGCTCATGACTAACACTTGGCGTTACATTAACTTTGCAATTTCCAACCAGTTCTATACCATCGCAAACGCCAGTGGCTACGATTTTTACAATATCTACAATGCCATGACCACGGACTATCCGCGGCTCAAGACCTTTGCCAAGGCTGGTCTGGCGGCCGGGCCGTGCCTGTTCAAAGACACTATGCAGCTTTCGGCCTTCAGCGGCAATAACTTCTTTTTGGGCCATGCGGCCATGCTCGTGAACGAAGGCCTGCCGGGCTTCATTGTAGACGCTATGAAGCAAAAGTATGATCTACCGCATAAGACGGTGGCAATTCTCGGCATGGCGTTCAAGGGCAACAACGACGACCCACGCGAAAGCCTGTCATACAAGCTCAAGAAGCAACTCGAGGTAGAGGCTGATACCGTACTGTGTCACGATCCGTATGTCCAAGATCCGCGCTTGGTATTGCTGGATGAAGTAAAAAAGAAAGCCGATATCGTAGTCCTGGCGGCGCCACACAGCGACTATCAGGATGAAGCCTGGGATGGTAAAGTGGTGGTAGATATGTGGAACTTTTATGGTAAGGGAGGGTTAGTATAAATGAAGATTCTTTGGACCGGCGCAGCCGGGTTTATTGCCGGGTATACTGTCGAAGAGTTGCTGAACAACGGACATGAAGTGGTTGGCATCGACAACTACTCTAAGTACGGCAAAGTCGAAAAAAGCTACGACAAACATCCCAAATATACTTTTATCGAGGGTGATGCCAAAGATGTTGAGCTGATGAAAAAGGCGGCCGAGGACGTGGATGTGATTGTGTCCGGTGCGGCCATGATCGGTGGCATCAGCTACTTCCATGAATTTGCCTATGACTTACTGGCCGAAAACGAGCGAATTACTGCCGCCGCGTTTGATACTGCCATTTGGGCTCACCAAAATAAGAAGCTCAAGAAGATCGTGGTTATGAGCTCAAGCATGGTATACGAGTCAACCGAGCAGTTCCCCACGCCTGAAACGGCCATACAGACCTCGCCGCCGCCCATCTCTACCTACGGTTTTCAGAAACTAGCTTGCGAATATTACGCACGCGGCGGCTGGGAGCAGTATGAGCTGCCCTACACCATCATCCGGCCCTTTAACTGTGTGGGTATCGGTGAAAAGCGTGCCAAAAATGACAAGGAAATCTACTCCGGCAACGTCAAGCTGGCCATGAGCCATGTCGTGCCGGATCTGGTCCAGAAGATTGTGAAGGGTCAGGACCCGTTACACATTTTGGGTGAAGGCAACCAGGTGCGTCACTACACGTATGGCGGTGATCTGGCGCGCGGCATCCGTCTGTGCATCGAGAAGGAAGAGGCGCTCAACAACGACTTCAATATCTCTACGCCACAGTCCACTACCGTGCTGGAGCTGGCCGAAAAAATCTGGCAGAAGCTCAACGGCGACAAACCGTTCAACTACACTTCCGACAAGCCCTTTGAACACGACGTGCAAAAGCGTGTTCCTGATACCAGCAAAGCCAAAAAGGTCCTTGGTTACGAAGCGAACACTTCGTTAGACGACATGCTCGACGAAGTGATCCCGTGGATCAAAGAGCAAGTCGAAAATGGCAACATCTAAGGCCGGCGCTCAACCACCACTCCACATAATTACACCCGTCTACAACGAAGGGGATAATTTTCCGGCGCTATATGAAGCGGTGCGGCAGAAAATAAAAACACCGCACAAGCTGGTGGTCGTGTACGACTTCGATGAAGACACGACAGTGCCGGTAGTCAAAAAATACCAGGCGAAGGACAAAACCCTGGTGCTGCACAAAAATACGCGTGGCCGGGGCGCGCTCTCGACGCCGGCATTCGCGCGACCGTTCGCCGCG
>CAZMWE010000041.1:0-10151 GCA_964570005.1 uncultured Candidatus Saccharibacteria bacterium | reverse complement strand
ATAAGCACCATATCTGGGTTCGTGAATGACCGTAGCAAAGGCGGGTTCGACCGTTTACGCAATGCCCGCCAGAAGACTGTCGAAGACAATGTGGGCGCAATCAAGCAAGGCTTTAATAGGACCAGATTGGGCACCGGCCGGCACGCTATGCGTCAACGGGGTCTCAACAGACTATCCGCTTGGGGAGCAGGATCGGTTGGCGTGGGTGGTCACGGAACAGCCCGGTATCGTAGTGAGATGGCAAATGCTGAATTTGGTCACCTGGCAGGAGCAGCGGCTGAGTCAATCAAAAACAATCCAGCTGCGGCCGCAAACGATGACGCCAACAAGATTGCTCAGTTCGCTACTAATAAGGATGACTTCATACAGAGGTACGTGACCGCCGGCCTGGGAACACGCGATGATGCCATAAACCAGCTAGCCTATACCGAGCAAGCCTATGGCACGGTTATGGGATCCAAGCAGATGCAGCATACGGCAGCCACCGCAGCGCTCGCTTCGGCGTCCTCCACCGATAGAACCGCTGAGCGCGCCGCATGGATGAGACATGCTGTGTCGCAAGATATCATGACCGACTCGCAAGCTGCCGCACTTGTAAAGCAGAGTGGCAGTTTGGTATCTAGTGCGGGTTTTGGCGACCTACTTGGCGCTGCCAACGGTACCCTTAGTGACGACGAGCTGCTAAAACGTGCTAGTAATGGGTTTAATGCAGCAAACAGCCACAGGATGCGCAAGGAGCAGGCTAGAGAACTTGCCGTGGAGGTGCGTAGACAAGCAAGCAACGCAAGAACTGAGGTTGAGTTCGCAACAGCCGTAGCTAATGCCGCCGGGATGCACGACGTAATAAACGGTATGACACCAGATGTCCGCGAAGCGTTTGCCACAGAGCTCAATGGAGCATCTGTCACAGGAAACGGAATAAACCAACGGATGCGTGACCACGAGGCAGATTTGGAAGCTAGCACCGGCCTGGCACACGAGGCGTACTTGGACAGGCGCAAGACGTGGGCCGCTCAGGCTGCCGCCGCTGGAGGTGGTATTCCAGGTGGCGCGCCAGGTGGTGCACCCGGAGGGGGCGGTGGTGCCCCTGGCGGTGGTGCACCCCCCTCTGATGCAAGACTGAAGCGTGACATAGTACAACTTGGCATTACTAACGGAGTCACTATTTATAGCTTCCGTTACCTATGGAGTAACCAGACGTACGTCGGTGTTATGGCGCAGGACCTCTTAAACACACACCCTGAAGCCCTATCCGTTGATGAATTCGGATTCTACCAAGTCAACTACACGACACTTGGCCTGCGTATGATGACCATTGAGGAATGGCAAGCGGCAGGTGCAGAAAGCCTGTTAGTAGCTAAGGATTAGGCCGTAAAGCACGTCCGGCCGTACCGATTTTGGTATACTAAGTAACAAATGGCTACATATAAGGTACTTCAGGACGTAGAGGCGGAAGACAAGCTGGTCGGAGCATTGACACTCCGTCAGTTCATATATGCTGGCATTGCGGCCTTGAGCATTTACCTTGGGTTCCTGGCCGCCAGCAAGGGCGCCGCTTTTATGCTCGTTGTTTTTGTGCCTATTGCGGGTATTTGCGGCTTTTTTGCATTCCCATGGGGAAAGGATCAGCCGACCGAAGTCTGGGCGCTGGCCCGGATACGTTTCCTGGTCAAACCACGCAAGCGCATCTGGGACCAGAGCGGCGCCAAAGAACTGGTCAGCGTTACCGCGCCCCACGTACCAGAACGCCGACTCACCAACGGTCTCAGCCGAAACGAAGTTCAGAGCCGTTTGAGTGCCCTGGCTAATACCATTGACAGCCGCGGCTGGGCCATCAAAAACGTGAACGTCAATCTGGCAGCCCCAGCAACCGAGCTGCCCAATCTTATTTCCGACCGGCTGGCACAGCCCAGCGTACTGCCGCAAACCACTAGTCTGGCTGCCGATGTCACCGCTGCCGACGATATGCTCGACGAAACAGCCAACCCTGTCGCCCACAAGTTCGGCAACATGATAACCGCCGCCGACGCAAACCACCGACAGCAAATCATCGCCCAGCTGCAAATGCCGAACCCCAGCCTGCCCACGCCGGCCCAGACAGCCGTGCCGCAGCCGCCCGCCGGCAACTGGTTCATGCAGACCGGCACGCCTACCGTCAATACGCCTACGCAAGCGGTATTCGGTAGCGACCCGGCCGCAATCCCCGGAGCGCAGCCGCTTCCGGGTACCCGGGCTGCTGACCCTACAGCTGATGAGAAAGCGCTGATTGAAAAGCTCAAAATCGAAAACCAAAAATCCGGCATGAGCGCAGCCTATGGGCACATGAAAACGCTCAAAACACCCGAGCAGCTGGCCGAAGAAGCCCGCCAGGCAACTACCGCCGTTCCTACCCCGAAGCCGTCCGTGACACCTCATGCCCAGGCTGCTATAATAAATCTGGCAAACAACGATGACCTGGATGTGGCCACCATCGCGCGGCAAGCTCAAGCGCAAGTCGGAAGTGATGATGGTGAAGTGGTAATTCCGCTACGGTAGTCGCACTTAAAGGCAGTCGAGGAGTGGGCGTAAGAACGACCAATGGATCCAAACGCACAAGGACCAACACAAAACTATAGGGTGGGACAACCGTATCCTGCAGCCGCACCGGCGCAACCGATGTATCCGCAATCCCCATCCCCGAACCCAACGTATAACACCGCAGGCCCGAACACACCCTACGGCCTAATGACGCCGGGTCAGGCCATGCCGATGCAGCCTACGCCATCGCCATACGCCGGTGCGCCCATACCGGGCGTCCCCGGACCCGGACAGCCGGTCAGAATCGCGCAAAAGACTAACCCCAACAGCACGCAGAACGCGCTGCAGATTGCCGAGATCCGCGATGGTATGGTCATCATGAACGACGGCAGCTTCCGCAGTGTGGTCATGGTAAAAAGTATCAACTTCGACCTTATGAGCCAACAGGAGCAAGAGGCGGTTGAATACGCCTACCAGGGATTCTTGAACTCGCTGTATTTCCCGATCCAGATTTTTATCCGCAGTCAGCGCATCGATCTACAGCCCTATGTCGATAAGCTCGACAAAATCCGTACGGAGCACGACAACATGCTGCTGGCCTTGCTCATGGATGATTACATCGGCTACATCGATCAGTTGAGCCAGCAGACGAACCTGATGGATAAGAAATTCTATGTGGTGATTCCGTATTTCCCCATACAGGACCCGCAAAAGGCTCTCACCCAGAGCAAAAATTTCTTCACCGGGTTCATGCAACTGTTCAATAGCACCGAGAACCATGTGGTTATCAACGAGGCCGACCTGCAAAAGGCCAAAGACGAATTGCGCAACCGGGTGCAGGCGGTGCTGGGTGGGTTACTGCAGAGCGGCATCCAGGGATTGCCGCTCGACACACAGGAGCTGATCGAGCTCTATTACGATACCTACAACCCTGATACGGCGACACGGCAGCAGCTCAAGAACTTCGGCGACATGACAGCCGACGTGGTTACGAAAGGCCAGGGGATGGCGCCACAGGAACACCTGCAAAGGGAATTACAGTAATGGCAAGGCGGCAAAAAATCGACCCTGTCAGTGCCGCTCAGGCGCAGCAGGCCCGCGAGCAGGCCGAGGTTGCGGCGGCTTTTCGGAAGGGCGTTACCGCGCTGCGCGACTTCATTGCTCCCAGCAGCATCGAATTCCAAGGAACTTACTTCCAGATCGGCACACGCTACGCCCGTACCTACTACGTATACGGGTATCCGCGCCAGATTTACACCGGCTGGCTAAGCGGCCTAGTCAATCTGGACGAGGTCATCGACATCGCCATTTACGTCTACCCGGTGGAGAGCCAGGTGGTGTTGGATAACCTGCGTAAAAAGGTAACCCAGCTGGAAGCCGGCATTCAGATTGACAGCGAAAAGGGCCGTGTGCGCGATCCGCAAAAACAGGCCGCTATTCTGGATGCCGAGGAAATGCGCGACAAACTGCAGGTAGGGGAGGAGCGGTTCTTCCGCTTCGGCTTGTACTTTACTATTTTCGGCGGCAGTGTTGATGAGCTGGAATTTATCAGTCACAAGGTAGAGAGCATGCTCGGACAGCAGCTGGTCTATAGCAAGCCGGCGTCATCGCAACAGGAACAGGGGCTAAACAGCGTAGTGCCGCAAATGACCGACCAGTTGCAGATCCGCCGCAACATGAGTACCGGCGCCATCAGCACCAGTTTTCCGTTCACCTCCGCAGACCTTACGCAGGAAAACGGCATATTGTATGGCATAAATATGCATAACTCTGGCCTGGTCATCTTTGACCGCTTCAGCCTCGAAAACGGCAACAGCGTGGTGTTCGCCAAGTCCGGTGCCGGCAAGTCGTTCACGGTCAAGCTGGAAGCGCTGCGTAGCATGATGTTCGGCACAGAGGTGTTCATCATTGACCCTGAAAATGAGTACGAACGGATGTGCGACGCCGTAGCCGGAGCGTATGTGCGTCTTTCCCTGAATAGTGCTACCCGTATTAATCCGTTCGACCTGCCGCGCGTAGTCGACACTGAGGAAGCCGACAACGCACTGCGCTCCAACCTCATCACACTGCACGGGCTGCTACGCCTGATGATGGGCGGTGCACAGGCCCAGCTTATCGGCGGCAACACCACGCTCATGCCGGCACTAAGCCCCAGTGAGGAGGCCGATCTGGACGCCGCACTCATCGATACCTACGCTAAAGCCGGCATCACCAACGATCCGCTGACACACACCGGCATCCCACCGACTATCGCCGACTTGTACGACACATTGCTCCACATGGGCGGCACCGGACCACAGCTGGCACAGCGCCTGCGCAAATACACCACCGGCACGTTTGCGGGCATCTTCAGTCAGCAGAGCAACATTGACATCAACAACCCGATGGTCGTTTTTAACATCCGCGACCTCGAGGACGAATTGCGGCCGGTCGCCATGTATATCGTGCTGAACTACATATGGAACAAGACCAAGAGCGACCAGAAGCGCCGTATCCTGATCGTGGATGAGGCTTGGCAGCTTATGCGCTACGAAGACAGCGCGAACTTCTTGTTCTCCTTAGCTAAGCGGGCCCGCAAATACAACCTGGGCATTACGACCATTACACAGGACGTGGAAGACTTTATGGGCAGCCGTATGGGCCGGGCGATCGTCGCTAATGCCAGCATGCAGTTCTTACTCAAACAGTCGCCGTCAGCGGTCGACATATTAAGTGACGTATTCAAGCTGACGAGCGAAGAAAAAAAGCGCCTCAGCCAGTTCCCAGTCGGGCAGGGACTGTTCTTCGCCGGCCAGAACCATGTGCATATCCAGGTGGTCGCCAGTCCGACCGAGACCGGACTTATTACCACCAACCCGCAGCAGGTGCAGGCCATGCAGCAGGGCGATTTTGCGCAGCCGCAGGGTACTATCGATTTGCAGAACCAGCTGTACCCGGGTAGTACCAATAACTTTGCGCAGTAGCTATGGCAACCAGCACACCCCTACAGCCGGATTCGGAACACAGACATGATACTGACGCAGATGATTTGCAAAAGCATTTTGACATGCCCAGCGCGCAGACAAGCGGCTCACAAGCTCTCAAGGAAAGGGAGGAACAGGCAGGATACGACCAGAAGTTTGCCAACCTAACCGGCGAAGCCAACTACGGTCGAGACGGGGAACGGCAAAAGCCCAAAACTGACAGCACCGAGAGCCTGAGTAATGCAGAAAATAAACCTGATGATCAGATAGGTGCCGGCTACCGGGCCGACGGCAAAGCCAAAGATAACTTTCTCCAAAAGCTACGCAGCAGTGATTCGCGCTTAAAAAGAAGAGTCGCCATGATCGGAGCGGCAGTAGGCGCCAGTATCATCACGAGTATTTTTGCGTTTTTATCTCTAATACCGCTTCATATTAAGACTGTAGTGGAAGACCTGATGGGCAAGTTTCAGACCCCTTCGAACAGCGCTATGCAGAGCGAGCTCGAGAGTGTCGAGAATCAATACTTCAAGACCGATGTAAAGAGTGCCCTTACGACCCGCTCCTGCCACAGCACCATCGAGCCGGATTGCGTTATCGTCGACAAGAATAGCGGCTTCTTCCACCGGACATTTACCGCCTGGAATCAAAACAAGCTGACCTACAAGCTCGCCACCCAGACCGACAACCCCGTGATAGTTTCCATGCGAGGTAGCCATTACTACCTAACCGTCGGCGGGGAAGATCTAAATATCGACGAGGTTATGAACGGTAAGGTCAGTATATTTGAGCTGCCGGGTACCAGCACAGCAACACGCTCAGAGATACGCCATGCAGTCATGGACGACCTCGATTGGTGGCAGCTGTATCAACGCTACCAGCGATCTCATTATCTGGCCGAGCGCGGCATACACTGGTGTGTCATAGCTTGCGACTTCCAGGATAAATTTGCTGAAACGCTGGCGACTAAGAAACTGGCCGGCCAGCTGTACCTGACCACCCGGGTGCTGATACCTTTCAGCGACAATTTTGGTGTACTGATATCCTGTATGCTTAATCCTGACCAGTGTAGCACCAAGCTGCAGCCAGACCCCTCAGGCAGAGAGACATCACAGCTGGATGGCAGACTTGAAACGGCGCTGGATGAAGTTATCGCCAAGTACGGCTCGGAGAGATTGACCAACCTCGTCTCGATTGCGAACGACCTGAATAAGAACGGCCTGGCAGGCTATGCCACGCAGCTCATCGTCGAGCAAATCGCCAACCAACTCGGCGCCGACGGTTCTGAAATCGCAGCCGGGGAAGCCGTCGGCAAAGTAGTACCCGTTGCCGGCCAGGCATCCTTGCTACTTAGCCTTGATGAGACGTTCGATACCGCCCCAGCTATCGACAAGACGATTGCCTATACCGCCCGAAGAGCTCAGGCAGTAGCAACGATTGCCATGCTCATGAGTGTCGTCAGCGAAATGGAAGCCGGCCATACTGACATCGCCCAGCTTGGCTCAGTCACTGATCTACTGAGCAGCGGAGGGTATAACGATACGGAGTCGCCGGTGTACAACGAGTGGTTTGGTAACGGCCAGCTCAATACCAAGAGTAATCTGCCATGTGATAACGGCGGCACCATAGCCACCAGCAGCACCAGTGCCAAAGGTATCTGCCAAGAAGAGGACCTGTCAGACCCAGGCACCGCCCTCAGTATCATCAATGATCTCGCGAAGGCTAACTCAATCGAACAGAAATTTACACCTCTCGGACCACTACTGCCAGCGCTAAATGTGCTTAACCACGTATTCACCAGTATTACGGGTGTCGTCGGTACTGTGGCGGTGGACGCCTGTAAAGTCGCGCCGCCCTGCAATGATGCCCTCAACACGATCTCTGGCGCCTTTGGAAACTTCATCACGTGGGCAGTCAAGAACCTTGTACCGAATATGTTAGGGATTATTAATGGCGCCCGTATCTGGGATGTAGCGGCGGCAGGTGCCGACATCCTGAATAATGAGACCTGTCAAGCCGTACTCGGCTGCAGCAAGGTCAGTCCTCAAACGGCGGCGACTATCCAGAACCAGCAGCTGGCCCAGGAGAAAGCCGACTTCCAATCCATGCCCCTGTTTGCACGCATGTTCAGTACCGACACACCATACTCACTCGTTTCCCGAATGGCCATGGCCATGCCTACCGACCTTCTGACCGCAACCAATGAAGGTGTTTCCAGTATATTCACCAACCCGCTGACTAGGCTCGGATCAGTATTCTCCAGCCTGTTCGCGAAGGATTCCGTATTCGCAGCATCGTCGGCGCAGGCCGACCCGTTCGGTATCGACCAGAGCGCATACGACCCCGACCCCAAGAATGATCCGCAATACCAGCAAGCACTTGCAAATCCGAACGACTACTGGAACGCCAATTGCGTCAACGGACCAATGGCGACGTACGACGATGCAACGAATACGCTCGACACTACCGCCTGGCAAGCCGGCACCCACACAGACCCGGCAACCGGCAAGCAAGTGCAGAACGTAATACAGGATTCGAATACTGAGCAGCCGGTAAACACCACGACCAACCCCTGTATGCTTATCCACGAAACTATGGTAGATAGTACCGGTCTGCTCGACCCCAGTATCCTGCCCCCTGAAGACCTTAACGCAGATGTATCCGGCTCGGCAACCGAAGGAAACTGACATGAACATATCAATCTTGTGCAGATCCCGTAAGTATCGCCCGAACCTCAGGCAGCTAGGCCGGTCATCGGTTCTATGCCTGCTGAGCATAGTTTTTCTAGTTACCAGTAGCGGAGCGGGGCGAGTATTCGCCGGCAATATACCCTGTCCGACAGGGATGTCAAACTTGGATTGCCAGGCTATCAATTACGGGTGGACGGACTGGATCCCTGATGGTGGATGTAACACTGGCGCCGGTACATTGCCAACCCTGGTCGGCAACGATAACATCCAAAAAGTCTTTAACTTCTTCGTCAGCAATGGAGGACTAACCGGGATACAGGCGGCTGGCATTCTAGGCAACCTCTTGCAGGAATCGGGCGACCACTTAGATCCCACGGCAGGCAGCCTGACGCCGGGAGTAGGCTACGGCATCGCACAGTGGACTACCGCAGACCGTCAGGCTGCACTGGTAGCGTATGCAAAGGCGCAGGGAACAGACCCAAGCGACTTTGCGACCCAACTCGGCTTTCTATGGAAAGAGTTGACTACTTCGTATAGCGGTGTACTTACTAGTCTAAAGACGGCGACCAATGTGGCCGATGCCACAAACATCTTCGAAGGCCCGGACAACCTGGCCGGACAACCGGTTGCGCCCATCGACGAAGAACCACGCAGCGGCGGCTTTGAAAACAGCGGTACGCCGATAATGGTCAATCGTATAGCTTATGCTAACCAAGTTCTAAAGCTATACGGTGGCAATGCTAGCAGCGGCAGTACAGCCACAACCTCCGGGACTGCGACTGGTTGCGCTACGGCCGTCACATGCGCACCAACAACCGGCAGCACTCCTGCCGATAACAAGGCAGGCACTGTTAACACCGTTTCGACTGGTACGCTTAGCACCGTTCGCCAGAATGTCGTCTGCCTCGCGCAGCAGGAGTTGGCTCTCTGGGAGTCGCAGCCTGGTTATCCTACGCCTGCTTACTCGGCAACGGGTTATCTAAAATATTCGGATGGGGTTGCTGAAGAGTGGTGCGCCGATTTCGTAAGCTGGATATATAAGCAGGCGGGCTACCCGTTTACCGGCGGCTCATCAGGCGGCTGGCGACTCCCGGGCGTCGCAGGGATCTATGCCCTTGGCAACCAGGAAGGCTCCTTCCATTGGCACTCGGAAAGCAGCAACTACGTACCGAAACCTGGTGATATAGCTATCCACTATGACGCGACTCAAAAAAACCCATATGTTCACACCAATATCTTCATCTCTTCTACGGCCGGTAGTAGCATATATATCGGCGGCGATCAAGGAAGCGGCCCGTATCCTGGCGGTTCAAATGTCTCCATCGAGACCGCAGGTGGCTATTACAACGACGGCATAATCGGGTATGTGACGCCCAACTAAGGAGAGACTATGGAACCAACAGGCTATACCTACTCAACAGCAAGCAACGCCGGCAACGGTGATGACGACAAACGCCTTAAAAAAATACGGCTAGGTGTGTTTGTGTTGGTTGGGATGCTGGTGCTTTGGGTCTTTTTTAACGTCGTCAGCACTTCTCTCCGCTTCCGCCTGGTCAGCACCGACCCGGCAACCAACAAAATCACCATCCTTACTAGAACGATTGGACTCAATTTTAGCAAACCGATCAAAGCTGGCACTATCTCGATAACCTCCAGCCCGTCAATCATCACCTCGTTAAGCGCCAGCGGCAAAACCGTCATCCTACAGGTAAGCAGCTTGGACGCTAGCAAGAATTACACTATAACACTCAAGAGCATTACCGATACCAGCGGCCGCCACGTCGCCAACGAAATCATCAAATTTCAGCCGCAAACCATCAGTTGGAGCTCTTTGAGTACCTCTCAGCAGCAAGCACTCCTGAAGGGTCAGACTAATAAGTCACCCTCGCAGACAACCAATTTTGTGGGTTTTGATGCCCTGGTCAGTCAGGGACTGTCAGCTCCGCAAGAATATGAGCTGCAGCAGGCCATCCTAAAATTCAAA
>CAZMWE010000040.1:0-10256 GCA_964570005.1 uncultured Candidatus Saccharibacteria bacterium | reverse complement strand
CTCGCGTCGACCTCGTGTTCGTCCAGCCGGCGGTTCATGAAGGTGTCGATGTAGAAATAAACCGTGTCAACTGTGCTGTTAGGGATGCAGACCGGCTTTTGAGGCAGTTTGACCATCTCGTCAGGCATAGCGAACCGTTCGCCACGTGGCAGATCAACGTCTTCCAACATACGCACGATAGCATTTTTACGCTTGCCGATGTTCCCGGCGATAACAAACCGCATGTTGTCGGTAGTATGCGTCCGGTGGTAGTGCTCACGCACATCCTCCAGACGGACATTCTGCATGAGCTCCAGCCGCCGTTTGTCGGTCTCCGCCACCAGGCCATAAGCTTTGCGCGTGTTAGCACCGAGACTGCGGTAGTGATTGTTGGCCCGCGCACTAAGTTCTTCGCGCACGTTGCCGAACTCAGCATCAAACTCTTCCTGTAGGAACAGCGGGTGTTCGATAGCCAGAAGCAGCAACTTGAAGATACGCTCCCACTCGAAATCGGCACATTCCGTTTCGTAGATAATGTCGTAGACATCGGTACTGGCGTTGCTGTAGGCGCCGTTCTGCTCCACGATGGCCTGGAATTCGCGCGCGCGCGGATAGATGTCGTTGGCACCGAGCAGCACGTGCTCCATCAAGTGCGGAGTTTCCCACTTCAGCGGGTCAACTAGATATTCGCCCGCCCGGAAATTCAGATATACGTCAAGCACCGTGGCATCCGGCACATGCACCAGCAGCCCTCTGGCGCCATTCTTCAGAACTACTTCTTCAACTACATGTTTCATGTTTCTTATTTGCGGCGCCGGGCCGTAGCTTTTCGTTTTCGCTCAGCCTTATTAGCCTT
This sequence comes from uncultured Candidatus Saccharibacteria bacterium, assembly GCA_964570005.1. Lineage (GTDB taxonomy): Bacteria > Patescibacteriota > Saccharimonadia > Saccharimonadales > UBA4665 > JAJZCD01. The sequence goes on along the minus strand of CAZMWE010000040.1, from coordinate 9,421 downwards.
CTTACGCTTAACGCTAGTATTTTTAAGCTTGGCCGCGTTCTTTTTGGCCGGCTCAAAGTCCCCTTCACTAAATTCCGCCTCGCTGTCAATAACTGCGTCAGCATTGCTGATAGAGTTGCGTGCAGCACGGGTCAGGTCGGTTTCGATGGGACGCTCCAGATCTTCGGCCGGCACCGGTTCAGCATTGAACAGCGCTCGGACCGCATCGTGCCGCAAGGCCTGTTGCATCTCCTCAAAAATAAGCTGGCCACGACGGCGATACTCCACCAGCGGATCACGTTGTCCCACACTCATCCAGTGGATGCCTTCACGCAGGTGGTCCATATTTTCCAGGTGCTGCATCCAGAGGTTGTCCAGGATCTGTAGGTAGATGTCGCGCTCCACTTTACGTATCATTTCAGCACCAAAAGCAGCTTCCCGGCCCTTGTAACATTCCAGCGCTTCCTGCAGTAACACCTGCTTGGCCTTATCCGTACCGGCCGCAAACACCCGGTCAAGCGCCGCTTCGTCGAGTGGCAGCAACTCGCGCACCGCCGGCTCAAATTCTTTAGTGGTACGGATGGGGCTGTCGGCTAACAAGTTCACTTCATCTTCGATATAAGCTTTAATGCGTTTACTGATGTCGTCGGCCTTCAGGATTTCGCGGCGCATGGCATAGGTGGCACGGCGATGGCGATTCATGACATCGTCGTATTGCACAACATTCTTACGCTGGTCAAAGTGGAAGCCTTCGACTTTCTTCTGAGCGTTTTCAAGTGCCCGGCTGATCACCCGGTTCTGGATCGGCGTTTCATCGTCCACTTTTAGCCGGTCCATGATACTAGCCACGCGGTCGCCGCCGAAGATACGCATCAGGTCGTCTTCGGTACTGACGTAGAACTGCGAGGTACCCGGATCACCCTGACGGCCGGCCCGGCCGCGCAGCTGATTATCGATACGTCGCGATTCGTGGCGCTCACTACCCAATACGAACAAACCGCCCAGATCCTTAACGCCGTCGCTCAGCACGATGTCGGTGCCACGACCGGCAATGTTGGTCGCCAGAGTCACCGCACCCTTCTCACCGGCGCGGGCGACAATTCCAGCCTCACGCTCGTTGTTCTTGGCATTCAACACCTCGTGCTCAATACCTGCTTTCTTAAGCATATTCCCCAGCTTTTCGTTCTTCTCGATGCTGGCGGTACCGATTAGCACCGGCCGGCCCTCGTCGTGTAGTTCGGACACCTGCTTTACGATCGCCTTAAACTTGGCATTTTCGTTGCGGTAAATCCTATCTGTTAAATCCGCGCGAGCTAATGGCCGGTTCGGTGGGATTTCCACCACGTCCAGTTTGTAGATCTGGTGGAATTCTTCGCTTTCAGTCATGGCCGTACCGGTCATACCGGCCAGCTTGTCATACAAACGAAAATAGTTCTGGAAACTGATGGTCGCTAGAGTCATCGACTCCTGCTGCACTTCCACCCCTTCTTTAGCCTCGATAGCCTGATGCAATCCTTCATTGTAGCGGCGTCCGGCCAACAAACGGCCGGTGTGTTCGTCCACGATCACCACTTCGCCGTCGTTGGTCACCACGTAGTCTTTGTCACGCTTGAACAAAGTCTGGGCGCGTAGCGCCTGCTCGAGGTGGTAAATAGTACGAATGTGCTCGGAAGCATAAATATTATCGATACCTAAGACTTTCTCAACATGGTTGATACCGTCCTCGGTCAGAATTACCGTTTTGCGCTTTTCGTCTACATCGTAGTCGGTGGCCTTAAGCTGCCGAACCGTGCGCGCAAACTGTTCGTAGGCATTGCCAGGCGTGACGCTCGGCGCACTGATGATAAGCGGCGTTCGGGCTTCGTCGATCAGGATAGAGTCAGCTTCGTCCACGATAGCGAAGTTAAGATCACGCTGGCGCAGCTGCTCGACCTCGCGCACCATATTGTCGCGCAGGTAATCAAATCCAAATTCGTTATTGGTACCATAGGTGATGTCAGCGGCATACGCATCCTGGCGACTGCACGGCTTTAGATGCTTAAAGCGCGGGTCGTCGTGGCTTTCGTCTTCGAATTTCGGGTCATAAATATATGACTGATCGGGAATAATGACGCCTACGCTCAGGCCTATGAAATCGTAGACCGGTGCCATCCAGCCCGCGCCGATCCGAGCCAGGTAGTCGTTCACGGTTACAAAATGTGCACCCTTGCCTGCAACGGCATTCAAATACAGCGGCAATGTTGCCACCAGCGTCTTACCTTCACCGGTTTTCATTTCCGCCACACTGCCTTCGTGCAGTGCGATACCGCCCATCAACTGCACGTCGAAATGCCGCTGGCCAATCGTGCGGCTCGCCGCTTCGCGCACAACGGCAAACGCATCAGGCAGAATTGCATCCAGTGACTCTTTCTTAAGCCGTTTACGCAATGCTTCTGTTTGCGCTTTCAGCTTTTCGTCGGTCATTTTTTCGTATTTGGGAGCTAGGTCGTTAATCACCCGCACGCGCTTGCGCAGCCGCTTGATAGTCTTGGCCTGCGGGTCGCCAAGCAACCTTTTCAGCAGTCTATTCATAAGACGTTTAGTCATCCTCCGTTAGGTCAGCAATTTAAATAATATTGTACCCTCTTTCGCGCGCTTTGGCGAGAGGATTTTGAGGTGCGCGCGTCCGAGTTTATCTATTCGGTAAAAAGTACTAAACGGAAGCGCAGCCGGTGCAGTGTGCTGCAGGAATGCGATACTGATTAGCGCAGTTCAGGCAGTACACTACCCGCACGTTCACGGTACTTCCCGGGGGTATGTGCGACGTCTATGGGCCCTTTACAGTGACCACCTGCGGTGGACCCGCGCATAGTCTTTCAGCTGCTGTTCGATTTGCACTGCCGCGATGTCCAGCGCCGAGTGCATGTGCCGGGTGGTTTCCGTGGCTGTAAACTCCGCGTCGAGCAATGTCAGCGTCATACTGCAAGTATTGAGCTTAACGCCTTTTCTCGTCGCCTCTGCAAAGGCCACATTGCAAGCGGCTTGCGCCCGAAACCGGCGTGGTATTTTACGATTAATTCGGGCAAGTTTGCTGCCCGCATATTTTTCCAGCTCACCCGTCAGTTCAAACCCCCGTGCCAAGTAGCCGATTTTCATGCGGTAGGCACAATCACTAAATAACTTCCCGGCCGCCTATGAACGGCCGCAACACTTCCGGAATGGTTATCGTGCCGTCCGCCTGCTGATAGTTTTCGATCACGGCTGCCATAATTCGTCCGAGAGCAAAAGCGGTCGCGTCATTCGTGTGTACCAGCTCAACTCCGCCAGCCTTTGTTCGCGTGCGAATACGCAAGTCGCGGGCCTGGTAATCAGTCATGTAATCGGCCGTGTGCGTTTCGCGATACTTGCCCTGCCCCGGGAACCACACCTCAATGTCAACACCGCTAGCGTTCGGCTTACCGATATCCGCCGTACACTTTTGCAGGTATTGATACGGCAGGCCGAGCTGCTGCACCAGATATTCCTGGATCGCTATGAGCAATTTGTGTTCGTCCTGTCCAGCCGCGGTGGTGCTGAAAACCTCCATCTCCAGTTTGTCGAACTGGTGCATACGGATGATACCTTCGGCGTCCTTGCCGTATGTTCCCGCTTCGCGCCTAAAAGAAGTGGAATACCCAATGTAGCGGATCGGCAGCATCTCCTCAGGCAGAATCTCATTCCAATACATCGTGCAGAGCGTGTGCTCGGCACTGGCGTTCAGCCACAAATCATCCTCAGGTTGACCTGCCCGGTAGGTTACTTCCTCGGCGTTCAATCGCGCGCTGGCGACATATGGTGCGGTACGCAGCATGGCTGGCGGCAACACTGGAGTGAAAGGTTTAGCGCTTATTTGCAATCCGTTTTCCTGCACAAGTTGGGCAATCACCTGCTCATCGCCGAGTGCCTGCATCACAAACTGGATGATGGCGAATTGCAGCCGGACCAGATCACCTTTCAGATACGCAAAACGACTGCCGGAAATTTTGCTGGCGCGCTCCTTGTCCAGCATGTCGCGCGGTTCCAGGATTTCCCAGTGGTTTTTGGGCGCAAAATCAAATGTACGCGGCTCGCCGACTTTTTTAGTGACCACGTTCTCATCTTCGGTCACGCCAACCGGCACGTTATCCAGCGGCATATTTGGTACGGCCCGCAGCAGCGCATCGTACTGCTCATCGACCGCTTTAAGTTCGGCCTCGCGCGCAGCGATATCTTCTTTGAGCTGCTTACCGGCCGCGACCTGCTCAGGGTTGGGCTTCTGGCCCTTCATATCGGCTGTCAGCTGGTTACGCTTAGCGCGTAAATCTTCGAGTTGCGTGAGCTTGGCGCGCCGGTCGGCATCGGTCTTCAGCAGCTCGTCAATGTTCACAGCGTAGCCTTTTTGCCTGGATTTCTCGGCTACTGCTTCCGGATTGTCGCGAATAAATTGGATGTCTAGCATAGGTTCCTCTTCTTTAGGTCGTTTAGCTTACTCGGTTGCTGTAATAACAAAGGAAATCTACCGGCCCGGGGCCGACGAACGGATTTGCAGCGAAACCAAATTACTAGACCGGACCATTTGAAGCCAATTATACCACTTGCTTCCTCGGCAGATTACGCTTTCAGCAGATTTTGTGATATATCTATACTCGACATGAGTGAGGAAAAAACTGAAATTCCCAAGGTAAAACGAAAACGCCGCAGCTTCATTAAGATCCACGAGCTGATAGCCGGAATTGTGTTCATCACCATCTGCGCGTTGCTAATTGCGACGCTAGTGAACAAGTTAACGCTCAAGCACGACGTGACGAGCGCCAAAGCCATTGCCAGCAAAACCGTCGTGGACATCCAACACGTTAACGGCCGTGACGCGTACGCGCTTGGTTCGCCGAAGTTTAAAAAAGCCATCTCAGCCGATGCTCTAACCAATCAGTTCAAGGCTATCGCCGTCACCACCGGTAAGGCGCCAACGCTTGACGGCTGGATAGCCGCTAATGCCCCCGCCGGCCGTACCGTGTATTTCATATACAAGTACACTACCCTCAAAGTGCCGTTTTATATCCGCATCGGCGTGCAGCAGCAGGATAACCACTGGTATTTGGTCGCCGTGACCGGCAACGTGGACGAATCCGCCCTAACGGGTAACTAAGCCGGACCTCGCAGGACCGCCACTACTTTTTGGCAGCGCGGGTAGTCTGCATATGCTTAAGTGTCAGCTCCGTGCGGCGGCGGGCATAATCGCAGTGCTCGCACACGCCGCCCATCAGGCTGACGCCCACCGGCGGCATCTCGCCGTCCATACAAGCCTTCATTTCGTGTAAAGTTGGCTCCACCCATTCGTCATTACCCGCATACGGGATAAGCTTGGTGCGGAATTCCAGCTGGTCGCCAAAGCCATCAACATCCAGCCTTGCGTTCGTATATACAAAATAACCGGTGTCACTGACCATAAACCCGTTTTGGCGCAGCAGCCATTGGTACACCTCCATCTGGCGCTTATAACTCACTTGCCAGTCGCTGTCGATGCCCACCTCCTTGTCTTTGCTGGTCGCCTTGTAGTCAACCACTATCAGCTCTCCCGCCTCATTCGCCCACACATCATCGACCGCACCGAATACGTGCAAGTTGGTAGCCTCGTGCAGTGCCACCACGCCTGTGAAATTTTCGCGCCACACATCTAGATCTTTATGTTGGAACGGTACTGTGCCGGTCAGTCCGCCCGCAGCCATGATCGGGTGCGGGGTGCCGGCCGCACGGTGTATATCAAACTCTTTTTTGAATAGTTCGTCGATGGTTTTATTGATGTTGAATGGTGGTGAGCTCGGCCGCGTGATCTTCAGCCGAACATCCAGCCAAAAGCAGCGCGGGCACTGCATATACAACTCGATCTTAGAGCGTGACACCTTAAACGGCGCGGCCTGCCCCGGTTGGTACGGCGCCGACCGCTCTCTCCAGTAATTACTCATCACTATCTATTGTATCCCACGGATGGCGTTATCCAGCGTACCTGCCATATAAACCTAAGAGCCGAGTGTCTTTTGGATGGTCGTTGCTCCGCCAGCGCTCATGCTAGAGAAAACGATAACCGTATCACCGACATGCACACTGCTCGCTGAGATTGGCTGACAATCTACATCAAAGAACTTTGCACCTGACGCAATAGAAAAACTATGCGGCGCCACTCCGGGACTAGCGATTTGTATAGTACTGGACGTAATACTCATAACTACTGAGTCCTCCGATGAAGCGTCGTAAGACTGCCCGCAGCCATCCGGTAAGACACCTGAGGTTCCGGCACCGCTACCTCCCGATTGTAACGGGCACATAATGCCGGCTGACGCGCCAAGCTTTAGCGAATTGCCCCCGCAACCGTATCCGCCCGTCAACCCATCGGAGCCAAGATCCACTGTCTGGCAATTCACACCTTTGTGATGCGAAATCGGGATATACAGATCCGTATTGGTGCCTGCACTGGAACTGCTGTCCCAAGAGGATACGCCGCCCATCAATACGTTATTGACCGCCATCGAAGGGTCAAAGTTACTGCTCGTGGTTTTGTATGTCACGCAGAACTTATATTTACTGTTGGAAACTTTCGTGTAGGTAATGTACGGTGAGGTTTTAATGATGCCTGCCTGGCGCAGTGTTGCGGGCACGGCAAAGTTACTATCGGTGTAACTGTTAAGGCTGTCGGCCATAGAATTTGCCAGCTTATCTGTCTGCGTATCTTGCTTAGTGACGCCCGCCTGTATCAGCACTAGCACTAACATTATGACCGTGAAGAGTCCGATCACTCCCAGGCCGATTCTGTATTTAATGATTCCGCTGCGGTTCATGCTATGCCCCTACCGGCCCGCATGTTCGTCACGCCAGTAATACGCCAGTATGCCACCGAATACTACTATCAACACCAGACAATCCAAAGCAGTGTGAACCAGGGAGTTGCCGGACTGGCCGCCCAACTTCATAAATATGGACGCTACTAAACCAACCAGCGTAAACAGGCAGATAACAAAACTAACGATTTGCGTAAGCTGTGTGCTGTGTCGCTTGGACGGATCCTGACGCAAAACCGGACTGCGCATCTCCCGCTTTTTGGCGCGCAGAAACAACAGCGCGAATACCGGCACACTTACCAGCAACAGCGCCGTGGGGAATGCTAGCACATCGAAGCTCATCTTGCCGTTTACCAGCGCCAGCAACGTCGCCGTGAGTCCGCCAGCCGCCGCGAACAGGCTAATCGTCATAAACACATACTCCACGCCCATCGGGCTGAGCACCTGGACTACTGCCGACGGGCTAACTTGCTCCGGCCCGCTCAGTACATCAGGCACCTTAGGCGCACTGTCGTATAGCGGCACACTAGGTTGATTCGAAAACTGTTCATCCGTGTGTTCCATTTTTCGCTTTTCCCTTTACGTACAGCCCGCAGTATAACACCGCTCCAGCCAACCTACAACAAAGCGCTTACGTTATGATTTAGGGCTTAACACTGCCAGCGTTTCGATATGCGGCGTCTTCGGAAAGAAGTTGTAAGCTTCAAAGAAATCGATGTGATATTTGGCTTGCAAAGGTGCCAGATCACGAGCTTGCGTCGCCGGATTGCAGCTGAGATAGATAATTTGCGGTGGCAATACCTCAAGGCACCGTTCCACCACTTTGGCATGCAGCCCGGCCCGCGGAGGGTCAAAGATGACCGGCCGATCCGGTACAATGTAACCCAGCGCCTTTTCGGTCGAAGCTTCGACTACTTTAGTATCTAAATTAATTTCCGCGGCGACGTTTTCGCGGGCCATTTTGGCCGTCGCCGGATCAAGTTCCACTAGTTCCACCCTGTTTTTTGCCACACTCAGACCAATACTCCCCACGCCAGCGTACATATCTACTGGGTCACCTACGCAAACTTCACGGATACGCTCCAGTGCCTTTTCGTACACCGGCAGATTAACTTGAAAGAAGCTCTCCACGTCGTAAGTGAACGTTTTGCCCAAAATATCATCCCGCAGCGTGACATCGCCGAGTTCGTATAGCAGCCGCGTTGGCACGCTGGCCGGACTTTTCGGCTCACTGTAATATACCCGCAATCCCTTTACACAAGTCGGTAACGACATTTTTGGCAGGTCGTCAACTCTTGTGTACAAAGCAGCAACCACGCCACCTTTTTGACTGCAGCGAACAATTATAGTCTTCAAATCCCCGGCCCGCACGTTCGTTTTCTTCAATTCAGCCAGCACCGCCCGCGCTCCCGCGTCCAACGCCGGCAAGGCTAGCCCGCTGCCCTCCACGATCTGCTTGCCATGGCTGCCACGCTGGTGCAGCGCCAGATGTAACCCCTGCTCATCACCCCAGAAGCTATACTCCATCTTATTGCGATAACACCACTCTTGCGACGTATGCACTACCCACAGCCGGGCTGGATTGTCCATGTTTTCGGAGCCCAGGGTTTGCAGAGGAAGCGAAGGCGAAATCTGCCCGCGCGGATTTTCCTTACCGGCTGTCTGAAGCGAAGAAAACATGAACAATCCAGCCAGCTCTACCCTCTCGTGTTCGAACAGCTCGCGCACGATCTCCGCCTTATAGTAATTTTCGGCTGCGAACGTCATCATCTGCCACGGACTGGTAGCCAGGTAATTTTCTTCACGCGGCGGCACCCGATCGGACGAAGCCTGCACAATCTCTTCGGCAATCGCTTCGGCATAGCTGCGCTTTTTCTTGATAATCCGCGCCCGCACTACCTCGCCCGGCAGTGCGTTCCACACAAACACTTTGCGCCCGTCCGCCAGTTCGGCCAGCCCCTGCCCGCCGTGCACCAATTTCTGTATCGTTACTTCTTCCACGAGGCCTCGATAATACGCACAATGTCGGCCGGTTTCTCAGCGAATCCAGCAGGTTCCAAACCCTTCAGTTGTTCCGGGTCGGCAAACCCCCAACCCACCGACAGGCTCCGTATACCAGCCCGGGCCGCAGCTGTCACATCACCAAGTTCGTCGCCGACATACCAAACCGATTGCTTAGGCAACCGGTAGCGCACCAGTAGCTGACGGATGAGCGCCGGCTTACCCGTCAGGCCCGCACTGCTGCGCACCGCCTTAAAGCAACTCAAAACACCCTCGCGCCTCAGCAGATGACGGATATTATGGCTGCTGTTTGAGCTGGCAATAAGCAGCACGTAGCCATCCTGGTACAGCGTGCGAATGACATCAATCATGCCCGCAAACGGCTCGACATACTTCATATGTGCCCGCATCACCCGGCGCCCCTTAAAATACACGACCGGCAGGCGCCAGAGCGGCAGGCCAAGATGCAGCGCCAGACGTTGCATCGACATTTTGCGCAGCTCCTGCAACTGCTTCACGGAGTAGTCGGCAGTGTCACCGGCCTCGCTTTTCAGGAAATCAAACACGTAGGCAAAACTATCGGCAATCGTGCCGTCAAAATCAAAAATAAC
>CAZMWE010000039.1:0-10258 GCA_964570005.1 uncultured Candidatus Saccharibacteria bacterium | reverse complement strand
TGTATTAGGCACGCCGCCAGCGTTCATCCTGAGCCAGGATCAAACTCTCCAAAAAGAATCCGAAGATTCAAAGAATTTGTCTTATGCTTCAGTCTGCTGACTTACTGCACCTGTATCCGTGGAAGGACACAGGATTTAAAACAATTCACACTTAAGTGAACTGACGTTGATTTGCACTATTCAATTTTTAACGTTCAGACTTCAAGGATCCTCATGCTCCCTTTCAGGGACACTTCAACAGAACCTCTTAGCACTGGTTAGTAATTGTACAGGGGCTCACCTCTTAAGTCAAGGCTGTATTTGTACGCTTTTGTAGTTTTTCGTACATCAACTAATCAGAGGTAGCGGCCGGTTCTAGGACAGCTTCGTCTTCGTCCTCCGGTTCTTCACTTTTGTCGACCAGCGCCAAGCTGACCACTTCGTCAGCGTCATTCAGCCGCATGATCCGCACTCCTTGCGTAGCCCGGCCCAGTGCTGGAATCTCTTTAAGGCCCAAGCGGATAGTCTGGCCGGATTTGCTGATGATGATTACTTCTTGGCTGTCATCGCCACCGAGCGTCTTGACCCCAATCAACTCGCCTGTCTTGGCATTTACGACCGCGCTGCGGATACCCACACCACCGCGCGCGTGTGGCGTGAACTGCGCTACCTTGGTTTGCTTGCCGTAGCCATATTTACTGATTACAAAGATACTGGAGCCATCTTCCACTACGTCCATACCGATCACATGGTCATCACTGCGCAAACGTATGCCGCGCACACCACGGCTGGCACGGCCCATCGGACGGGCATCCTTTTCGTGGAAGCGAATAGCCTGCCCCTGGGAAGTCGAAATGACTACTTCGTTGTCGCCACTGGTCATGCGGGTCCATTTCAGCTCGTCGCCCTCATCCAGGTTAATTGCGATTAGCCCGCTGTTGCGGACATTGGCATATTGCTCAAACGGTGTCTTCTTCACAACGCCGCGCACCGTACACATAATGAGGTTGGCGGCCTTATCGGTCTTGCTGATGTTTATGACGGAGCTCACCGTTTCTTCAGGCTGTAGCTGCAGCAGATTCACAATCGCGACGCCCTTAGCACCCATACCAGAAGCTGGCACTTCGTAAGTCTTCAGACGGAATACGCGACCCCGGTTGGTGAAGAATAAAAGATAGTCGTGTGTAGATGCATTTACAACATGTTCGATCACATCCTCTTCGCGGGTTGCCATACCCCGCCGGCCTTTACCACCCCGGCCCTGCCGCTTATAGTCGGCGATGGGGCTACGCTTAATGTAGTTTGCGCTAGTCAATGTGACAACAACTTGCTCATCTGGAACCAGGTCTTCGTCACTTAGGCGGTTCAGCTCGTTTTTTACAACCTGCGTGCGCCGGTCATCGCCGTAGCGCTCCTTCAGCTCTGTCATTTCATCCTTAATAATGTTCAAAATCTTCTGCTCGTCCGCTAAAACACCTTCGAGCTCGGTAATAAGCAACTTCAATCGAGCCAATTCATCTTCGATTTCTTGGCGCTGCAGGCCAGTGAGGGTGCGCAACTGCATGGCCAGGATAGCCTTAGCTTGAATCTCACTTAAGGAGAACTGCTTGATGAGGTTCTTCTGTGCTTCTTCACTAGTCTGGCTTGCCCGGATAGTCTTGATGACCTCATCGATGTTATCGAGTGCGATCTTGAGACCCTCTAAGATATGTGCCCGCTCTTTCGCCTTTCTCAGCTCGAACTCGGTCCGCCGTCGTACCACGACTATGCGGTGCTTGATGTGCTCGCCCAGAATGTCCTGCAAACCCAGCACGCGCGGCTGGATGCCGTCCACCAGCGCCATCATGTTGAAGTGGAAGCTACTCTGTAGCGGCGTCAGTTTATACAGCTGGTTCAGTAGTTTCTTGGGATACGCGTCCTTTTTGAGGTCAATCACGATGCGCACATTGCCGCGGGCGGACTCATCACGGACGTCGCTCACGCCGGTTATCACCTTGTTGTTTACCAAGTCAGCGATCTTGATCACCAGCGATTCTTTGTTCAGTGCATAAGGGATTTCGGTAATTATGATCTGGTGGCGGCCCTTTTTGCCTTCCACAATTTCGGCGACACCACGATTGATCACACCGCCACGGCCTGTCGCGTAGGCCTGCCGCAGGCTCTCGGCACCGTAAATGATACCGCCGGTCGGAAAGTCCGGTCCTTTAATGAACTGTAGTAGATCATCCAGCGAAGCGTCGGGATGATCGATTTTGTAGACCGTCGCATCCACCACTTCGCTCAGGTTATGCGGCGGAATATTGGTGGCCATACCGACGGCGATACCTAGTTGTCCGTTCAACAACAGATTCGGCAATTTGGCCGGCAGCACGGTCGGCTCCTGGTTTTCGCCATCATAAGTGTCACGAAAATCGACCGTCTCTTTGTCGATGTCCTGCAATAGCTCGTCGGCCAGACGGTGCATCTTAGCCTCGGTGTAACGCATAGCTGCCGGCGGGTCGCCGTCCATGCTCCCAAAGTTACCCTGCCCGTTCACCAGCAAGTAGCGCGTCGCCCACGGCTGTGCCAGTCGCACCATTGAATCATAAATTGAACTGTCACCGTGCGGGTGGTACTTACCCATTACCGCACCGACTACATTGGCGCTCTTGCGGTGCCGTGATGATGAGCGCAGGCCGTCCTCATTCATGCTGTACAGGATACGGCGGTGCACCGGCTTGAGGCCGTCACGCACGTCTGGTAGGGCCCGGTCAATGATCACACTCATGGAGTAGCGCAGGTAGTTGTCCTCCATGACATTTTCGACCGTACGGAGCTCCACAAGGCGCGAATGGTCAAAACCGGTCAGTATTTCAACTTCAGGTGTCAATCGCGTCACAGCACCTTCTGAAGCGTCAGAGTCATCATTTTGAGCGTCCATGTTGCTCATGTTTTGGGTATCGTCAATATCAGCCATATTAGATGTCCAAGTCCTTTACAAATTTCGCATTTGCCTGGATGAAGTTCTTACGCAGCACTACCTCCGTGCCCATCAGTTTGTTAAAGATAGCATCAGCCTTTTCTGCATCATCAACCTTCACCTGTACCAGCACTCGCTTTTCCGGGTTCATGGTAGTCTCAAACAGCTGCTCGGCATCCATTTCGCCCAGACCCTTGTAACGCTTTTGTTCAATGAAGCCCGCCTGGCGGAAACGCTCTGCCGAGTCGTCGACGTTGACGCCCTCTTTCCTGCGCGCCACGATCCGGTCATCCAGCACCCGATCGAGCTCAGACTCGTCATATATGAACTCGCTGCCCTTGCGTCCCGGCTTCACCAGTTCAAACAGCGGCGGTTTAGCCAGATACACGTGACCACCATCAACCACTTCCCGCATATAGCGGAAGAAGAACGTCATCAGCAGCGTAGCGATATGGCTGCCGTCCACATCAGCATCGGTCATAATGATGATGCGGTGATAGCGCAGGCCGTCGATACTAAAACTGTCTTCGATGCCCACGCCCAGCGCTTTAATAAGTGACAGGATTTCGTTGTTGGCGAGCATCTTATCAAGTCGTGCACGCTCTACGTTCAGTACTTTGCCACGTAGTGGCAAAATCGCCTGTGTTTTGCTGTCACGACCGGTTTTGGCGGAACCACCAGCACTGTCCCCTTCCACCAGATACAGCTCTGATGCGGCCGGATCTTTGCTGCTGCAGTCAGCTAGCTTGCCGGGCATGCTGGCGCCGTCCAGCACACCTTTGCGTATGATGTTTTCGCGCGCCGCGCGGGCCGCCTTGCGAGCACGGGCCGCCAGCAGCGCTTTGCCAACAATCTTTTTAGCGATAGCTGGATGCTCTTCCAAGTAGTAGCCGAAGTATTCGGCCATCACCTGTTCCACATAGCCACGAACCTCAGGGTTACCCAATTTGTCCTTGGTCTGACCCTCAAACTGCGGATCGGGCAACTTCACCAGGATGATCGCCGTCAAGCCCTCGCGTGTATCTTCACCACTCAGCGCCTCTTCTTTCTCTTTCAGTAGACTATTTTTGCGTGCGTAATCATTGATGATACGCGTCAGCGCTGACCGAAAACCGGTTAGGTGGCTGCCGCCGCCGGGGTTCACCACGTTGTTGGCAAACTGCTTGATGGTCTCGCTATAGCTATCGGTGTATTGCATGGCAATTTCCACCTGGCTGTCTTTGACCTGCTTATCAACATAGAACATGTCATCATCGACAGGTTCTTTGCCGACGTTTAGATGGCGAACATAGCTTTGTATACCACCCTCAAAATAGAAACTGTACTTTTGTTCAGTAATTTCGTTGATAAGTGTAGTTCGTATCCCTTTTGTGAGATAGGCAGCATGACGCAGGCGGTCCAGGATAGTGTCGTAATCGAACGTCGTGCCTTCCTTGAAGATAGTGTCATCGGGATAGAACGTAATCTCAGTGCCGTGTGGCCGGTCCGCCGGTGTCTTGCCGGTAACCTTGAGGTCGCTGTCCGGCACACCCTTGGCGTACTCCTGGTGATGGACTTTGCCGTCGCGGTAGACGTTGACTATGAAGCGAGTCGACAGCGCATTCACCACGCTGGAACCAACACCGTGCAGACCACCGGAAACCTTATAGCCGCTATCGCCACCGAACTTACCGCCGGCGTGTAGCACAGTTAGAACCGTTTCCACGGTACTCTTGCCCGTCTTGGGGTGGATATCGGTCGGAATGCCGCGCCCATCATCAAACACGCTAATCCCGCCATCAGCCAGCATGATCACCTGCACGTGTGTGGCGTGGCCAGCCAGCGCCTCGTCGATACCATTATCCACGATTTCCCACACCATGTGGTGCAGGCCATCTACGCCAGTACTGCCTATGTACATACCCGGACGCTTGCGCACCGGGTCCAACCCCTCCAACACTTGAATCTGATCAGCTGAATAATCCTTATTGCCGCCCTTATCGTCAGCCACTGCTAAACCCTCTCCAATATCTTTCGATATTTTGGTTAACACCCTTATAACTACATATTAGTATATCTCCGATATACTCCCCAGTACTCAGTAAGATCAGGTAAACTTAGACTTACTTCCGTGCCTATAGTATAGCGTCTTTTGAGTACTTTCACAAGCACGCGGTATCTTATCAGTAGCCTTGGCGTGTAGTCTGCGGTGCGGCGTCACGAGCCTGTAGCATGCCGTCCTTGTCGATGCTGATAGTGTCCTCCGGCTCGGAGCTTTTTTGCTTTGACTGCTCTACGTGTAGCGTACCACCGGAATGATCCGGTGCATTCGCGACCGGTGCGTTCGTCAAGCCCTTTTTGAGCTCATCCGCGATACCGTCAACCTCGAGCTGATCCAAACGGGCACTCGAAACGTTACCATCGCCCGTAAGGCCGCCAGACGGCGCGAACGAGTTTTGCGGATGCGGCGACACTGCGGGAGCAGGCGGCGCGAATGCTCGCGATCCAACCGGCGTACCACTCCGCTGCTTAGCTAGCCATTCATCCAGAAATGATCCGGACCCTTGTGTCGGTACCGGTTTCGGCGCCGCGCCAAAACCCTGCGCACTACCGTGCCCAGCCTGGCCAAAGCTGCCCAATGCCGGTGTGGTAGGCTTGGTAGTCATACGCTCGAATATATCTTTCTCCACAATCGCCCGTGGGCGCCCATACTTGGCAGCTGAGAGCTGCTTAAGAGCATTACTAAGCTCCATGTTCGGATGGCCAAGCGGCGGTAACGTCGCCATGCTGAAAGACTGCGTTGGCACACCGTTCACGAGCATGCGGACAATAGTATTGGCGTTCGGCACACGCAGCAGATCCGCACCGTCAAATTGAGGCTGGAAATAACGGCTCAGTGCCTCGACGTCATCCTGGCCGATCCGGAAACTCACGACCGTGCCCATGTTACCGAATACCGCGCTGCGGATCTCTTCGGTCAGCTGCGTCGTGAATTGGTTGGCTACGATCAGGTTCAAGTGATATTTCCGGGCTTCGCTCATTATGGTCGCAAAGCTGTCAGTACTGAAGTTCTGGAACTCATCCACATACAGGCAAAAATCAACGCGGTCGTCTTCCGGTACATTACTGCGACTCATGGCCGCAGCCTGAAACTTCATAACGAATATCATGCCTAACAATTTACTGTTCAGGTCACCGGTACGACCCTTGCTCAGGTTTACCAGCAGTATCTTTTTGTTATCCATGATATCGCGCAGATCAAATGCGCTCTTGGTTTGCCCGATAATGTTGCGCATCATTTCGTTACTGAGGAAGGCCCCGAATTTACTTACGAACCAGGCAGTCACCTCACCCGCTTCATTGGAACGCTGGCTGGCCGGATACTCCTTTTGCCAGTAATCAAGCACATTGGGGTCCTTAACATGTTGTAATTTTTGTTTCAAAAATTCTGGATCACGGAAAAGTTTTGGGATATCTACGAATGTACCCCCGTTAGGGTCCGCCATGATGGCCAATGCAGCATTGCGGAAAATACTTTCATAACGTGGACCCATGATACCTTGATGTTGTGGATCATACAACTTGTACAACATACCAATGGTTTCTTGGATTAAAAAGTCTTTCTGATCCGGGTCGTTGAACTCAAACAAATTCAGCCCCATTGGATAGTCCATATCGGACGGGCAGAAATAAATCACATCTTCCGTCCGCTCCCTAGGTACCATTGCCAGCAACTTCTCAACGGTGTCGCCGTGTGGGTCAACGAACGCAAAGCCGTCGCCATTCAGCATGTCCTGCAGCGCCAGGTTTTCCAAAAAGGTAGATTTACCGGTACCGGTCTGTCCCACGGCGTACATATGCCGCTGACGGTCCTTAAGTGCCAGCCGGATAGGCTTTTTGACACCACGAAAGACGTTGTACCCCATCAGCAAACCAGATTCAGGCATGTTGCGCGGGCCGTCAACCTGCTTTGATTCTTGCCGGCTCAGCTGTGAGGTCGGAATGTTACGCTGGTCCGGAAAGTGGAACAGTGTTGCCAGCTCCACCGAGTTCATAATATTACGCTTACGCCGTCGCGGGAACGCCCGCAACATATAGTCGATAGCGAGTTGTGCGCTCTCTTTGGATGCCTCATATTTAAATCCATTTTTGCCAGGACTATCGAAGAGTGAAAAACTAGCCACTATACTATTAACGATAGCCTGCGCACGCTGAGAGATATTCGAGCTCGCCACCACCCGGATCGTTACCTCAAAACCGGCGTAGCGCGTCTTATCATCTATAGCATCGAGAACGGACTGCTCTAGCGATGACAGCTCTTTCTTTGACCCGCCGCCCTCGTCCTTGCTTGGCTCAGGGGGCTTAACTAATGCGGTAACCATTTGTTTCGCCAATAGGCCAGCGCTCAGGTCCTTGCTACCACTACGCTTCTGGCTAGCATGTGCACTCGCCTGCTTCCGCCATGTTGCGTCTGCCGGACGGAACATGATCTGTATTCCCGCCCCGTCGCTACTATCGAGAGAGGATAAAGCGTTCAAAATTGACTGGAAGGCATCACGCTTGAGGTCCTGGTAAGTCGCTATTGGATACGCAAACGATTCCCTCAGGTTGAACTCACCTCCTACTACACCACCGATACCGCCCATCTGATTAAAGATATTTGGGTCGCGGACCACGTCGAGGCGAGTACTCGGGTAGGCACTAGTAATCGCCTGCCGGAGCACCTCCAGCGTATCGGCAGGCACGGCCGCGTATAAATGTACAAAGCCTTTCATACCCACGATTTCGAAACTGAAGTGCCGCTGGCCAAACCATCGGTTCTTAAAATTCTTCTGGGTAGTACTAGCAATAATGTTGTAAATTATTTGTGCTTTTGAGATATTTTCGTCAACAACATCACGAACATCCCGACCATTTACATCTGTATCTTCACTGATTGGGGGTAGGTGTATAAGCACCGACACCATATCGACCCCACGTTCGTAGTCAATGGTTTTCTGCCTGCTATCTCGTAGTTTGTAAAACAACAATGGGCCGCCCACGGCTAGCCCGGCTATAAAAATAAGGGCGATTATCAGACCCATCAGCGCTCTGCTCCGCTTGGAGTAATATGATAATGCTGGGCCAGGTGTAGCAACCTCAGCTGAGTCAGTGCCTCGTTAAGCCGATACGGATCATGGGCATACTGTGCCGCCAGGTGCTGTGCCTGTGTCGCAACAGCCGCTGTGCCTGGTGCGGCGATCGACGCGCCACCGGGAGCCATCGTCGCACCTGGTGTCGGCACGGGTGCAGGACCTGGCATATCAGCCGCCGACACTACGGGTAAGTTCGCCGGTGATACTGGCTGGCTCTGTTGAGATTCTGGGGGCATACTACATAGTATACCCGAATCTCGAAACCCGGCGAGTGGTGCAATATAAGAAAGGCCCCCAACTGCGCGCGGGGCCTTCGACTCAATACCGATTCTGGGGTCTTAATCAAGACGCACACCTGAAGTAGCGTGTGCCATATAAAGATAACTTAGTGCCGCCAGCGCAGCAACAATGACGATATCACGTAGACTCAGCTGCCCAAGCGATTGCAGAACCAAAAGCAGAACGATGCTCACACACATCCCTGCTCCCAGCCGTGGATGAGGTCTGCCACGTGCGCTATAGCGTATTTTTAGTTGCAGCAAAAACCTCCATAGGCCGTAAAGTGCCGCGAATAGCAGTACGAACGGCACAATAAGCGCCACTACCGGTAGCCTATCAGGCCGGGTCAGTGCTAAAAAAGCCGCCAGCAAAAGCCAGGACCCGATGAGTACTTTTGTTTGTCTAGAAGGGTTCATATCTTTTCATTTTTTACTCTTTAAGTTTTTTGCCTGTGTAAAATACGCCCCTCAGCACCGAGCAGTGCCAAACTAGGGCGTACATATTTATGATAATGGTGCCACCGGCAGGAAATCCGCCCTTGTAAATTACTATTCAGCGCTTCCCGCCTGACGTGGCTATTGTGACTGACCGCTCTCGCTGCCTTTAGGGCAACTTGAGCGTTATGACCTCTTTGGTCCTTGAGTGAGCCTTTGAATTGTTTTGTTTTTGTTTTTGCTGACTCAAGTTCAATGCTACTACACCTACCCTGTTTTGTCAACCCGCTTCTGGTTTTGGACTGATTCTCAGGATGGTCCTACTAGGGGGTTGAAGACGCCGCTTTAGAAAAGGCTTCGCCAAGCCTGCCAGGAGTATTAAACGGAAGCGCAGCCGGGCCGATACGTCGCGGGGATGCGACGACTTTGGCACAGCACAGGCAACATACCGTCCGCGCGTGAGCAACTACTGTTTTGTATATGTGGCTGGCTACCGCCTGCAGGCCAGCCATTTTCGAGTAGGTTTTAGGCCTTGGCCATAGGTTGTTTAGGTCCGCTAAATCAGCCCGAATTTGCGTGCAAAAGTTATGCACAGCCTTCTTTCAAAATGCTCGTATTTTCTTGTTGACACTACCCTGCCTCCAGGCTACTATATCTGTAGCACTGAATAAAAAAAGTGCTCAAAAACAAAAAGTCCAAAACAGTAAACAACGGCTTCTCGCAAGCCGTTGTTTTTATAATCAGGGATAAGATCGGCCGAAATGTCTGCCAGATAAGCCCTGAAACCACTGAAGATATCGATTCCTTTCCTGCGGCTTTGTTTTGTAATCGTGGTTAGTATGCGTGGTGAGCGGAGCGTATTGAGTTTGATTGAATCCGGCCGGAATGGGCTCGACCTAATTTATTAAATGTGGCATCAGCGGCAAAATTCTGGTCGGAAAGCGGCATGGGCTGGAGCACTTCATTGGTTGATAATTTTGAGCAGGCCGCGCTCATGCCTGGCTTGCTGCTGGAGCTTAGCCGCGAAGGAATGCTGGGAGCCGCCCATCGAGCCTAAGGTCTAGCCGGACGGCTCTCTGGATCCAGTTTGGGATGGCGACCCCTCCTGACCGGACTGTGCCGGCCTCTAGCTCACATGTTGTTTGACCTCTGTTCCCATCTCTGGTAAAATACCCTACTGTAAATCAACACAAGGAGAACCTATATCAGCACCAGCACTCGCCTGAACTCCGCAATTCGGGCACCGCAGCTCAGGGTCGTCGACAACGATGGCAAACAGCTCGGCATCATGGCCCGCAACGAAGCGTTGCGGCTTGCCGAAGAACAGGAACTGGACTTGGTAGAGATCTCGCCAAACGCTGATCCGCCAGTGGTCAAGATAGTCGACTGGGGTAAGTACAACTACCAGAAGACTAAGCAACAACAGGCCAACAAGCGGAACACGAAGAGCCTTGATATGAAGCAGATGCGCTTCGGGCTCAAGATTGGTGACC
>CAZMWE010000038.1:0-11428 GCA_964570005.1 uncultured Candidatus Saccharibacteria bacterium | reverse complement strand
AACGGCGGCATATCAGGAGTACAAGGCGCTGACGGGGAAATAGCTCTTCCCTGCCCTGGCGCTCAAGGTGTCGTAAAGCTGGAATAAAATACCTCTAGGCTTAGCCAGAGGTATTTTATTTTGGTGCAGCATAAAGGACGATCATCGAACTTTATTCGATCTGGAAGGTGTTAATGTTGTAAATCTGTATGCGGAAGACAATGACAATGGATATGCTTAAATCACTTAACCGCCTGGCTTATTTGAGCGGTAAGGTCTTAATAACAAGTTTAGCGACTTCCTCAGGGCTTCCCTCTGCGTCGACAGCAACACCACCCATATCGAACCATTTCTGCTCAAGCTCATGTTTCCAGCTGAGTATCCAGTCTCTATTATCCTGGGTACTCCCAAATTCACCTGGGGCACGAGTAGAGAGGCGACGCGTTGTAGTCTCATCGGAAACAGTTAACACAATAACTGCGTCGAAGATATTCCAAACATCCTCGGTATTGGCCATACCACCGCAGTACAGAGTTAGTTCGGCGGTCTCTGAATCTACAATTTTCTGGAGCTTGGCTCCATTGCAGTACCAATATAGGCCATCCCTGATCTGATCCATGTTCCCTTGTACGACTTTGCCCGTCTTTTCGTCAAAGAGCTCGTACAGCTCCTCGATAGATTCGATGTCACGTGCATGGTAGCCAAGTCTTTGGAGAGCACCGCATACTGTAGATTTACCAGTTCCAGCAACAGCAGTAATAAGTACAGAAGTTTTCATATGCATGAGTATATCTTAAAAAGAAGAAACCACGACTTTAGCCGTGGTTTGGTTGAAATACGATGTGGTGCGGACGAGAGGACTTGAACCTCCACGAGTGTTAAGCTCACTAGTACCTGAAACTAGCGCGTCTACCAATTCCGCCACGTCCGCACGGCAATTGACCACGCTATCATATCTGTTTTTGGCGAAAATCGCAAGAGGCCAAGCGACTAGTTGTCTGTGGTTTTGGCGGTGCGGATTTCCCAGTCGGCGACGGAACTATAACGGTCGGCATCGCTATTAAGCGTATGGTCGGTCAAGCCGTAAATTCTGCCGTGGCTAATATACAAAATGCGTGGCTGATACAGTCCAAGCGCGGGCGCGTCAGACTGCCAGGCCTGCAGGAATGGCTGATATTTTATAGCCCGCAGAGCCGGGTCAAGGCGAGTACGGCCGGCTTCCAGTGAAGCGTCGGCGGCGGTATTTTTGTATTCTGAAAGGTTGAGCTGTGAGCTGCGTGGGTCCGCCTGACTACTGTCCCAATACGGAAACACGTCAGGGTCAATACCGATGGAGATGCCGTTCAGCAAGGCGTCATATGTACGGAACTCCAAGGTGCTCTGGAAATCGGTGGCGCTTTGCAGCACCGGCGTTACTTTTACACCTAGGGCGGCCCAATTGCGTACCAGCACCGGCATGATTTGCTCGTTTTCCGGCGTGTCCTGGGCGTAGAGGCTGAAGGCGAGCTGTTGGCCGCTCTTGCTGCGTTGTCCGGTGGTACCTCGTGTCCAGCCGTCGCTGTCGAGCAGCTGCTTAGCGGCAGTGGGATTGTAAGTTGCCTGCTGGTATTTGCCGTCGTATCCTAGCTGGCCCATTAGCAATGGTTCGCGCACCGGCAGTGTGGGATATCCCAGCCTATCAATAATGGCCGGGGTGTTTGCGCCCTGCACCAGTGCTTGACGTACCTTGGTATCGGTCAACACACCGGCCGAGGTCTTAAAGAACACCATGGTGGCAGCGGTGGAGTTGAAATTTGTGATGTGGGCGTCGTTGTCTTTGGCAACTTCCTGCGGCACGCTGTCAAGCCCGGCCATCGCGGTAATAATGTGATGCTGAAACGCCTGCACCATCACTTTTTCACCGCCGAACACATGTAGCACGAAGCCGCCCAGTTTCGGCGCACCGCCGTTATAGCCGGTGAAGGGCTTAAGGGCGATAAGACTGAGCGTCGTACTCGGGTCTGTACCCGTGCTTGCTTGCATAGCCTGCCAGGCGAACGGTCCGGCACCGACCGGCTTGATAGTGTTGAAATCACTGGGTCGCAGCTGCGACGCTGGCACGTTTTTCAGGATATGCTCGGGTAAAATGCCGCTGACCAGGCTGTACGGGAAAGCCGCGAAGGCGTTCGGCAGGTCAAAGTCGATAGTGTACGGGTTGGGCGTCGTGACGGCTATGTTCTGCCAGCTGGGTAGGAGCGGCGAACCGACATCAGGGTTTTGGATAAGATGATAAGTGAACACCACGTCGGCTGCCGTGAGCGGCTGGCCGTCCTGCCAGGTCAGGTGGGGTTTAAGCGTGACCTCGTAGTGCTTACCGGTTGCGTCGACGGTATAACTTTGGGCCAGGTCAGGTGCGAGCTGATTCTGATCGTTGTATTTGAGCAGACCCGCAAAAATCAGGCGGGAAACAGCCTGATCCACCGGCCCGGTGGCGTAAATAGGGTTGGCATTGGTGTACGTGCCGACTACTCCCTCGTCGTAGATGCCGCCGGGTATAGGCTGGCTGGTCTGATAATAAGCACTCAAATTGAGGGTCTGCACGACGGTGCAAAGTATAAGCAACGTTGTCAGCCCAAGCCAACCAAGCACGAATCGCCGTACGTGAAACAGCCGGTCAAAACGGCCGATGAGATTGATATCGAACTGTCTTTCGGCGGCATCGGCCGCCGCTTCCATATGCCGTTGCTGCCGCCTGATTAGGCGGCGGAAACGCAGTTGCGTGGTTCGTTTGACGATTCCCACGTGCCTCTTCCCTACTCTCAATTATTTAATAATGCCGAGCAGAATCGACATTATAAAGACAATGGCGGTAATGATGGTAAGCTGATAGATCGTTTTGTCGGTGCCGCGGCGCTCGGTGTTTACTTCTCCGCTACTGCCAATACCTGCGCCCAGTGAAGCGCCCCGGGTCTGCACTAGAATGAGCAGCACCATGAACAGCATGGAAAAAATAGTCACATAATTATAAATACTCATAATCCCTCCAGTATACCAAAGATATGCGTGCAGCCATATGTTTATTAGCCCCGTTCTTCAAGGATCGCTGTCACTAGATAGTTTACCAGGCCGATAATAATGCCGGTCAAGATCGCTGCGCCAAAGTTGCTGATTTCCAGGCCGGAATAGAGCTTACTGGCAAGGTATACCGTGACGCCGTTGATGACGAGCATAAACAGCCCGAGCGTTACTAGAATAGCTGGCAGGCTGATGAGTACCAGCAGCGGTTTGATGATGGCGTTTAAGATTGCCAGCACCAGGCCACCGATAATCACTGTGCCCAGATGGTTCCCGTGGTACGATACACTGCCGCTAAGCAGTCCGGCAGCAATCCACAGCCCGAGCGCACAAACGACCCACCGAAGCAGGAACCTGTAAACGAATCCGTGTTGGACAGACCTCATAATACTTATGGCTTATTGTACGGGTGTTAGCTCGCGCGGGCAAGACCGGCTTAAAATTTCGCAGCCGGTTTCGGTGATAAGAATGTCTTCCTCTAGGCGTACACCGATCTTCTCATCCGGTAAATAAATACCAGGCTCAACAGTCAGTACCATGCCGGCTTTCAGAGGTTGTCTGGTGTCGCCTACATCGTGTACATCTAGGCCGAGATAGTGTGGTGCGTGGGGGTAGTAACGGCCGATCCCTTCTTTGTCGTCTGCTCGTTCTATAAGCCCCAGCTGTTTTAGTTTGGTGCCGATGAAGGCTCGAACCTTTTGTTCGCATTCATAGAAGCTGGGACCATCAGGTTTCAGCTGCTCGACTGCAAACCGTACTGCCTCATCTACGGCGTCGAAAACAGCCATCTGGCGTGCGGAAGGCTTGCCGAGTGACCAAGTCCGGGTAATATCGGCTGCGTAATTACTGACCTCCGCGCCTACATCGACAAGGACAAGCTCAGTTGGTTCCAGGTCAGCATTGTTGTCCAGATAGTGTAGCGTACAGGCGTTCAGCCCGCCGGCGACTATGGGGCTATAGGCATGGCCGGTTGCACCTTGCCTGCGAAACCCGCGCGTGATGTCGGCCTCCAGCTCGTACTCGTAATCGTATGAGCTATGCTGGACTTTGTTAAGCGTGGTACAAGTGATGTCTACCGCCTGGCGGATGGCGGCAATTTCTGGCGTCTGTTTTACTACTCTTAGTTCCGCAATCTGCTTTCGCACGTCGGTCACTTGCAGGCCGGGCATGGCCCGCTTCATGTGGCGAATTATTCGGGCTCGCGCTGGATTGGTGTATAGACCATAAACTGCAATGTAAGCCTGAGTAGCTGCAAGTGTGTAAACTCTACGGCTTTTCTGGAGATCACTTTTCAGTTTTGTCCAACCTTCATCGGCATCTAGTACGATATCAATGCCAGACTGTTTTTGGACATCTTCCGTTGTGGTTACGCCACCAAATAGTTCCATAATGTCACTGCGCTCAGGAGCGATAATGTACGTTTCATTGCGCCCGATGACCAGCGTGTAGTCAGGACGCTCTACGCCAGTTAAATACCAAAACCCAGCATCTTGCCGGAACGGAAACGGATTGTCTCCCTTGGCCTGAAGCTCGCCGTTGGCGGTGATTACAATTGGTGCTTCATCGTCAACACTGGCTCGCAGTCGTGCACGGTTCTCTGTAAAGAACCCTGGACTGAAAAGACTCTGCATGGGTAGTAGTATAGCAAACCCCGCTGATACTACCGATCGCCGGTGGGCTGTCTAAAGGTTTTTGGTGTCACCCTCAAGGATAATGGGGTCAATCGTAAGTATTTCGTCAAGAATGTACGGCTGGTCAGGAATAGGGTTTAAAAGGTATATACGCTTTCCCAGGTAGTGAGCGAAACCTAGCTCCAGGAAAGTATTCGCGCCTATGTAGTTCTTGATATCGCCCTTTGTCACGTTGACAACTAGGATCGCATCCGACTTCTCAATCTTGCGAAAGTGCTCGTTAATCAATTCGAGTGTTTTTTTGGCTTTGACACGGGCGGTGTTGTCCTTTGCCCAGTAATCAACACCCGGCGCCTTAACGGGCATAAGTATTTCATGTCCGAGTTTCTCAAGCTTTTTCTGTAAGTCAACCATATCATCAAAGAACTTGATTGAACCGCAAATCGTAATCTTCATAATCCTTTTCCCTTTTTGACGTGTAATAGCACTTGGCATAGTAAACCATTTGGATCATGGTTTCTCCAAGCCAGAATTTCGTTGGGTGTTAGTGCCGCGTGAGGCGCCACCAGAAGCTAGGCCCGTGTAGCGGATGCGCTAGTTTGAGACTGGTTTTTGTGCTGTTCGGTCCGGCAGCGGCTTTTAGAGCTCCGATGGTGCCGATGTGTAGGCTGGTGTTCACACTCGACTTTACGGTAACAGGAGTAGCTTTCCAGCGGACCAGATGAACCGACGAACTGGCGGTAATCGGCACAGAAGCGCCCCATTTGGCCCGCAAGCTACCCACAGTCTGGCCGGCCTGTACCACGTTAACCTGCTCAAACCCCTGCTCCGCCGATGCTGCAAGTTGCACGCTTTCTCGCAGCGCGGTGTTTAAGTCCGGGGCTCCCATCACCGTCCCGCTCAGGCGTATGTTAGTATCACCAACCTGCTTAGTGGCGGTAAACAGGAATGCACCCGGATCAGCAGTATTGTTGCCGGTTTTAAGACCGTCGATGCCACTTTGCCCGAGCACAGTGTCGTAATTGGTAACGGTTCCAGCAATCGGCATATCCGCCGAACTTTGTCCGGCAATTTGCACTAATACTGGGTTTTGGGCCGCCAGTAGGCCCAGTCGGGTAAGATCACTAGCTGTGCTGACGGTGTTGCCGTCGAACCCGCTGGCGTCGCTGCCGATATGGGTGTCGTTCAGGCCATTTTGTTGCAACCATGTAGTTGCGTAGGTACTGTATGCGGCTTGCCCGCCAAATACCCAGGCTGCCAGCGAATCAGCAATGTTATTGGCGGATGGTAACAGAAGTGCTTGCAAGGTCTGATATTCGTTCAACTGTTCACTAGCTACTACCGGCAGCAGTGAACCATTCTGGTCAGCATAATTTTGGTAGATGGCCACGTCGCTGGCGTTAATGGTGTATGAAGGTCCAGACTGCCCGAGCACAAGCGGTTCCTTTTGCAGTACACACAGTGCCAGGATGACTTTGGCGATCGAAGCGGTGGCCAGCGGGGTCTGCGTACCGGAAGTATCCAAAATACCGTAACCTGCCGCTGCTATAGCTGCCTGACCGCCCGTCGGCCAGCTCAAGGCAGGCTTACTTGCCGCAGGCGTATGCACCAGCACACTTGCCGTAGCCGTAGGCAGTGGTCGTAAGTAGTTCACGGCCCCCAGTGCCAAGACGACCGTCGCCACTACGGCTATGTACAGTCCCCAGCTCCGGTGGGAAGGCTGTGGTTGGTACACGGTTGGTTCTATGACATGCACATCCCTAATTATACTGATTGCTATGGCAGGCGGGCACTTTTAAGCTATACTGAAGGTGTAATACATAAGGAGTGTATCCGCTTATGACCGTTCTCATTATTGTGATTGTAGTAATCGTCCTGTTCGCGATTATCGTTGGGGCCATGTATAACGGCCTGGTGCGGCTGAACCAGCGCGGCGATGAAGCCTGGAGCGACATCACGGTGCAGCTCAAACGGCGTGCCGACCTGATTCCGAACCTGATCAGCACTGTCCAAGGCTATGCTACGCACGAAAAGAGTGTGTTCGAGGATGTGACCGCCGCACGGGCTGCCACGGTCAGTGCCCAGACTCCGGCGGATGCTGCCAAGGCCGAGGGTGATTTCCAGAAGACCATGAAGAGCTTGTTCGCGGTCGCCGAAAACTACCCGGACCTCAAGGCCAACCAGAACTTTCTTGACCTACAGGCACAACTGACTGACACGGAGGACAAGATCCAGGCCTCACGGCGCTTCTACAACGGCGTAGTGCGTGACTTTAACACTAAGCGCAAGGTCTTCCCCACTAACATTTTCGCCAACATGCTCGGCTTCAAGCAGGACAAACAGTTCTATGATGTCGATGAAAGCCAGCAGGCGGCTTTGCAGGAAGCCCCTGCCGTTAAGTTCTAGGCCGATGCTTAAAAGCCTGCTTTTCTTCTGAAGAGCAGACTTTTTCTTATTCATCGGATGGTCTAGTCACGGTATACTTAAAAGTAACAACTTATGTACAGCGCAATTGCGGAAAATAAGCGGAAGACAATATTTATATTGGCAGGATTTGTGCTGTTTGTAGCGGCTCTGAGCTGGCTGCTCGGGCGCGTATACGGGCAAGATCTGATGTATATCGTGTTAGTGTTTGGCCTGTGCTACGCCAGCATCAGTTATTTCACCGGTTCGCGTTTGAGCTTGGCGGTGAACGGTGCACACGAGATTGAAAAGCGCGATAATCCGCGATTGTACCGGGTAGTCGAAAACCTGGCCATTACCGATGGCTTGCCGACGCCGCGCGTGTTTATTATTGACGACCCAGCGCCCAATGCTTTTGCGACGGGCCGCGATCCGGACCACTCAGCCGTCTGTGTTACCAGCGGCCTGCTGGAGATTATGGACGACAACGAACTTACCGGAGTGCTGGCACATGAACTTGGCCATATCAAAAACTATGACATCCGTGTCAGCATGATAGCGTTTGCACTCAGTGCCGTTATCGCGGTGCTGGCCGATGCCATCCTGCGTCTAACGTGGTTCAGTAATCGCGAAGAGGAGGAAAACAATCAGCTGTTCTTTTTGCTCGGCCTCCTAGCCGCAATCGTCGCACCGCTGGTCGCCACGATGATCCAGCTGGCGATTAGTCGCAAGCGTGAATACTTAGCGGATGCTACCGGCGCGCTGACCACCCGATATCCTGAGGGCTTGGAGAGCGCGCTGGCCAAAATCGCGCAAACAGGCAGTGTCCTCCGGCGCCAAAACACTGCCACAGCACATTTCTTTTTCGCTAATCCTCTCAAGGGACACTCGTTAAGCAATCTGTTCAGCACACACCCGCCCATTCAAGATCGCATTGCCCGGCTCAAGGAGATGGAAGACCGTGCCTGAGCGTAAGTCAAAAGCACGGCGCAAAATAGGTACGTCTGTTGTAAAAAAGATAAGACCTCTCAAGAGGGAGGAGCTGTCCGTAAAGCATGCGGATTCAGGCCAGCGCCTGCTCCAGACCCCCAAACGCACTTGGTATAAACCGCTGACCTGGCGCAACCGCCCGCCCGCCCCAAACTACAAGCCGCTACCCAAAGCACGTAAACTTTTTTGGGTAGTGCTTAGGCAGCTATGGGTAAACCGGCTGCCTTTTGGCGGCATTACGCTGATATACGGACTGCTCAATATTTTACTAGTACGTGGGCTGTCGGGCAGCGCTAATCTAGTGGCCCTTAAAAGTACTCTGGACAGTGTATTCAGTGGGGCTGGCGGTAAGCTTGCCAGCTCTGCTATGTCATTCGGCTATCTGCTGCTGAACTCGGGTAGCAGCAATACGGCCAGCTCAGGTATCTACCAAAGCATTCTGCTCGTAGTCTGCAGTCTGGCCTTTATATGGGCGCTGCGGCAAGTGCTGGCCGGACACGGCATCCGCATCCGCGATAGTTTTTACCAGGGTATGTATCCGCTCCTGCCGTTCCTGCTCGTATTCCTGCTCATTGGTGTGCAGCTTTTGCCGGTGGGGATCGGCGGTGCGCTTTACTCTACGGTGGTGAGCGGGGGTATCGCGGTGGATGCGTGGGAAAAAGCAGTTGTGTTTGCCCTTTTCCTGGGTGTGGCCCTATGGTCGCTACGTATGATTACGGCTACCATTTTTGCCCTGTACATTGTGACGCTGGCAGACATGACACCGCTGCGTGCCTATCGCAGCGCCCGGCAGCTGGTGTACGGACGTCGCCTGGCAATCTGGCGTAAGCTCATTTTCCTACCGGTTGCGTTGCTGATCCTAGCGGCGCTTTTCGAGGTGCCGCTCATTATGTTCCTGACGCCGCTCGCAGTCTGGATGCTTTTTATAATCAGTATGCTGACGCTGCCGATCGTGCATAGCTATCTATACGGTCTGTATAGGGAGATGCTGTGAACGTTGTAACACGGGTCGCTGAACTCCGAAAGTTAGTAAGCCAGTACTCGTACGAATACAATGTGCTGGATGCGCCGAGCGTGTCGGATGCAGTGTATGACAGTGTGCTGGCAGAGTTGAAGGCGCTCGAGGCGGCACACCCGGAACTAGTCACACCGGATAGCCCGACTCAACGTATTGCCAGCGTACCGCTCGATAAGTTCGAAAAAGTGACGCACAGCCGCCCGATGATTAGTCTGAACGACGTATTCGACCGCAGTGATGTCGAAGACTGGATAAAACGTACTGATAAACTACTGCCTGGTGCGCAGCATGAATTTTCCGCCGAAATTAAGATGGATGGACTGGCCTGTGCGTTGATATATGAGGAGGGTGTATTCACGCAGGCGGTGACGCGCGGCGATGGCCGGATTGGCGAAGATGTCACCATGAACGTGCGTACGATTCCGAACGTACCATTGCGACTCCGTGAAGTAAAAGGCTATGAGCAGTTTTTGTGGGGCAGAACTGAGATTCGCGGTGAAATCATCATGCTGAAAAAGGATTTCGAGCAGCTAAATAAGGCACGTGTGCAGTCCGGCCTCCCCATTTTCAAGAACCCGCGCAATTTAGCCGCCGGTACTATTCGCCAGCTTGATCCGAAACTTGTCGCTGAGCGGCCATTGCGCTTCCGGGGATACGACTTACTGCGCGACGATCCGGGTGATGTGCCGACCTTCATGTATGCCTACGAAGCGATACGCGCGCTTGGCTTGCCGAGCAACGAGCAGGCAGAGCTTTGCCGCAGTGTCGATGAGGTTATGGCGTTTGTTGTGAAGTGGGAAGATAAGCGCCACGGGCTGCCCTACAACACCGATGGCTTGGTTATTAAAGTTAACGATCGTGTGCGTTACAGTGAGCTGGGAGTGGTCGGCAAGAATCCGCGTGGCGCCATTGCTTACAAATACGCGGCCGAGCAAGCGACCACAATCGTGAAAGATATTGTTATCAGCATCGGCCGGACCGGAGCCGCGACGCCGGTGGCAGTATTTAACCCAGTGAGCGTGGCGGGTACAACCGTACAGCATGCTAGTCTGCACAACGCAGACGAGATTGCGCGCAAAGACGTGCGCGTCGGCGATACGGTGGTGATTTATAAGGCTGGCGATATCATTCCGCAGGTCGAGAGTGTGGTGCCGGAATTGCGACCCAAATCCGCACAGCCTTTCAATTACGAGAAGGCGCTCCGCGAACAGTATCCGGAGCTGGAGTTCGATCGTCCAGAAGGCGAAGCCGTATACCGCGTAAAGGGCGCCAGCGGTACACTGCTGCTCAAGGAGGCGCTAATACATTTTGCCGGCAAAGGCGCGCTGGATATCGACACACTGGGCGAAAAAAACGCTGTGGCGCTGGTGGATGCTGGGTTAGTACAAGATCTGGCCGATATCTACACGATTACCAAAGAACAGCTACTGACGCTTGATCGTTTCGCAGAAATTTCCGCCCAGAAGCTGCTAGATGCGATTGCAGCCAGTAAGAAGCCACCACTGGAACGTTTCGTGTACGGGCTAGGTATCCGGCATGTGGGTGTGCAAACGGCTATTGATCTTGTGAGCCAATTTGGCGCAATGGATGCACTGCAGCACGCGACGCTTGAGCAACTGGAAGCGGTCGATGGTGTCGGTACTGTGGTGGCCGAAAGCATTGCAGCGTGGTTTGCTGATGGGGATAACGAAGCTCTGCTGCATAAATTCCACGAGCTCGGTGTGGAGCCGTATTTCGAAAAGAAAATTGGTAAGTTGAGCAACCAGCGATTTGTTGTTACTGGCACACTTGAGAGTATGGGTCGCGAGGAAGCGGCCGAGAAAGTTCGCGAGTTAGGTGGTACTTTCCAGTCAAGTGTCGCAAAGGATACGACCTATCTTGTAGTTGGTGGTAAGGTCGGTGCCAGCAAACTCAAGAAGGCCACCGAGTACGGTACCAAAGTTATCGACGAAGCCCAGTTTTTGCAACTACTGGGCTAGCGTGGCACGCCCGACAACAGTTTTCTCACAGCCGGGAGAGTTCTTGACAACTCGGCTAAAAGGCTTATAGTTATACATAATTCGTGCGCTCAAAAAGCGGCGCTTGAAATAAACATTTAAAACAAAATGCCCTCACCCGCCGCCGGGTGGGCGCGCACGAAATGAGACCGGCTCGTAACAAGAGCCGGTTTCAATTTTCACTGCCTTTCGCTATATCTACGAGCTACCCTCGGGTACTTGATAAGATAAAAGTTACTTTGCCTTACCTCCGTTCTTCGGCTATAATAACCCCTGTTTTAGGGGAGTAGCTCAGTTGGTAGAGCACCGGTCTCCAAAACCGGGTGTCGCAGGTTCAAGTCCTGTCTCCCCTGCCA
>CAZMWE010000037.1:0-11908 GCA_964570005.1 uncultured Candidatus Saccharibacteria bacterium | reverse complement strand
ATGGTCCGGATTGCTCTCAGGTAAGCAACCAGACACAAGCCGGTAACACTAGCAACGCGCAAGGTTCCGCTGCTACCAATACCAGCAAATAAGCCTTAGGATACAGCGCCACCACTAAACACCCCGTCTGGGGTGTTTAGTTTTATAGTAGAAATTATAGCCAACCGAGTCTGCTAAACAATTCGACAGACGGAGGGGCTAACCTGAAGTTGTGTAGCTCGTCCAGCCTTACCCACGCGCACCTTTCAATGTCATCGCCCGGTGTAACCCGAATATCGGCAGCATTTTTATGTATATCGATTTGATAAACGTAAAATTTCATCTTGCAGAGCACAATCTCACCAGATTCTTTAAGAGTCTTTTGTGACTCACCCATCCCTTGATCATCCAGCAATGCGACCTCACCGTCACTAATATTGACACCGACCTCTTCAGCTATTTCGCGTTTCAGGGCCTGCCTATGGGTCTCACCTTCCTCTACGCCGCCACCGGGAGTGTGCCAGCAATCGATATACACCCCGCCGCTTTTAGGATTTTTCATGCCAAACAAAAATTTACTATCTTTGGACACCACGAGTCCAGCGACAATATTTCTGTGAATGGTACGCATGGGGTTCAGTATAACAAAGCGAGGGGGGTTAACCTTCCGGGCGGAAGGCCGTAAGATCAAAGCAGGAACTTCTTGGCCCACCAGTGATAGGGGGCACTAATGAGCAACCCTAGAGCCGATAGCACAGCCAGCACCAGGCTCCAACCGGCGAGATCCGGCGACCAGCGGGCACTTACGAAATCAAACTCATACAAGCCGGCCGGCACGGGTGCCAGCTGCGCACCGTGGGCTGCTGCGTACTGTTGTATGCAGGCAATAACCTGGCTGCCTTCATCCGACTGGCTATCGCAGTACGACTGCGCCGCCTGATATAGCGCACTGTCACCCTGACCCAACTGCGATTCCTGCGCCTGCTCGAAGCGCTCATAGGTATACTTGAGCTGGATGGGCGGATGTACCGCATTCGGGCCGCTGCTTAAGGATGTGTTCATGTGGCCATAGACATACTTGCGCAGCGTCCGTAGCGTGCCTTCCACGTCATCGTTGTTTTTATCTGCCGTGTAGACGGCCTCGCGCAGGCGCACCATCTGCTCGTTGTTGTGGCGCAATGCCACTAAACAGATCACGCCGAAGACCAGTAATCCGGCCAGAAAATACCACGGGCTGGCATGGCGATAAATCCGCCACAAATGATGCAGATGCCCTTTGTTCATCTTGCCTATGATTATACCCGTTGAGCAGGCGATAGATAAATAGCGCCAGCCAGTGCATGCTAGACTTAGGTATATGCACATATATTTCTCGGGCATCGGAGGAACGGGCATCGGACCGCTGGCGCTGGTGGCCCGCCAGGCCAGCTACGACGTGTCAGGCTCGGACAAGCAAGCCAGCCTATACATTGAGAACCTGCGGAAGCACGGTATTACCGATATCCACATCGGCCAGGACGAGGCGGCGATTGCCGCCGTGCATGCACGTAAGCCCATCGACTGGTTCGTGTACACTTCGGCTCTGCCGCTCGAAAATCCGGACGCCCCGGAGCTGAAATTTTGCCGTGAGCAGAGTATTAAAACCAGCAAACGCGATGAGCTGCTGAACCAAATCATCAGCGATAAGGGTTTAAAACTCATCGCTATCGCCGGTACACACGGCAAAACCACCACCACAGCATTAACCGTCTGGCTCTTAAAGCAGCTCGGCTTGCCCTTAGGCTACATTCTGCCGGCCAAAAGCAGCTTCGCCGAAATGGGTGCGTTTGAGCCTGGTGCGGAATACTTCGTATACGAGGCTGATGAGTTCGACCGTAACTTCTTAAGCTACCAGCCCTTCTTAAGCCTTATTACCGGCATTGACTGGGATCATCCTGACATCTACCCTACGCGCGAAGATTACGACGCGGCGTTCCGCGAATTTCTGGAGCAGAGCGCGCGGGCCGTATTGTGGCAAGCCGACGCCGACAGACTCGGATTGGAGCCGGATAATGGCCAGACCTTGCTCGATGAAGCCGACCCGGCCATTGGCACGTCGCTCAGCCTACCGGGGCTTGTGAATCGCCAGAATGCCTGGCTGGTAGCTAATGCACTGCAATCAGTAACGGAGCTGCCATTTGAAACATTAGTCGGGTACCTCAATAACTTCCCCGGGGTATCGCGCCGGTTCGAAGAAATAACGCCAGGGCTGTACAGCGACTACGCACACACGCCGCCCAAGATTCGCGGCGCCTTGCAGCTGGCTCACGAGGTCGCTGGCAGCGATGTCGTAGTGGTCTACGAGGGTCTGCACAACACACGCCAGCATTTTATAAAGAATGAGCTGGAGCATTTGTTCGATAGCGTGAAAAAGCTCTACATAGTGCCGAGTTATCTGGCGCGCGAGGACAAATCTCTGAAACTGCTGACACCGGACGATCTCAAGTTGTTACTAAGTTCCGAGACGCAGACAAGTACTGAGGCAGCACGACTAGACGCCGCTTTAAGGGACAAGATTATCCGGCACATCGCGGACGGAGACACGGTACTGTGCCTGACCGCGGGGGGCGGTGGCAGCTTGGATGAATGGCTGCGGCGAGAGTTTCAGCAAACAGCCACCGGCACGGCGCAGCATTAGTGCAGCAAAACCACCAGACATATCACGATAGCAACCAGCGTGACCAGATAGGTCCAGAGTGGCATACCCGAGAGTGGTGGTTTAGGCGCCGGAGCGCTCAATGGTTGCGGCGTCTTGCGGGCACTGCTCGGAGGCCCTTGCATACTTGCGTTCGGGATATCTACGGGCAATGCAGCACCGTCGTCTGGTTGCGCACCGTCGCCGTTTACACCTCCGGTCACCCCGCTCGCGACCAGGGCAACCTCACCGGCAGCTGCATTCCGCTGCTGGAATTGCGGGATTTCGTGCCTCCGTTCCTCGTAGTACTCTTCACCGCGCGGAGCCGCAGGCGCTTCTACCGGCTGACCAGTACGGGCGTCCACCTCTGTGTAGAGCCAGGCGCTAGTCTCGACGCGGTGTTCGGGTGGAATGACGAGTTGCTCGGCAGGTTGTTCAGCACCCTGCGGCCGCGACTGCTCCCTAGCTTGCCGCTCAGCCAGACGAGCCACCTCGGCCGGAGCAAGCGGCTGGAACTGCGGGCGCCTTTCGGCGACGACCAGACGTGCTTCAGCACTCTGCAATTGGCGGGTAGTTTCGGCTTGCCTTTGTGTCTGCTCCTTGGTTACCCAGGCCTGGTTTTCCTGTATCTTTTGTAGTTTACGGATTTGCTCCCGATGCGCTTTGGCGGCCTTCTTTTCACGGCGCCGGTGTTTGAAGTGTTCGTATGCAGCCAGCGCCAGGCCAACTCCAAATCCACGGTTTTGACCAATGCGCTCGTGACGATATGCCCGCTCGTCCGCCTCCCGTCGGGTGACTAGTTCTTCGGATGGCGAAACGGTGTTACTATGGATCGCCGCTGCGGCATCACGGCGGGCGTGATCGCGAAAGATTTCGGCGGGTTCGGGACCGTGGGAGTATTCGGCTGGAGCCGACACGGGCACAAATGAGTGCGGACCTTCTTCCGGGTCCGGCGGCAATCCGAATGCCCTATCTTCAGGCCCACGGGGTGGCTGCATTTCTCCGCCGCCACCGGGTACGGCAGCCGGAGGCACTTCATAGTCGCGCGCACCTTGCTGCCGCATCGGCTGCTCATGCCAACCGATGACCGGTTCAGGTTGTTCATGGTGTTCGGCTTCGGCCGCAACCGCCTCAGGAATTGTGGTTGTATACCCAGTTACGACTGCTTCAGCCAGTTGGTTAGCGTCTGCCTCTTCGGCTGGTTGCTCCTTATTCCTTACGGCATGAGCAACATACATGTCTCCGCTCACATCCTCCTTGTCTATTGGCACCACCACTTCGGTATTGGGACTTTTAGCCCAATCGGCATAAAAGGCGCTGTTTTCGAGACGACCCTGAGTCTGGTCATGATCATTCTCATCACTTTCGGCAGCTGGTTTTTCCGTAGAGTCAGCCGCCGCTTGAGACATCTCAGACACACCAGCAGCCTGCGCCTCTGTAGCTTGTCCCTTAGGTTTAGCAGCTTCTGCGTCAACCTCGGTCACCTCGGCTCCGGGTTTTCCTGTTAGCTTAGTGCCGTCAACTTTTTTCTCGGGCTTGAGTCCTTCCAGCACAGCGCCTGTTAGAAAGTCATGTCCTGACCAAGACCGTTCCGGTTTCCGAGTAGCCGCGCCATCGAGGCCATCAAGACGAAAACGGACTGACCGGGCAGGCTTACTACTACCGGACTCAGTCTTATCCTTCCTGGATTTTTTGCTGTCCGGAGTATTTTCGTCTGACTCACCCGACGTGAATTTGGATATCTCTATGGAACCTGCCATGATATGTATATTTTATAACCTTCGAGCCGTTTTTCAATGAAAATACCCCTTGCGTAGCACCCGGCGCATATGTTCGTATGTGCTTCATGCCGCTGGCTATGTCCGGTCAGCGAGCCACCCTACCGTTTTCGTCAATTTTGACCGCGCCCTCACGGATGATTTCAATCGCGTCGTCCACAATGCGTATGATTGTGGAGGGTGGGCGACCCGACAAATCCCCACCGTCCACATAAAAATCGACGCTGTCACCAAAATACGCCCGTGCCGCTTCGACAGTCGTCGCCGTGGGCTCACTGGATGCATTGGCGCTGGTGGTCTGCAAAGCGCCAGTCTGACGCAGAAGTTCACGCAAGAGGTCGTCACCTGGAATACGTAACGCTAGCCCGACCACCCCTTGGTTAAGGTAACCGAGATCGGCAGGCACGATGATACTGATCGGACCCGGCCAGAAGTGCTCAACGGCCTTCAAGTACCGTGCTCGTACGCCCAGGTCAACCAGCTGCTGTATCCTGGCGGCAATGATAGTCCCGGGTTTGCCATCGCGTCCTTTCGTATCATACAAGCGCTTCACCGCCCGCTCATCGGCAGCCCGGCAAACCAGGCCATAGACCGTATCGGTCGGCAGCACGCCCACGGCACCGCCCCGCAAGAGCTCTACCAGCTCAGGGTCATTGATATCCTGAAACAGTCGCATAGTACACTCTAGTTTGCTTTTGTAAATGCGTAGTAGGCTACGCCAGCTAGCACGATCACAACAATGACCGCCAGTGCAATGATAAGGCCCGGGCCCTTGGCGCCCGATGCCGGCTTGGGTGCCGGTTTTGGAGCAGAGTCTGGAGTAGCGTTTGAATCGGGTTGATCAGCCAGTTTGTCCGCTGTGGGAGATTCGGATGGTGGGCTTGCGGGAGCTGGTTCTGTGCTCGGCGGGGCAGGCGCCGGCTGAGGATCGGGGGCGGCGGGGGCAGGCGACGTATTTTGTGGGGGCGCAGCTGGCGCAGCAGTTTCCGGGGCAGATGTGGCGGCAGCTGGCGCGGATGATGACGTGTCTTGTGGGGGCGCAGCTTCTTCGGGAGTAGGCGCAGCAGCTGGAGCTACAGGCTGTCCTACAGGTTCCGATGGCGGTTTAGATTCGTCCATATCCGCTATTGTATCAGCTACAGGCGGTACGCGCTACCGTTCATGCGGATCATGCCTTCGGCAACGAGATCCTGCAGCACACTTTCGAGCCGACTATCCGCAACAACGCTATGCAGCTGCTGTAGCGTATGGTCGCCGGTACCAAGCACGCGGATAATTTGCCCGCGCACTTGCCGGCGGGAACCGCTAAATTTGGACTGTCTGGTATAGTGCCTGCTGGCTTTGTTGGGATTGCCGACGGTCGCTTTGAGGTAGCTACCATAATCCATGATCGCCCAGTAGAACTCGCGTGGCTGCTCAGCGTCGAGCGTCTGTTCAAGCAGCTCGCGGATAGCTTTGTCGGCGATAGCGGTTTTATCGGCAAAAAAGTGATGGATGTAGACAGTGCGAATATTGGTTTCAATGAATATGGCCGGTTGGTTATAGGCATAGGCCAGCATTGCCCCGGCAGTATTCGGACCGATACCCGGCAGATTCACTAAGCCACTAAGCGTATCCGGAAAATAGCCCAAGCGCCGCACCGCCTTGGCCGCCTCATGCAAAAACTTAGCCCGGCGGTTATAGCCCAGGCCTTGCCAGGTGCGCAGCACGTCACCCAGATCAGCCCGGTCCAGCGCCTGCACGGTCGGAAAGTGCTGCAAAAACTCGTAATATTTCGGGACGACACGTGCCACTTGGGTCTGTTGCAGCATCAGCTCGCTCACCATGATCTTATATGGATCAAAGCTTCCGTCCGGTTCAGCTATGCGCCACGGCAAATCACGTCCATGGCGTGCATAAAAATCCCACAAGGTCTCCAGAAACAGCCGCTTATCGTCTTCTACCATGCTGTCTGGGCCGTCCTGTTTTGCCACCCACAACATCCCTTAGATGCTCTTTGTGCGGCTGCCACACGCGGTCATATTCCCTGTATCTTTCTATCGCTGCAGCCATTTTGGTGCTCCTAGTCCCATACATATGGCGGGCCCAGATCGACCCGGGTTCGGCCAGACGAATAGCGCCAATGGCGGCCAACGCCGGTACGAACACCCCGACGACGGCTATTAAAATCTTGCCTTTGAGTGCGGCCACCAGGACCAGTGCCAGGTTCGCTACCTCCACGCATAACAAGAGTGTCGGCGGTAATTTAGCTGCACGGCCGAGCGGGGCAGTATGAAGCGCCAACAATAAAAATAACAGCGCCGCGATCACGACCGCATCCACCGATTTCCGGCCTTCCTCCTCCCAGTACACATCCTGCAGGTGTACTGCCAGGGCAAACTCATCCAGTGCCAGTGCCGCGCCACACCCAAATAACCCCGCCAAAAACAAGCGTACCGCGCCTTCCCGGGGAGGCAGTGCAAACTCCACAGCCCCGGCGGTAAACGCTATAACCACACCAAATACAAGGTGGTGGGTATGTATGCCAGCTATATGCGTGCTGCGCCAGCCGCGAATCCGAGCCAGCCGGGTATAGGCGCGGGCGCAGACAAAAGTTGCCAGAAAGGCCAGCAGCAGCACAGCCGACGCCTGCCCGGCGGCGCCGGGATTGCTGGTGTAGCCGGAAAGTAGCGGCACAATACTCATATGTCTCTTAAGCGCTTTAAGTGAAAAAGCACGCTAGAGTCAATTATATACGCTTTGCCGGCTATAGTCCGCCGTAACCGCCACCGTACCCATAGTAGCTGATGGCCGGTTTGTAGTAGTCGGTGATTTTGAGCGGTGTGCCGCCGGTTGCGGGTATTACATACAGCTCGCTGCTGTTTTTGCTGACCAACAGGTAGCTGTCACCGTACCAGCCGTAGGGGTTATAGTCAGTCAAATTACCGACCTGCTTTGGATCTTTTCCGTCGATGTCACCAACGTTTAGCAAGTTTTTGCCGTCTCGCTGATCCGCCCAGAATGTTTGATTACCGGAAGGTGAGGTCAGATAGGTCGGATAAGGCGTATTGTCAAATACGTCCCGTGTCACGTCGGGCGCATCAGTAACCTTGCCATCTTCGTAATCGTAATACGTTGTATTACCGTTGTCGTCTGAATATGCCAAATAGAGGCTTTGGGGTTCATATAAGCGGGAGTCTAGATTTATCTGTACATTGTTAGCTGGATACGGCACATAGATGGTTCCGTTCGGAGCAAAGGTTTTTACGACTTTATGGTTTGACCCGTCCGCCCCAATCGTATCCAGCTCTGCGGACTTACCGTTCAGATAGCTTTGAAGACCGCTATTCTGACCCGGAATAAACTTATAGCCCGTGCTATACCACTGCTTGAGATATACGACGCTACTGCCTAATAGGTAAACGCCATTGAAGGTCTGCTGAGTGACCCCAGGATTATCCACCCAACCCGGGTCTGGGTTACCAGTAATTGTGCTGCCGTCAGTCTGATCTAGCAGTAATGTGTGGCCGGTCGTTGGGTCGAAACTCTTAAGCGCATACTTGTTTTTTTGTCCGTTTGATATCGTAGGACTACGGTCGACCTCATAGATAAAGCGATCGCCGCTCCATCCAACCAAGCTGAAATTGGCATTGCCCTCGTCGATAGTGCTAAGCTTGTCGCCATTGGTGGTGTCAATAAGGTACACACTGGCGTTATCGCCGCTGCGCTTACTGAGCAGTGCTAGGTATTTCCAGTCGCGCGAGGCGAGCAGCGATGTACTGTAACGGTCTTCGTTGCCCGTACCGGCGAGCACTGTCTGGCGGGCAGTGCCGTCCAGATTGGTTTTGACAACATCGATGCTACCGCTGAGATTGCTAAGGAAATAGAGCTTGCCGGCAGGTGTAATATCGAAAGTGTCTTTGGTCAGGTTACCGTTGGCATCAATGGTTACCTTAGTGTCATTGTAGCCACCCAGACTGACCGTCCCGGCTTGCGTGCCGGCACCCGATTGCAGGACCACTGTCGCGAGGCCATTCTTGTCGGTCTTGGCGGTAGTGGCACCGGCCATAATTTTGGCCCCGGCAACTGGTTTGCCAGTCAGCTTATTCACTACTTTTACCGGTACCCGGCGGCCCAGCGCCACTAACTTGACCTTGAACACATTGCTGGCTGGCGAGAGCGTAACCAAAAGTGTCTGATTACTGCTGCCATAATACTTTTTGCTTATCTGCAGATGCCTACTGCCCGTATGGGGATGGAGCACCGCCTTGCCTTCACCGTCGGTTTCAGTATTCACAGCACCCAGCTGTACCTGTGCCCCACTCACCGCTGTACCGGTCTGACTGTCTAGCACCTGTACCGTCACTTTCTCTCGTATGAACAGTCCCAGCACTTCATAGCGTGTGAGCGGCACGGCAAACAGCGTGGCTACAATGACTACGCCAGCAGCCACGGTTCCCCACCGCTTGGCCGGACTGTGCCACCAGTTGCGCCACACTTCTTTGAATCGACCGCCCTGCTTTGCAGCTGCAGTTTTACCTGCAGCCTCGTCCTGAGCTTTCAGCTCATCGTCACCTTCTGTGCGGGTGATATCATCGACAACCTTATCGGTGACTGGGTCGTCTGGGCTGTCCGCGTTCGAGTGGTCAGGTTCGGTGACTGAGGCAGTACTATCCGAGGAGGGTGTTTTGTCGGGTTTGTTTTTTGGTTCCGCTGGTTCGGGTTCGGCCATTTCGCTTGTCCTTTACCCATATCGTAGCAGAGACTTAGGCGAGAATAAATATATACTTAGTAGTATGGAACGCATGAGTGAGGCAGTAGCCCAAGCCGCAGCGGAACATTTAGCGCAGCACGACGCCGTACTGCAGCCAGTTATTGCCGCCAAAGGGCTGTGCACTATCCGGCCCAACACGGACTATTACCAGGCGCTCGTGGACGCCATTATCAGCCAGCAGCTGAGTGTGTATGCGGCGCGGGCAATCGAGCAGCGGTTCCGCGCTTTGTTCAGCGGCGTGTTCCCGACAGCTGAACAAATCCTGACGACCGATGTCGACACGCTGCGTGGTCTGGGATTTTCGCGAGCCAAAGCTGCCTACGTGCTGGATCTGGCACAGCACGTCGCCGACGGCCGGGTGCGGTTCGACCACCTGGACGGCCTGAGCAATGACAAAGTGATTGCGGAACTCACAGCCGTCAAAGGCATTGGCGAGTGGACAGCACACATGTTCCTGATGTTCTGCATGGGACGCACCGATGTGCTGCCAGTAGGGGACTTAGGGATACGCAACGGCATACGCAAACTCTACGGATTTACTGACGCGCCGACGCCGCAGCAGGTTACTGATCTGGCCGTAGAGCATGGCTGGCACCCATATGAAAGCGTCGCCAGCTGGTACATCTGGCAAGCACTCGACAATGCGCCGGCAGTCTAGCAATAAGGAAGATCTTAACCCTGGAGCACCAGCGACTGTATCAGATTGGTCACGGCTTTGCTCACGGCCGTGGATTTCCAATCGTGAGCATTGAGCGTAACGGGCTTGACCGTGGTGCAGTTTTCGTCGGGGCAGGCGTTGAAGCTGATACTGATCAGCGGGTCGCTTTTTGTGACATCGTTCATGGGGATTTGCTGCCCTTGCTGGTAGCCGTTATCGCCGGTAATGTACAGAGCATCGAGATCAGCTGAGCCAGTGTAACTTAAGTAGCTTAAGTACGTTTGGGCACGTTGGATGCTAGACGGTTGTTTATAGGTAAGGTGATCAGAGTCCAACGCCGCCACCGCGCCGCCAGCCGGGAAGCCGGGAATGGCCGTTTGGTGATTCTGAATAGTCACAACTACCTGCACGCTGGTTTTGGAACCCGTACCAGTGACAAGTTGCGTAGCTGGCGAGCTCACGGTGAGCTTGGCCGGGGTGTCGTTGACCGTCCAGGTTTGGGGATAATCGAAGCCAAGCGTAAACGTGCTGGAATCGTAATGCTTTGTTACGGTTGTCGCAGCTTGGTTAGTGTCCGCTTGCTGCTGGTTACTCTGCCTAGTTACCTTCGGATGCTCCGCCTCCTTTTTGGCCGCCTGTTTACTGCCCAGCCAATACGACCCGAACGCGGCAGCCACTAACACCACCATTACGATGATAATCCTGGGCCAAAGTCTTTTGGGCCGGTACATAGCCTGTGGAGTACGCTGCGGCACAGGGTGCGTTTCCTGCCAGCGCTTGCGTTGTTCGGCCGCGACTAATCCATCCGGATCACCCGGGTCCTGCACGTGCTCGTTCAGCTCATCCGGTTCGTCCGGATATTTGATGGTGTTGTCACGTATGGAGAAATTGCGGTTCGCCATACCACCAGTATAAACCCTTGGCCTAACGTTAGCTGCGTGTGTGGCAATAGAGCCAAAACAATATAACGAGAATAGCCAGCCCGACG
The DNA here is from genome assembly GCA_964570005.1 of uncultured Candidatus Saccharibacteria bacterium. Taxonomy (GTDB): domain Bacteria; phylum Patescibacteriota; class Saccharimonadia; order Saccharimonadales; family UBA4665; genus JAJZCD01. The sequence continues at coordinate 1,078 of CAZMWE010000037.1, read as the reverse complement.
AATGCGAACCATTGTATGGTCGTCGTGGGGGTTATTGAAAGAGCCACCAAGGAGTGCGCACAGAGCCTTACGTGTTACTTAAAAAGCGTACGAGATTTACCAATAGTTTTAGTACTTTCTACAACACTAAATTACCCAATACCCGTGTAGGGTATATTTAACCTGTTTTACCCTGTTTATACTTTCCTTTTTTCTTTTTCTACTCTATACATAGTATAGAGAAAAGAAAGAGTGAGTAGCGATGTAAGAATGGCTAGAGTTATTAAACAGAAGTATGTGAGAGATAAGTTAAATAGTGGTCAGGTAAAAGTATTAGAGATTGTATATAGATACAGGTTTGTTAGTAGACAGTTATTAGCCGGTAGCTTGGGGGTAAAGCCAGAGAATGGGCTATATGAGAAGTTGGAGATATTAGTAGGCCATGAATATTTAGGTAAGCGGTTAGAAAAACAGTTGACCTTGCAGAACGTACCGGCTGCGTATTATCTAACGCCAAAGGGCTTGAAGTACCTACGAGAATTGCCTGACCATGAATACGTTGACGACCAGGCGTTCCAGGAAAGCTACCGCGACAAGTCGGTTACGGGTCTCCCGTTTATCCGGTATCATCTAAACGTGTACGGGCAAACACTGGCGCTGCAAAAGCATTACCCTGACTTGAAGGTCTTTACGCAGCGGGACATGCGGCGTTATAGCTATTTCCCGGAAAAACTGCCGGACGCTTTCCTGTCCCTCCCCAGTGACGACCCGGAGCAGCCGCACCGCTTCTTCTTCGACATAGTACGCGACCGGCAATCACGGAATGATTTGATAAACAAGCTAAAGGAGTATACTGAGTTTTTTGATGATAGCGGGTGGGAGGAAACAGAAAGTGAGATACCCGTACTCCTCCTGCTCTGCGAGTGGGGGCCGACTGAGAAATCTATCCAGCGGTTCGTGAGAGGACAGCTAAGTAGGCTTGATAGCGGGATACGGGTGTATACGAGCACATTTGCGGCCACCGACGGCGCTACTACCACCCATGCTATCTGGACGGACGTGCAGGATACGGATGAGCTATGTAGTCTTGATGATATAT
>CAZMWE010000036.1:0-11988 GCA_964570005.1 uncultured Candidatus Saccharibacteria bacterium | reverse complement strand
CCCGCCAGAACATCTGGGGTACTATCACCGCTATCATCCATCCGTTCAACCATAGTAAAAGTAGAGAGGAAGCGCATGAACTACGAAGGTGAAATCATCGAAGAGAGTTTGCGCAACCCCGCTATTCTCAAGTTGCTGCACATTACCAGCGCTAGAGTCGAACCAGTGACGGCGGTACACCGGACGCCGTGGCTCAAGCAATGGACCCTCCATACCGTCAGTGTCCCGCCGGCGCAAGCGGAAGCCCTGGCCGAGCAACTCAGCCACGAGATCGAAACGTCGCATCAGGCATGGTATATCGATTTCAAAAACAGCACTACCCACTACATTATTTTTTCGGACAAAGTATTTAAGATTGACCGGCGAAAAGCAGGACAGTACCAAGCCGCCACCGATTACGGACTAACCCTCGGCATCCCGCCCTATCAGTTAGATTTCGCTCCCAACATTGTTCAATGGCAGCGGCCAGCTGAAAAATAGTAGTCGGCCATGCAAACTGCGTACGCGCTCATAGACTGCAACAACTTCTTCGTCAGCTGCGAACGCCTGTTCCGGCCGGAGCTCAACGACCGACCAGTGGTCGTCCTCAGTAGCAATGACGGCTGCGCCGTCTCCCGCTCCCAGGAAGCAAAGGATCTCGGCATTCCCATGGGCGCGCCGCATTTTAAGTTCCGCGAATTGTTCCGGCGCGAAGGCGTAGTAGCGTTCAGCGCCAATTTTGAACTTTACGGCGATATATCCGAACGTATTACCAATTTGCTCGCTAGCGTCACGCCGCACATCGAAGTCTACAGCGTGGATGAATCATTTTTAGACCTCAGCGAGCTTAAGCTGGCCGACTACCAAGCCTGGGGCCGGGAAGTGCGGGCTAGCATTCTTAAAAACGTCGGTGTACCGGTCAGCGTCGGCATCGCCCCCAGCAAGACGCTTGCCAAAGCCGCCAATGACCGTGCTAAAAAACTACCGGAGCTCGACGGCTCGCTCGACCTGACCAGACAGGGGATAGATACGGACCGTTATCTGGCCGGACTACCCGTCCAGGATATCTGGGGAATCGGCTGGCGGCTGGCGCCCAAACTTCGTGCCGAAGGCATCCATACAGCACTCGACCTGCGGCAGATGAACGTCCACCGTGCCCAGCAGCTCATGGGCATCCACGGCCGCCAGATGGTTACGGAGCTGAACGGCACTGTCTGCCTGGCGTTCCAGCATGCGCACAAACCGCAGCAGATGATTATGCGCGGTCGCCAGTTCGGCGAAGATACACATGAGTTCTACGTGATAGAGTCAGCCGTTGCCAGTTTGAGCGCCCGAGCGGCCTTGGCCTTACGCAGCGAACGCCAGCTGGCTCGCCAGGCAACCGTAACGCTCAGCACCAACCGCCACCGGCCAGGTTACCAGCACATGAGCCGCACCGTACGCTTTCATACACCGACTGCCGACACTGGCGCCATCACCAGCCAGCTGACACATCTGCTGGCTGCCAGCTTCAGTGCACGGCACAGTTACCACAGAGCCGATGTACTCCTGCACGATTTCGTGCTCGAAGACGGGCTGCAAACCGACCTGCTGGGAACCGTTGATCTGGCCGCCAACGAACGTTCCCGCCAAAAAATGCAGGCTGTGGATGCCATCAACCGGAAGCATGGCAAAGGCACCGTGCAGTTTGCCGCTGAAACTCTAAGTCAGGCCTGGCAACCCAAGCGACGCCTTATGAGTCCGCGGTATACCTCAGCCTGGAGCGAATTACCGGAGGTAAAGATGCTATAATATATAAACTGTGAACGCGCAAGACTTACTCGCCAAATACCCGCTCATTTCCAACCAGGTCAGTAAGGAGCAGCTGACAGTCATTTTAGGCGAGCTCGAAAAACTCCTACCAAAGCTGGAGGGAGAAGTTGTGGAGTTCGGCTGCTACATCGGCACCACCAGCCTGTTTATCCGACGCCTGCTTGACGCCCATAGCGATAGCCGGGAGTTCCACGTCTACGACTCGTTTGAAGGCCTGCCGGCCAAAACCGGACAGGATGAAAGCCTGGCGGGGGAACAGTTCAAAGCCGGCGAATTGGCCGTCAGTAAAAAACAGTTTGTACGTGAGCTCCAAAAAGCCGGCTTGCGGCCGCCAATTATACACAAAGGCTGGTTCAGCGACCTGACACCAGGCGACGTGCCGTCGCGGATTGCTTTTGCCTTCCTAGACGGAGATTTTTATGAAAGTATCCATGACTCGCTCCGGCTGGTCGTACCCCGTATGCTGCCGGGTAGCGCGATCATTATCGACGATTACGCCCGCGAGGCCTTGCCCGGCAGCGCAAGAGCAGCCCATACATTCTTCCGGCCCGACCAGATCATTACCCGCTACAACCTAGGAATAATACGGACATGAAGCTGCACATCGTGACCATCGGCAAACCCAAGCTGGCTTACACCGTAGCCGGCTGGGATGAGTACCTCAGTCGCCTGCAGCGCCTGTACACCGTCCGGGTCACACACTTGGCCGACAAATACGCAGATGACGCCGCTAAAATCCGCGAGACTACCGCTGACAGCTACGTGGTTGCCCTGGAAATCACCGGCACTATACTGAGCAGCCACGAACTGACCGATTTCTTAAGCAAGCGCGAACTCGAGGCCAGAGAAGTTAGCCTCCTTATCGGGGGTCCCGACGGGCTGCCGCAGACAATCCGCCAAACCGTTGACTACCGCTGGAGCCTTAGTAGACTCACACTCCCACACGATCTCGCCATGGTCGTGACACTGGAAGCACTGTTCCGGGCCGGGACTATCAACGCCGGATTACCCTATCACCGATAAGTCGTACGCGCTGAGGCTCAGAGCCAGCCATATAGCCAATGTGCAGCTCAGCATAGTACACTGTCCCGGTAATCAGGAGATGTCAGTGAGCCATTTGAATACGCCGTACGGCGGTAAACTCGTTGACCTGACAGTCGGTAAACAAGAAGCGGCAAAGCTCAAAAAACAGGCCGCCAATCTCAAAAGCTGGGACCTGACCCAACGGCAAGTCTGTGACACCGAGCTGCTGCTAAGCGGCGGCTTTTCGCCACTCACCGGTTTTATGAACCAACCGGATTACGAGGGCGTTTGCCGTGCTATGCGTCTGAGCGACGGTACGTTTTGGCCGATGCCGATCACCCTGGACATTGACGAAACATTTGCTGGTAGCCTGAAAAAGGGGGAGCAAGTCGCACTGCGCGACCAAGAGGGCGTCATACTAGCGCTATTGGAAGTCGGCGACATCTGGAAACCGGATAAAAGCAAAGAGGCCGAGCAGGTTTTCGGTGCCGATGACGAAGCACACCCGTCCGTCCGCTATCTGCACCGCCAAGCGGGTAATTATTACGTCGGCGGGCGACTGACCGGCTTGGAGTTACCAACTCATTATGATTTCAATGAGCTACGCTTTACACCAAAGGAGCTACGCGAACAGTTCGAAAAAATGGGTTGGTCAAAGGTCGTGACGTTCCAAACCCGCAACCCCATGCACCGCAACCACGTCGAGGCCGTGCTTCGCGCTGCCAAACAGGCCGAAGCCGCAGTCCTGATCCACCCCAGCGTCGGCATGACCAAACCAGGCGACGTCGATCACTACACGCGTGTCCGCGTGTACCAGCACGTCATCCAGCGGTTTCCCAAATCCACGGCTATGATCTCATTGCTGCCGCTGGCCATGCGCATGGGTGGCCCGCGTGAGGCGACCTGGCACGCCATCATCCGCAAAAACTACGGCGCCACGCACTTTATCGTCGGCCGCGACCACGCCGGTCCGGGCAAAACCTCCGCAGGCGAGGATTTCTATGACCCGTTTGCCGCGATGGCGCTCGCCCGGCAGTACGCCGAAGAAATCGGCATCACAATCATGGAGGCCGGGTTCTTAACCTACGTCAAAAACCTCGACAAATATATGGATAAAAGCGAGATTTCCGAGGATATGGAAACGTTGGATATTTCAGGAACCCAGCTGCGAGTCCGCTTAAACGAAGGCCGCGAGCTACCGGAGTGGTTCACCTACCCGGAAGTTGCCGAAGAACTGCGCCGCACCTACCGCCCGCGCTACAAACAAGGCGTTACTGTGTTCTTTACGGGCCTCAGCGGAGCAGGGAAGTCAACTGTCGCCAACGCACTGATGGTTAAGCTGCTTGAACTGGGCGGCCGCTCGGTGACCTTGCTCGACGGTGACATTGTGCGCAAGCACTTATCATCAGAGCTGGGCTTTTCCAAAGAGCACCGCGACCTCAATATCCGCCGCATCGGATTCGTGGCAGCCGAAATCTCCAAACATGGCGGCATCGCCCTCTGCGCCCCGATCGCACCGTACGACGCGACCCGCAAAGATGTCCGCCGCATGGTTACCGAAAACGGTGGCGGCTTCATATTAGTACACGTCGCCACACCGCTTGAGGTGTGCGAAACACGTGATCGCAAAGGGCTATACGTGGCCGCCCGAGCCGGCAAAATCAAAGAATTTACCGGTATTTCCGACCTCTATGAAAACCCGGAGGACGCTGACGTGACGCTTGACACCACTGTCTACTCGGTGGACGAGCTTGCCAACCAAGTGCTGCTCCATCTGGAAAAAGAAGGTTATCTGGAAGCAGAAGCTTAAGTACAACGCGCCTGGAGTATAAATCTTAGCAAACTGCCTAAAGAACTCACGGACGTTCCGCATGGCGGGATACTCCCGCCATCGCACTATTCCCCGGATTTTGCACTTCCACATCCGTGGCGCCAGGGACAAGTGTCTCGCCAACCATCGCCCGGGATAAACCCCAGAATAAGACATCAGTACCCAGATCCCACAGCCGCGTAATTACCGTCACCGCCACGGCAAGCTCTTTGGGCATAATAAGTGCGAATAACACCAACTGAATACCTTCGCGTACTCCGAGACCACTGGGGGCAAACACGGCCAGCATGCTGGCTGCGCCAGCTAAGCTGGCGGCTCCGGTCGCAAAGACCATGTTGTTGTAACCGAGCGCCGGATCAATTGCCTTGGCTATAAAAAACAGAGATAACCCATTAGCGAGCGCACTCAGCAAGTAGAGGCCAGCACCGTACGTTATTGTCCGACCCGTTGCCAGATGGCCCGCTTCCATGGACTTCCGGCGCACCAACCGGTAAGCAAATGAGAATAGACGGTTAAACACTGGCGGTAGCAGCACAAGAATGCCGCCAACCGCCACAACAAGCATTAACACCTTAAAGCCGCCGCCCAGTACGTCAAGTCGCTTGTCAAATATGAGGAGTGCCAGCGAGAACACGAGTAGCGTCACAACCTGAATACCACCTTCCAGCAGGGAACTAACCGCTAGTTTCTGTTTGGAGATGCCATGTTTGCTAGCAAAATAGATCTTGCCGAGTATCCACGGCGCGGTACCAGGAATATAGCGGCCCATCCACGCCTTGGCATAAACGTACATCAGCTGCCGATGTAGGCGCAGATTGGTTGCGCCCAGAGTACGCAAAATGACGATCCAGGCAAACATACCGATATAGCGCGACAGTAGTGCTAAAATTGTCGCCAGGAGCAAATACCAGCCGTTCACCTGCAGGTGCGTCAATTTGGAAAAGTCCACATGGCGTAGATATGCGACCAGAAAGACTATGAGCAATACGTAGAACGCTGGGGCGATCAGGCGACCGACCAGCTTACGCAATTTGTTAGGCATAGCTTACATTTTACACGGACTAGGGGCCACTTCAGAATGCAAATATTATTCATCACCCGCAAGTATCCGCCCAGCACCGGTGGTATGGAGACTGCAGCCTACCGGCTATACACGGTCCTCAGCGCGCATAACAAAGTACAGCTGGTCAAATGGGGCGGCAGCAATAGGCTGCTACCTATCGTCTACATCGGGCTGTTAGTCCGAGCGTTATGGTACGGACTGACGCGCCGGCCGGATGTGATCTATCTGCAGGACGGCCTCATGGCACCGCTTGGCTGGATCATCAAGGGTGTGCTGCACCGTCCAACGGTCATGACTATTCATGGGCTTGAAGTGACCTATCGGAGCAGCCTCTACCGGCACCTGGTCATACCGTACATGGAACGCATGGACCGGATCGTGGCCGTCAGCAACGAAACAGCGCGGATAGTCAGGCAGAAACTGCCGGACACGCACCCGGAGGTGATTTTTAACGGCCAGGACGACACCTTTTACGACCCGCGACCGCGCAAAGAACACCTGACAATCATTGCCAGCGAAACCGGCATCCCGCTTAAAACGCTGCAGGCGCGCAAACTCCTGCACACCAATGGCCGCCTGATAGAACGTAAAGGCGTACGCTGGTTCATCAAAAACGTACTGCCCAAGCTGCCAGAGGATACACTGTATCTTGTATCTGGCGACGGCCCGGAGCGGAAAAACATCGAAACCACCATCGCGCAGTACCACTTAGAAAATCGCGCCAAGCTGCTCGGCAGAGTGTCCGACGAAGCGTTACATGCGTTGTATAACACTGTGGATATTTTCGTAATGCCCAACGTACCGGTAGCTGATGATATGGAAGGCTTCGGCCTGGTAGCGCTCGAGGCGGCGTCATGCGGCCGAACGGTGCTGGCCGCAAAGCTCGAAGGCATTCAGGATGCGATTATTGACGACAAAAACGGCCGCTTGATTCAGCCTCAGGACACGACCGCGTGGACGCAGGCCATAACCGACGAGTTAAAGACACGCGGCATAAGCGCCGATGCGGTCCGCCATTTTACCCTGCAACATTACTCCTGGCAGCACGCCGCGTCCGCCTACGAGGCCGTAATGCGACAGGCAGCAAAAAAATAGCCTGACGGGGTCACTAATCAGTACTGACGAGAGGGTACTCGTAGCGGGCCATCTGCGGCGCGCACAGGCCGCTCACCAGCAGCCGGCCGACCGTGGGCATTTTTTTCCATTCGTTATCTTCTTTGACCTTGACGCGCTCGCTGCCGATACGCACCGGATTGCCAGCTATAGTGTGCAGCACGTGCGGTTGTCGGTCGAATAAACCAGCAGGCAGCTCGACCGGCTTGCCGAGCGCAAACGACGCGATATCAGCAAGCTCAGCCGCCGGGTTGGCAATAAAATCCTCGTACCGCTGCACCCGGTAATCGGTCGCAAAAGGTTCCAGCCCGGCAGTCAACCGGTTTGATACGTCCCACGCCAAACCGCTGCGAGCCAGCGAGTAGCGCGGCATTTCGCGGTCCTCCCACCAGATTTCCGGCCGCAAGCGTTTGCGCTGCCACGAATACGCTACGGCCCGCGGGTCACGCACCAGCAGCATAACTTTCAGGTCGATCTCAGGCATCGTGGATAAGAACCAGCCGTGCACCGGATATTTGGTAGAATCGACCACCACTTCGGCACCGGAAACCTTAGCCACCGCACGATAGGCGGCCACAAACGCCTCCCGGTACAGCTTGGCATCGGCTACATCTTCGGCGTTCAGATGATCCTCACGACGGATTTTCGGCAGCATGGCCAGCCGGTTAAACCGTTTGACTGCCCGCTGGATGGCCACCGCATCGTAACCATTGGGGAACGCCTCCTTGATGACTTTTTTCCAGAAAGGGCAGCCCTGGAATTTTTCCCCGCAGCTACACAGCTCATTGTCGGTGAGCGCCCGGCCGAACAGATGGCGAAACTCACCTACGGCGATCACGCCCGGCACGCGGTTCAGTAGCAGGTCAATGATGGTGCTGCCGCTACGCCCATAGCCGCCCACAAACACCACATTTAGTTTTTCCTCGCTCATTCTCAAAATCCCGGAGACATATAGCCGCCTACCATTTGACATCAACTATACACGAAACGGGACAATTTTGGCTTGAGACCTGGCAAAACCGCCCTTGGTACTGCTTCCTAAAATGAGTTCAGCAAATCTTCACTTTTAGTGAAAATTATGAGGTGCAAAGAGGCACTCAGACAGACACTCATCTGTCATGATTTCAACATATAATAAACTCACAGCTCATCTCTCGCTTATTCGTCCTTTTGGACTCATCAGTATGAGCGCACACTCATATTAAGCGCGGCGTTCGAGATTGTTGGAGTATATAGATGGGGAACAAGTTCGTAACTTGCATCTATTATCTCGACAACTACCTCGAAACCGCAATGCCTGGTGAAAGCCCGTGAGGGACAATCTTGACCGCACCCAGGTCGCACGTATATAGGCCAGCAGGCTACCACAGATGGTGATCCGGTCGGCTGTCATCCGCCTCCGCCGGAGAGAGCTGGCCTTGGACGGTGGCGCCATTCGCCTTGTGGCGAAGCACCAGCGCGCTTCCGGCAACGCTGAACAGCGTTGGGGCATGTGACAGGATCACTATCGTGATAGCGATCCCCACCGTTGGTATCAGGATCAGCCATATGAAGCCGAGGGCCACCGCCAGGACGATGCCACTAAAGATGATGGCGAGGACGCCTGTCATATAGACCAGTGCGGTGCCGCCGACCACGATGATGGTAAGCTTAATCTTCGCGTCATTATCGCCGTTAGTGGCGAAGAAGGCGCCGATGCCGATGCCGGTGAGCCACAAAATACCTGCGACCACGGTCATCTCATGGCTGAAGACAGGCAGCAACGCCCCTGTCATATAGACCAGTGCGCCGAAGACGATGGCGACTGTTGCGACAACTGCTCTTCCGATGACTTCCACAGCCCCTCCAGGGCTTTCTAAGGGTTCCCCCTTGGCCTGTGTCCTTAAATCAGGACACTAATATAATATAAGTAATATATCAATTTGTCAAGCTCACCGTAAGCATTTTTACGGAGGCAAAAACCTTTACGCTATGAGCTTTGACCGGGCCAGAGGAACCATATCTTATCTGAAATCAATGAGTGATGCGACACGCTGAGGGGATACATCCGGTCAAGAACGTCTCAGCGGGGAGGGGAATCTAAACTGTCTTCAAGAATACGGGCTTACATTTCAAAAAATAACGCGTGACTTGAGATTGACCACTCAAGTGATGCGAGGACTTCACGATCGTCCGGATGTGCGTACTGCCGCTTAGTCACACACCCCTCTTGTCTATGCCTGGTTATGCCGCCGTATTCTGCCAGATTATGCAACCCGAGGAATGGACCGGTTGCTTCTACGATTTCTCCATGACCACATACATCAGCAGAACCCGGCTCTTTATCTGTCGAGGTAGTTATGATTAGTACATTGCCAACGACGGGTAAACTCCCAAGAACTGAAGCGTACCCACTCGCGTCATTGAACGTTGTGTCACCTGAGAGTACATTACTCAGGTTAAGAAATGTAACATGGACATCATGCGCTCGGAGCACATCTCCCAGCCTTTGCATATCTTGCAAGCTTGCGATGTCGCCGAGCCAGGGGATGATCGCCTTTTGCCTAGCGAGTCAACCCGCTTCTGCTCTCAGGTTGGGATGGTATGCGGGGTGCCCGTAACCACTTGCGGTTCATTCTTGTTCTTGGACATTTAGTCGCCTCATGACCGCCAAATTGAAGCCGTCTGCGAGAGATACGTCAAGTCCCGTATAAACTCTCCAGCCCTGAAGGTTTGACGTATGCCTGAGCGCGTTCACATATAGCTGCATGTACCTAACCATTTCCTCTGACTTATCCAGAACGATGATGGTATCTTCTGCGATATACGGCAAAGCCGCCATTAAACTTCCCACGAGCTTACGCTCGGGGAACTGCTGTTGGATTAGAGCCTAGTGGGGTCGAACCTGATTAACAGATGTAAACCCAGGAATAAATAAGCGGAGATACCGCAGCGTACCGTACGACTACCTCTGTTATTTCATACGTGGTGATCCGTGTGCAGAAAAGTTTACACCAGCTGAAGGCCGAGGCGGCTCGATGGAGAGAGATTATCGGAACAACGTACGAGGGGCACGCTCTGCAAAGAAGTAGTCATACTCCCATGCAATATACACACCTCAATGCTATAAGCTGGGCAAAGCAGGGCTTACAGCATTCTGGGTCTAATTCGGACCTTGAAACAAGTTGCCTCATCAATTGATAAGCGTACAATAAGGAAATATAATTTACGCAGGAGACTCTATCCTTATGAGTAATGTTGAGTTACTTGATTCCCGTATGATCAGTACGGACTTTTATCCTCAGCCGACTGAGCTCATAAGCGTAGAAGCCCCGACGGAAGAACTGGACATTGAGGTGCTGATGAGGGAGATAGCAGAAGAACTGGAACGCCCCGCGGTAGAGCTGGACGCAATGCGTACCGAGCGGGAGAATAAGCATAATGGCAGTGGCGATGATCTGTTTCCTACATTAAAAAGCTAGCCCTGGGCTGCAACAATACGTGAGCACCAAATCACCATTCTTTTTTTTACACTATGACACCGCGCATCCACTCTCTATGTATGAGCTCGTTAAGGAGGCCCGCAGCGAGAATGGCTACTATTACATAGCTTCTGAGCATTTTCGCCTTAAGTTACGACAACGGGCGGCATATCCCAGGACATATTCCCAAACCGACCGTAGCCATGTCGTGTGCGGATACGGGCCAGACAAACCATCGGCAGGGGATGAGTTCTTACGTGTAACCTATGACGAACGCGATGGTCTATATATAAAGCGCGACTTGTACTGCACGCTACCACTCTTTTACGGCTTCTCTGAGGGAATTTTCGTTGCCAGCAACGCTTATGATGCCGTAATGGAAGCACTTCCTTCTTTGACACTCAACCCCGAAGCGTTACGGAAGACTCTACGGGGAATACATACGACACATGATGTGCTCTGGAATGAGGTAGGCGTATTGGGCGAGCGTGAGATGCTGTCCGTTCAATACGGTATTATGATCAAAACAGAGGCATCACAAAGGCCTTGGCAGTACAACGACCAGCTTGCCGCCACCGACCCATACTTGTTCCCGCATATCCTTGATGAAGCACTTGACCGTTTCACCGAGACACGACTGCGAGACGCAACCGTAGGTTTTGAGATAAGCGGCGGCCTTGACTCGGCCATATTACCGCTTTTTCTCGCCGCACGGCGGCATTCGCTACCACGCATTGCCGCGACTAAAATCTTACCGGATCCTGATCGCCAGCCACAACTTTCGAAACTTAACGCTATCGAGGTTGCCGCCGCCATACCCACCTTTCGTACGACCCTCGGGTCACAGCAGGATCACCCACTAGTACAAGTAGAGGAGGAGGGGACGTTGAGGCACTCATTTCATCCCATGCACGGACTCTACGAGGCCTCAACCGTACGTATTGCTGAGCACTTCCAGGCGGCAGGCATATCCGTTGCTATAACAGGCGGGGGAGGCGACGAGCTTTTTGAACACAATGTATCGCCTCACGCCAAAAGGCAACTTCACTCGCCTGCACAACGCCAAGATTTTTGGTCTCACCGCTGTTATGCTCCCCCGGCAAATCATCCTATGCGTAACCTCCTCAGCGTCAATGTTGTTGCCGCTAATATTGGACACTCCAACTCATACATTGAGCGAGATATTTGGCCTGTCAGTCCCTTCTACGACCTGAGGCTCTTTAACTTTTGTCAGGCACTGCCAATACAATTTCGCCACCAGAAAAGGATGCTGCGCATATACGCAGCATCACATCATTACCCCCATGACTTATACGAGGGTCCCGGCGAAAGTTTTAATAACTTTTTTAATGCCTGCATGCTCTCACCGCATTTCGCGCAACTAATCGAAACCCTCTCTCAGGGCTCCCTAACTGAGGGACTGGGTTTTATAGATAGCAAAAGATTACGTCGCCGATATGAACTCATACGACGTCAGCTTGATACAGGTAGCTTATTTGCCTACTATTGTTGGCTGTGCTGCGAACTCAACTTGCGCTTAGCCGCCCGTACTGGCCAATGGGTGCCAAGCACGGACATAACGCACAAGCAAGGGCGGCAAAGGACAATTGATCAGTTGATTGGTCAACTTAGTATAGCTACCAGACTAGTGTAAATACCCCATAAGGTAATCCACTGGTTCTACCAGTGTGACTCGCAAAGGTTTG
>CAZMWE010000035.1:0-12242 GCA_964570005.1 uncultured Candidatus Saccharibacteria bacterium | reverse complement strand
ATAAGGTGACGCCACAGCGGATGCTCTGCCTGAATACTGCCAAAGAGGTGCTGTACCATAGCAGTTATATCTGTATATAGCGAAAAGCGCGGCCCGTAATTCCATGGGATCTGCCTGCCATCCTTCTCGAGAACCAGACCACCTACAAAACCAGTGTTCTGCGAACGTATGAGCTGGCGTGCTTTGGTGGGTACATCGTGGGTTAAAAGCTCTACGTCAGCATCTAAGAAATGGATGATGGCTTCATGCGCGAGTGCTTCCAGGATGCGGTTGCGATTGCCGCCTGATCCAATGTTAGTGAGACCCTCGATCACTGTGATTTTACGTCCGAAACCCTTAGCAACTGTCACGCTGTCATCGGTTGATTTATCATCGAGTATAAAAATGTCGTCATAGCCCTGACTGAGTAATTGCGGCAGCAGTCGTCTAAGGTTACTTGCCATATTATAGTTCGGTATAGCGGCTACAACAGGCAATGCTTCTTGTGACATATCGTTTACTGCGCCAAAATCTGTTTAGCCTCATTCCAGACGCTCGGGTCGTGCAGGACGGTCATGCGGTAGTACCAATATTCTGCACCCCAATAGTCGATGTTTCTTATGCCGGTTTGCTGGGCGAATTTGGCTGTGGCTTTGAGTTTGGTCACGTCTAGCGTTTTGCTTTGCTCGGCTAAGCTTGTGTGCAGTATGTCCTGTCCGTTTGGTGGCCACGGTTCGGCCTGCAGCTCATGTATTACCGACGGTTTGCCGGTAAGGATCTGCTCTGCCCCGGCTAGAAAGGCGTAGTACCAGCTAGGGAACGGATAGGTGAAATAGCTGTGTACGACGTTGGTGGTCCAGACATGCCGGTAGACTGAGATACCAACGATGTCCGGTAATGGCTTACGAAGGGAGAAGCCGACGTAGTTGTCACTGCGTGAAACAATGATTGGATGGTTCGGATCAAGCTTCTTGACGAGCGCCATTTCTTCATGCAGGCGTCCGGCGTCGTAGTTATTACAACTGCCAAATGTGTTGAAGAACTCGTTTTCGAGCTGGTAGCTTTGTAGTGCCGGGTTGTTTTTATATCGGTCCACAACTGCCGTAATGTAGGTGTTAAGTTGCGGCTCCCAGGTGTTTTCCGACGCGGCGGTGTTGACCCAGCTCGGCGCATGGCATTCCGGCCAGCGCGGCTGACGCAGGCCGAGACTTAAACTAACCTTTGCGTCGTGTGACTGCGCCTGCTGCATTTCCCAGTCAAGCTCACTGAAGTCATACTGGTCTTTGGTCGGTTGGATATCGCTCCAGTAACTGACGAGCCGTAAATGTTTAACGTGCAGGTCATCCAGGATGGCAGTGAGATTGGCGTGCGGATCGGTGCCGAGGTAACTGGCGTAGTCGGCAATAAACGTTACCCCGAGCGTGGTCGGCCTGCCCTTCTGCTCATGCTGGTACCACACGGCGATGCTATACATGCCAAGAAAACAGATCACCACGAGAATCACCAGCGTGCTGAGGACTTTCTGCCACCACCCGCGCTGCCAGTAGTTGAGCGGCCAGCACGCAGTGAATTTTGCGGCTGATTTCAAGCGGGAGGTATATAATTGGTTGCGGTTTGACATACGTTAAGACTTTGAAACGCGACCACGCATTGCGCGTCAGCATCGTGATACCAGTGTACAACGAAGCTGGGCGAATTGCCGATTGTCTGCGCGCTGTTGCCGCGCAAGTCATCCAGCCGTACGAGGTTATCGTGGTGGATAATAACTCGACCGACGGTACGGCGGCGATTGCCCGGCAGTTCCCGTTCGTACGGATAGTACGCGAGTCTCGTCAGGGTGTGGTTTATGCCCGCCGTCGCGGCTTTGATGAGGCATGTGGCGATGTTATCGGTAGCCTGGATGCTGATACGGACATTCCGGTCGATTGGGTTCGAACGGTGCAGCGGATTTTTACTGAGCCGGCCGTCAACGCTGTTACCGGTCGGGTGCAATATCGTGATATCACACTGAGCGGTGTTGTCAATGGGGTAGATTTGGCTCTGCGCCGCTACTTTGCATGGCTGTATCCCACTGCTGGTCCGACGCAAGGTGCCAATATGGCTCTCAGGCAAGAGGCATGGACACGGGTGCGTACTTCGTTGTGCGTAAAACAAGGGTTCCACGAGGATATGGATTTGGCAGTGCATCTGGGGGAAGCCGGGTTAGGCGTCCGCCTGGATGAACGCTTGCGGGCCACGCTTGGCTCTCGGCAGTGTGCGCTAGATTGGGCGGAGTTCCGTATGTATGCGATGGCCAATCCGCACAGCTATCGTCTGCATGGCTTGCGGACGCGATCTATGTGGGGAGCGGCTGCGACCGTTGTAGTGCTATATCCGCTACTTAGATTTTTACATCAAGGCTACGACGCCGAGCGTCAAAAATTCTCGTGGGTAACATTGCTGCGCGGTGAGCTGGTTCCTCGCGTCAATCCTGCCACGTTTGTCGACTAAGCGCCAGCTTGCGCCTGGGTCTCGTTCATTTTGTAGCCACCGTGGTCGCTGGGCGTAGGGGTACAGGCGCCCCACAAGCCCTTGTGTGCGGCCATCGCCGTCTGCTCGTCCTTACTAAACTCGGCCGATTTGCTATATGGAAAATACGGGTAATAGAACGCATAGCCATTTGCAACGAGCTGCTGGTTCAAGTCGGTACCGTCAGGTAGATATACGTAGCGCAGCAAACGGTTGTAACGGTCGCGGTTAGTACTTAGATTATCGCTCACTAGGCGTACCTTGCCGCCGGACGCTTTGATGCGACTTTGGGTGTATGCTGCCGCAGCCGGCCCGTAACACTGCACGGGCGTGTTCGGTTTGTGCGTTTCGGGCGTGTCGATGCCAATAAATCGTACTTCCTGCGCTTGCCCATTCATATCTACTGAAATCGTGTCGCCATCGACGTAATGGTTGATGGCGTACAGCCCCGGCTGGGTGGTCATCACGCCTTTCTCGGGCTTGTTGAGCCAGCCATGGTTTTGTATAAGGGCGATCGCAATGATTAACAATAGTCCCACCAGACCGATACCATGTCTGCGTCGCAGTCTCCGTGCCATGCGGTCAGTATAGCGCAGTTACTCACACCACAGGCAAATTGTACATTACTAAAGTTGTATATATTGCAACAAAATGCTATTGTATAGCAATACATGAGTGCGCCTACACCTGAAAGCATACCGTTACCCTCTGCAGATAAAGACAATTGGCAATTGAAAGCACCTACGACTTTTCAGGCGCTTGCCGCATTGGCGGCCGACCCTGATTGGGAACTACGAGCAGCGTGTAAGCACGCTGATGTCGGTCTGTTTTTTCCTTATGATGGTACTGCCGAGTCTGAAGATGTCGTCCCAAAAGCTGACTTAGATGCTGCCGAGCGAGACGCTATGAAAAATGTGGCTCCGCTTTGCGGAAGTTGTGTCGTCCGGTTCGCTTGTATAGGCTCCGCGGTGCAGGAAAACAGCGTTGGCATTCGGGGTGCTACTACTACTCTGCAGCGACAAGAGATGCGCAGATACGCCTTGCCAAGCCGTAGGGGGCGAAAGGGAAAGGCTCTCTAAGCTAAAAATCGATACCCTTGTTGGCCAGGAATTTGTCGTCGAAGTGATGCTTGATCTTGGTCATGTCGGTGATAATGTCAGCTTTGCTTTCGAGTGATTTGGGAAAATTGCGGCCGGTCAGGCATAGGCTGGTGCCGGGTGCACGCTGCTCTATGAGCTCACGCAGCTTGGAGACAGGTAGTAAGCCATCATGAACGGCGTTGTTTACTTCATCACAGATGACCAGACGGTACTTGCCGCTTGTGGCACATTCCAGGGCTTGCTCGTATGTCTCGAGCGCGGTCGCTTTGTGTTGCTCCGGGCTGACATTTGTCTCGCTGATGTTACCGGCATTATAAAAACCTTTGCCGCCCTTAAAAAAGTACAGCTGGTCGCCGTATACCGGCATGATGTCACGGATGAAGGCGTGCTCACCCACACCCCAGTATTTTATGAATTGAATAAACGCCACGTTCCAGCGGTTACCGAGCGCACGGGCCATCAGACCCAGTCCGGCGCTGGTTTTGCCCTTCCCCTCGCCGGTGTATACGACCACGACTGACTCTTTGGTCTGAAAATCCTCGAATGCCATTCAGGGCTATTGTATACTAACTAGCTTTGCGTAGCTCGGTTTCTGAACCCTTTTCTGCTTGTTCTTGTTGCGTCTTCCAGTGTATGACCCTCTGAACGTATAGGCGAAGCACGGTAGTGCGTACTGCGTCACCTCGACCGCCTTCTTTCGGGTTGCTCTTACGCACGCGCTCTGAACCCAAGCCGCGCTTGGATGCGGTGTAGTCGCTAGAACCAGTGTATACACTCGATGCTAACTTATAGTCGGGGTGGCTCGTAATCGCGTCGTCGCTTTCTTCGTCGTATACTATGAATCTGTCGAGTATTGCGCCACCGAGCACGGTCTCGATAATCTTGCGCGCTTCAGCGTCTTGATCACCAGGCGTTACTTCGCCAGTCAGTACACTAAGATAGGCTTCGGGTGAGGTGTTGATACCGCGCTGTAAGGCCTGCAAACAAAAAACTGCCTCGCCCACGGCAATACCATGCTTGTCATTCGTATATTGTTCGGCCCGCGGATCAACAGTGAAATGTGGTTCGGCTAGAATTATTTCTGGCATTTGTTACAGCTCCTCCAGCGCACTTATATAACACTATGAGGCACATGGCAGTAAGCAATCTCACTAAACGTTAGGCGACGTGTGCTAGCGCTGCATCAATGCGTGGGCGGTCAAAACCGACGATAACCTCGTCGCCAATCTTCAGTACCGGGATGCCCGTCTGACCGCTGATTTTCACGGCCTCCACGGCAAATTCACGGTCGCTCTCGATGTCTTTGTCGGTGTATTTCACGCCCTTCTTGTCCAGATAATCTTTGGCAGCATGGCAGAAGGCGCACCAGGTGGCGCTGTAAATGACGACCTTGGGAGTATTTTGAGCCATGGATAATCCTCGTTTATTACTATACTTAGTATAGCACAGTAGCTGCTTACCAATTTCACGTCGTGACCTCGGTGCCGCAGCTAACCTTACGACTTCTCTGCTTGCAGGAGTATTAACAGGGATGATATACTTATCACCGAATGAGTATCTCACACGGGCCAGCGGTACATGCGCCGACTCCGCTACGGGGTGGTCACAAGGTCTCTGCCGACCGTTCCCCTGTTGCACCCGAAAAATCAGCCGCTATGCGCAACCGCGTTGTGTTTATGGCGCTCAATATGTTCTGGCAATTGGCCGTGGCCGTGTTGGTGCCGCTGATCGGCGCTGTCCAGATCGGCAAACATTTCCAGGCGGAAACGGCCGGCGTGGTTATTGGCTTGGTGCTGGCCATCGCGGCCTCAACCGCAGTCATGTGGCGGACTATGCAGATTGCTGCCAGCCTGCCTGTGCCAAAGCTGACGGCCGCGCAGAAACGTGCTGTCAAAAAGCAGTACGAGGAGGATGACGACTGATGTTCGACTTGCTGGGCGGTTTCGCCGCTGATGGCCCCAATGTGCACGTTGCTCCAGGCACTGACTTCACCGTATTCGGTCTCCACATTACCAACTCCATGCTGTGGGGCTGGATTATATGTGTACTGGCCGCTATCTGGTTGGCTGTCTTGGCCCGTCGCATGACGGTCAAACCCAAGGGTGGCGTTATCCAATACGTCGAAGCTATCGTAACATTCGTGATCGACCTGGTGGAAAACGCCTTTAACGACAAATCCGTCGGGCGCAAATACGTGCCGTTTTTCGTCACGGTATTCTTTTTTGTGCTCATTAACAACTGGTCGGAGCTGATCCCTGGCGTTGGCGATGCTATCCAGATTCACGGCCATCCTTTCTTACGCCCGATTACGGCTGACCTGAATATGACTATAGCTATCGGACTGGTCACGATGGCGGTGGTTTATACGGCTTCCATCAAAGAGGTGGGCGGCTTTGACAAATATATTCGACACTTTTTTATCGGTAGTCCTCTGAATCCGCTGTATCTGGTGATCGGCCTGATCGAAATGCTCACTGACTTAACACGCGCTTTCAGCCTGGCGCTCCGGTTGTTCCTTAATATGACGCTGGGCACTATCGTTATTGACGTATTTGCGTATCTGGGTACCCTGCTGGCGCCGGCCAGTGTCCTGGCGCCGATTACGGCGTTGCCGTTTACCCTGCTGGAGCTTGGCGTGGGCGCTCTGCAGGCTTACATTTTCGTTATCCTTGGTGTGAACTATCTGGCCATTTCGGTCAATAGCGCGCACGCGCACGACTTGACCGAAGAAGGGTCACCTGAAACAATAGGTGCAGCGGCTCAAGGGGCACAAGGATAATGCACGTACGTCGCGGTCGGACAGAGCGATCTTCAAGTAGTTCCAGTGAAGATACCTCAACTTCGATCGTGATGCGTGTGGACATCACGTAAAAGTAATAAGGAGAAAATAGTATATGTTACCAGTTGCAATTGCGAGTACTGTTACTCAGCCCGAAGCAATGCAGACTATCGCCCACGGTATTATGATTGGTGCCGGCTTTATCGGGCCGACCATCGGTATCGGCCTGGTCGGTGCTAATTACATGAGCGCCGTCGGCCGCAATCCCGAAGCTGCCAAGTTCCTGGGCCAGGCTCTGTTGTTTGCCGGTCTGATTGAGGTATATGGACTGCTGGCCTTCGCATCAACTTTCTTTGTAAAGTAGGATAAACCGCGAATGCTTCCAAATATACCAACTAATTTTGCTGACAGTGGTTCCGGCCTCGGCGCGCTGGGCATTGACGGCAGGGCGTTCCTCATCCAGATCGTTACGTTTTTGCTGGCTTTCTTAGTGTTGCAGCACTTTGCCTTCAAGCCGATCGTGAAGCTGATGGACCAGCGTCGCAAGACTATCGAAGAGGGCGTAGAGCTCGGCGAACAGATGAAGAAAGACAAAGCCGCGCTTGATGCCAAGGTGGCCGACGAACTGGCCAAAGCCCGCGCTTCGGCCGACGGCATCATCGCCGAAGCGAATGAAAGCGCTCGTCAGGCTATCCGCGATGCTGAAGAAAACGCCGGCAAGAAAGCCGACGCCATTGTCAAGGAAGGCCAGGACCGTGCAGTCAACGAAATGACTCGCGCCCGCAAACAGCTTGAGAGCCAGATCGTCGGCTGGGTGTCCGATGCAACCGAAGCCATCATCGGCGAAAAGGTTGATGCCAAGAAAGACGCAGCTATTATTGATCGCGTGATTAAGGAGCAGAGCGCTTAAAGATGAAAGCGCCGCGTACCCAGATCGCCAGTACGGTTGCAACGCATACCTACCATGACGGTGTCTCGAAAGACTACGCCCGGCAGGTGGCTGCCTTCTTGCTTGATGAAGGCAGGATTGGTGAGCTGGACTCGCTGCTGCGTGATGTCCAGGCCGATTGGGCACTGCATGGGTACGTTGAAGTGCTGGCACGGAGTGCCTATCCTTTGAGCGATACGGCTAAAAATGACATTGCGGTACGCGTTAAGCCTTTATTTCCTAAGGCCGACAAAATTATTGTCACCGAGGTGCTGGACCCATCGGTGATCGGCGGTGTGCAGATTCGTCTGAGCGACCGTCAGCTCGACCTCAGCGTCGAGGGCAAATTGAACACGTTTAAACAGCTAACTGGAGCCGGAAAGGATTAATGAATGGCTGAATTATCAATAACTGAACTCTCGGCCGATATCCGCGCGGCCATCGAAGAGCTCAAAAACCGCCCCGAAATCGAAAGCGTAGGTGTGGTTACGCGCGTGGGTGACGGCATTGCCTGGATTTACGGCCTGAGTGCCGCGGGCTACAACGAAATGCTTGAGATTGACGGCATTTCGGGCCAGAAGGTTACTGCGTTTGCATTTAACCTTGCCACAGACGAAATTGGTGCTGTAATCCTGGGTGACACTACCGAAGTTAAGGCCGGTGCCACTGTGCGCCTGAGCGGCCAGGTGTTGACGGTACCGGTTGGCCCGGAGTTGGTTGGTCGCGTGGTTGACCCACTAGGGCGGCCACTAGATGGCGGTGACGCTATCAAGACTAAGCAAACCAGCCCGGTCGAGCGGCCTGCCCCGGGTGTACTTGATCGTAAGCATGTACATGAACCGCTGATGACCGGCTTAGTAGCGATCTACGCCATGGTGCCGATCGGACGCGGCCAACGTGAGCTGATCATTGGTGACCGTCAGACAGGTAAGACGGCCATTGCGGTTGACACGATGGTGAACCAGGCTCGCCAGAAGTCCGGTGTTATTAACGTCTATGTCGCCATCGGTCAGAAGTTGTCCAAGGTTGCTGCCTTGCAGGAGCGCCTGAAGCGTGAGGGCGTGATGGACCAGACGATCATCGTCGCTACTTCCCCGTCCGACCCAGCGGCTATGCTCTACTTGGCCCCCTACGCCGGCGCCGCTATGGGCGAATACTTCCGTGACAACAAGCAGCACGCACTCATCATCTACGATGACCTGACCAAGCACGCACAGGCGTACCGCCAGATGTCACTGCTGCTGCGTCGGCCGCCGGGACGTGAGGCTTACCCTGGTGACGTGTTCTATTTGCACTCCCGTCTGCTCGAGCGCGCGGCTAAGTTGAGCGACAAGCTCGGTGCCGGTTCTCTGACCGCCTTGCCGATCATCGAGACGCAGGCCGGCGACATTTCTGCCTACATTCCGACAAATGTCATCTCGATTACCGACGGCCAGATTTTCCTGGAGACGTCTCTGTTCTATCAGGGTATCCGCCCGGCTATTTCCGTCGGTTTGTCGGTCTCCCGTGTAGGCGGTGACGCACAGACCAAGGCTATAAAGGCTGCTGGCGGTGGCCTGAAGCTGAGCTTGGCACAGTTCCGCGAGCTAGCGGCCTTCAGCCAGTTTTCGACCGACCTGGATGCCGACACGCGCCACACTATTGAGCGCGGCCAGCGCCTGACCGAGCTGCTCAAGCAACCTCAGTATGCACCGTATGCCATTTGGGAAATGTACAGCGTACTTTACGCAGCTACGCAAGGTGCGCTCGATGTCGTGCCGCTCGAGAAGATTGATGCCGCCCGCGAAGCCTTACTGCGTGAGCTCAAGGCCAAACATGCCAAGCTGGTTGAGGCTATCAACACCGGCAATAAACCGGAAGACGCCCAGAATGACGAAGTCCTAAAAGTTGCCAAGGAAATAGCCAAGCAGTATGAGGTAAAAATTAGTAAGGAAGGCACAAAATAGCAATGACCTTATCCGGTGAGCAAGAGCAACGGCCTGATCGGAGTGACACAGCTCAGGTCCAACGTCGACGCGCTCATGCTGCTATGGTCGCCGCGGCCCTCGTGGAAACATTAAATGTTGATGCGACGTATCCGGGCTCAGTGAGGTCTACTCTGGTGAGCCTTGATATGTACGGTTCTACGTGGCTTCTTGATCAGAAAGATCCGCGAGGAAACGCTCTCCGGGCGTTCGTCAGGGATTTGGTTGGTATGGTCGAGTGGGCTGATGGTGAATTAGCGAGAGGCACACAGCATGGCTAGTACTATTGTTCTTCGGCGGCGCATCAAATCTATCCGCAACACACGACAGATCACGCAGGCTCAGCAACTGGTGGCGGCGAGCAAGCTGCGCCGCGCGCAGGAATATGCGCAAAGGAGCCGGGCCTACGCTGAACTGGCCGAGGAACTGCTAACTCGTCTGAGTGGGATCGCCGAAGTAGGCCGTGAACCGTTATTCGAGAAGCGGCCGGTTAAGAACCGCTTGTATATCCTCATCACCAGCAATACCGGCCTGGCCGGAGCGTACAATGCCAATGTACTCAAACTGCTGACAGCGGCGGTCAAGGAAGACCAGCAAGTCAAGGTAAGCAGCCATGTGCTGGCTATCGGTAACAAGGGTGCGCGGTTCGTCCGCCGCATCAGCGAGATCGAACTTGATGCCGCCTACCCCGGCTTCGGCGATGAGCCGACGGCCAACGACCTGCGACCGGTGCTCAACACCATTGTTGAGCAGTACAAGGATGGTACGGTTGACGACGTGCGCGTGCTGTCTACCGAGTTTCGCTCAACAGTGAGCCAGGTTGCGGTTACGCAGCAGCTGTTGCCTGCTGAACCAGTTTCGGCCGACCAAGCGACATCGAGCACCATCAGCAACTTTGAGCCGGATGTTGAAACGGTTATTGACCAGGTTGCCACGCGCCTGATTGAAGCGCAGGTCTGGCAAGCTTTGCTGGAAAGCATCGCCAGCGAGCACGCCATGCGCATGATGGCCATGAAGAGCGCCACCGATAATGCCAAGGACCTGATCGACGACTACACGCTGGAGCTGAATACAGCCCGCCAAGCGCACATCACACAGGAACTGGCCGAGATTACCGGCGGGGCGGAGGCATTGAATGGGTGATGCGGCGAGGTACTGGGATGGTGCGGAACTGCCAGAGGGTGGTCAAGTTTTCATGGGGCAAGGCTTGCATGCCAGGCCTGGTAAGCCTGGCCTGGCTCAAGCGGCATTTACGCTTGCTGCAGCAATGCGACCAGATTTGGGACGTGACGACTTGTGGCCAGTAGCTAGAGAGCTAATGCTAACAGGGATAGACGCAATGGCTGGTGGCTCTGAACCCAGCAACGGAACCGATATCGAGGAAATATAGGAGACAATAATGGCAGAAGCAACGAAAGAGAATACTAAGACTGGCAAGATCACGCAGGTGGTGGGTGTGGTTGTCGATATAGAATTTACAACAGACTCGCTACCGGCGATTTATAATGCGCTGACCCTTGAGCACGATGGCAAAACCCTGACACTCGAGGTAGCCCAGCACCTGAGTGAAAGCAGTGTGCGCGCCATCTCGCTGGGCTCAACTGACGGTTTGAGTCGCGGCGTGGAAGTTACAGATACCGGTAAAGCTATCAGTGTGCCCATCGGTGAAGAAACACTTGGCCGCATGTTCAACGTAACTGGGCAGCCGATTGACGGCCAGGGCGGCAAGTTCACTAAGACTGCGCCGATCCACCGCGCCCCTCCGGCCCTGATCGACCAAAGCGGCTCAATCGAAATCCTGGAAACCGGCATCAAGGTTATTGACCTGATCTGTCCGATGACCAAGGGTGGTAAGGCTGGCCTCTTCGGTGGTGCGGGCGTGGGCAAGACCGTGCTGATCCAGGAGCTTATCAATAACATCGCCAAGTTCCACAGCGGTTACTCGGTATTCGCTGGTGTAGGTGAGCGTACCCGTGAAGGCAACGATCTGTACTTCGAAATGGAAGAATCAGGCGTTATCAAGAACACCAGCTTGGTATTCGGCCAGATGAACGAACCGCCAGGAGCTCGTCTGCGTGTGGCGCTTTCTGGCCTGACTATCGCCGAAGGGTTCCGTGATCAAGGCAAGGATGTGCTGCTCTTCGTAGACAACATTTTCCGCTACACTCAAGCCGGCGCCGAGGTGTCTGCCTTACTGGGCCGTTTGCCGTCAGCAGTGGGGTACCAGCCAAACCTGGCCGAGGAGATGGGTCAGCTGCAAGAGCGTATTACTTCCACCCGCGAAGGCTCGATTACCTCTGTGCAGGCTGTATATGTGCCGGCCGATGACCTTACCGACCCGGCTCCGGCTACCACCTTTGCCCACCTCGACAGCACCATCGTGCTTAATCGTGCCCTGACCGAAATCGGTATCTACCCGGCTGTTGACCCGCTTGACAGCTCCAGTACCATTCTTGACCCCGAAATCGTCGGCGAGGAGCACTATCAGGTTGCCCGCGAAGTCCAACGTGTGCTGCAGCGCTACAAAGACCTGCAGGACATCATTGCCATTCTGGGTATGGAGGAGCTCTCTGAAGAGGATAAGCAGCTTGTAGCCCGTGCCCGTCGTATCCAGCGCTTCCTGTCCCAGCCCTTTTTCGTGGCTGAGCAGTTCACTAACAACCCTGGCCAGTACGTCAAATTGAGCGACACCATCAAGGGCTTCAAAGAAATCCTGGACGGTAAACACGATGACATTCCAGAAACCGTCTTCAACCTCAAAGGTACTATCGAAGACGTTGTTAAAGCTGCAAAGGCGGTCAAATAATCGTGATCGAGTTTGCCTTCAAGTCGCCTCAAGCTCCTAACTCGGCTATCGATTGTCCGTCAGCATTAGAACAGCAAGACCGGTGCGATTCCCAAGGAGTAGAGGAGCTGTGGAATGATGGTGGAGTGTTCGTATGTGGAAGGAACAGTTTCTGTCCGTTCATTGCTGGGTTGCTCAT
>CAZMWE010000034.1:0-12351 GCA_964570005.1 uncultured Candidatus Saccharibacteria bacterium | reverse complement strand
GGCTCCCCTGCCAGAATTCGAGCGAAGGATGCAATACTGCCAACAGATCTTCGGCACTATGCCAGCTCAGGTCTTCCGGCTGAACATGTGGCTCGAATACATCCGGATAGTAATGGGAGTGGCCCTTGCCATAAAACCATTGCACTGCCTTCCAGGGTAGCGTTTCGCCCGCGAATTCGGCGGCACTGAGCGGTTCTTGCGTCAGCGCCCTCACAAACATGCCACCAAAATCAGGTCGAACCTGTTGTAATTTTAAGTACGAACTTAGGGAGCGCAGATCATTCAAGCTATCCACGCTGAGTAGCAGCGTGGTGATAGCCAGCCCGCGTACCTCCTGCTCCGGCGGTAGCAAAACGACTGAGCCGAGTTCCGGCACCACCAGAAGGCTGTGACGCGCTTTGGTGGTAAACTGGGCAGCAAGTTCTGGCCAGCGCTTAGCATATGGCAGCAAGAACGTCACCTTGCGAGTCTCAAAGTCGCGCGGACGCAGCTTCTTGTAGGCCTCCAGCCGCCGGGCTTGCCAGTCAGACGATTCGGTCAGCGAGGCGGCCGCCAGCAGTAGCGCCGCCGGTTCGTGCTTGATCATGCTGTCTAAGCTGCGGTAACCCAGACGCTTCATGGTAGCCGTTGGCTTAAGTTTTTTGAGTAGTGGACGCATAACCGATTGCTTGACCACGAAAGTTTGTGTGGACAATTGCAGTCTGGTCAGATAATTTTGGACAGCTGACAGGACTGCTTGCGGTGAACCGTCGGCGCGCATGTTAAGCGCGGCTCGGACCTGCACCTCGTCGCGCAGCAATTTGGTGCGCAGAGCCGCGTAGAGTTCTGGGCCGGTGGTGCCCTGCGGATCAAGGCCGAGTTCCCGGACTTTGGCACGGGTTTCATTCACAATTTCCATCATCAGCCGAATATCGGCGCCGGGCAGTCCTGCCGCGCGTTCCAGTTGCATGAGCTGCTGCCGGAATGCCGGTTCAGCAGCGCCCATCAACTCAGCAAGTACCCTTGACATATGTAATTACAGATTACCACAAGCAGGTTTAGGCTGATAGTATGTGAAGTGATTTTGGCATCAAAAAACCACGGCCGGCCATGGCGTACGTGGGGTATGGTTCTTACTTAACAGAGTGGTTGGTGGTGGCCGCGCGGCAGGCTTATCCTTGTGGGACGCCTCCGCCGCGCGGCGTGCAGCCGGCGCTAGCGACGACGTCGCCTAAACCTTCTAGAGCGGGCCAGGATGATGATCACAAACACAAGGACTACGGCGGCAGCAGTCAAGGCCAGCCCTTTCGTGGCCGTCAACCACCATTGAGCATCTGTGACCTTGTGCAGCATGTACGCCGTAGCCCAGAGAGTGACCAGGAACGTAGTCACAGTTATCGCGTAGGCGAGTACGCCGGCCCGGCTGTTGACGAGCACCATGAGATAACAGAACACTGCGACTGCACAGCATGCGAGGATGATAGGCAGCCCTCGCAGTTCTGGGTACGTTGCTTTGCCGAAGCGAGTATCGAGCCAATGCCCGTACAGGATTTGGCTGGCGGCTATCAGAACCGCGGTGCCGAGCCACACCCAGGGACCTCCTGCCCCGATCGCACGGCCGACCTTGTCGCTGGACTCACCGGATGTCTTATCGCGGCGGATCAGAGAGAGGCCCAGCACGACCATGAGAACACCGCCTACTGCCAGCACACCTATGTGAAGCAAGAGCCAGGTCAAGCTTTTCTTCCTCTCGGGGTAGATTGCTTTTTGGCTAGCGATGAGCTAACCACTCTGTTAAGTTGTGATTGCACCTTGTGAGCGCAATTTATACATTATATACACTTACAGATGAGAAGGGTTGTCTCTGTTCCCTGGTTCTAGAAGGGTTCGGCGTGGTACCAATCGGGGGCTTTTTTAAGCCACTCTTCCAGCTCATGCTCGCTGAGCAGGCCCGCTTGGGCGCCGACTTTCTGCACAACGTACATAGAATTAATGGGAGCCCACTGCAATGCACTTTCAAGATTGTGGCCTTTGATGAGCGCAGCCGTGAATGTGCTGGCAAAGGCATCACCGGCGCCGGTACGGTCAACAGGTGGACCCGGGTCCGGATATAGCGGCATTTTGAGGCGCTGACTACCATCGCTGGCATAGGCGCCAGCCGGGCCATCGGTGATAACGACAATCTTCGGGCCAAGCTCATGTAGCTTGTTTATGAGGTCATGTACGTCTTCGTGGTTTCCGCCGCCGACGAAGGCAGCTTCTTCACGGTTCAATACCAGCACCTCACTACGTTGGTAAATTCGTTTCAGCCGCTCCACTCCGACATCCATCTGGAATGTGCCGGGCTGGAAGACCAGCTTGACGCTGGGATTGGCATCGAGCCAGTCGGCCACCTGGTCGTGATACGGAATGGCGTGTTCGCTGATCGAGCTGAAGTAGACCCACTTGGGGATCTCGCCAGGGTGGAACTGCGGCCAATGGTAGTCGTATTCTTCGTGCTTAATCAAAATGGTCCGCTCCGCCTGGTAGCGCAGCACGTAGTGTAAGTTGCTGAGCTTATCGGGATTGACCTTAACGAAGCGGTGATCGACCTTTTCCTTTTGGAGAGCGGCGATCATGTCACGGCCTTCCTGGTCACCGCCGACGTTCGTAGCGAAACTGCTTTTGAGGCCCAGGCGCGCAAAAGCAACCGCGGCGTTACTGGCGTTACCGACAGCATGGATCACTTCATGCTTGTCAAACGGGATTTTGGTACCGAACGGGATAGCCAGCCACGTACTGCCATCCTTTTCGTGTTCAACTTTTTCTTCTTTTTCGTTCAACTGTATAAAGTCGTCGGTAACGATGTCACCCACGCTCAGTACATCGATTTGATTTGCCATTGCCCACCTGCTGTTGTTAGTTACTGTTTGTGCTTATTGTGCCATAGCTACGGCGCGCTATGCAAGTTTCGGTTTGATTGCTCTATCTAATGGTGTGGTACAGTATCTAGAATCTGTAGCCAGTGTGGTTCACAGGTTGCTGGGGGTTTGTCGGAAAGACACTCTCTCATTAAAATAAGTAGACAGACAACCTAGAATAGTGGGGTCAACATGAGTTTCAGACGTATCGTCCGTAGCTGGCTAGAGAAAATAGCCGTCGCGAGCGCGCGTGCGATCCATGACCATGGTGAGAAGTCTAAGCAATTCCAGCTTAAGCCACCGCGCCCCGTTTGATGCATACAGCCCAGTCAAGATGAAAGGTACCCGATGGCAGAGACAGCAACGGAAGTGCGGCTCGCCCCTTCGGGCGTTCTTAACGCACCTGTTCCCGTCAAACTCAAGCGATGGCTCATAAGGCGCCTTTTCGTTGGCGCTGAAGAGCTTGTCGAGCTCGAGCCCGACAAGATCGCAGAAGCGTTCGCGCTAGCGATTATAGACTGCAGCTACGATGATCTAGCACTACGACGGCGCTATTACGGGCACGTGCCCGACTGGATACGGGCACTTTTTACGGACGAGCAGACGGCTACGGCTGTGCTCGCAGCATGGAGCACGTGTCTGCCTGCGTTGCCCACTCCCTAAGGGGAGAGAAGTGAGTAGAGAGAAGGATACAGGATTTGGGCAGCAAAGCTTCATAGGTTGGTCTTTATGGCAACCACCTCCCCTTACCCTGTGTTGTTCTGTCTACTTAGTTCTCTTGTGATTCCAAGTCATTGGAGTCACAAGAGAGGGTTACCGTGCTATTTTATACGTCGGCCCGGCCTTCGGAGTTGAAGCTGGCGAGCTTAGATTCGACCACCTTTTGTACAGCAGGAATGACATCTTTGTTGACGAGTTTAGAAATGGAATATTCGCCCGGGTTCTCGCGCAGTGTTTTTTCGAGCGTTTCACGGTAGGCTACACGCATGTCGCTGTTGATATTAATCTTCGTGACACCGATCTTAACCGCACTCTCGAAATAGTGTGCCGGTGTACCGCTACCGCCGTGCAGGCTGATATTACAGTCAATACTGTCCCGAATACGCTGCAGCAGCTCCAGGTCAAGCTTTTTAGGTACAGGATACTTACCGTGCAGGTTGCCGATAGCCGCGGCAAACGTATCAATGCCGGTAGCATCCGCAAACTCCTTAGCACCTTCGGGTGTGCTGAACGTTTTTTTAATTTCCTCGTAGTCAATTTTTTCAGTATGCAGGTTGCTACTGCCGCCAAAGTAGTGCGGTTCGCTTTCCACCAACGCGCCGGTAAACTTCGCATACTCCACAATCTCACGCGTCGCCGCCACGATCTGTTCGTCAGTGGCATTGTGGTCGGCCTGAGAAACATCGATATGGATAAACTCGAAGCCAGCATCAATGCCCCGTTTAGCGTCTTCGACCGATGGTGAATGGTCAAGGTTCACGTACATCTCGACGCCATATTCACGCTTGATGTTATCGACCAGGTCACGGACGTTCTCAAGACCGATATCTGCAACTTCTCCAGCGCTTACCTCTACCAGCACCGGCGCGTTTTTGGCTTTGGCAGCAGCCGCTACCGCCTTTAGGGTCGGCTCATCGTCCAGATTGAACGCACCAAAGGCCCAGTGTTGTGAACGAGCTTGTACCATACGTACCCGCGCCCGCGCGCAGTTATCCCGGACTTGCTGGAGAGTGATGGACATTCTTACTTCTTCCTTTCTGTTACGCTGTGTGCCGCCAGCCTGATGTGCTTGGCATCTAAACCGAAATACGCAATAAGCTCGTTCGGTTCTCCGGACTCACCAAAGCGGTCCTTCATACCAATACGGTGGATCGGCACCGGGCATTCGTCGCCCAGCAGCTCCGCTACCGCACCACCCAGACCGCCGGCCATTTGTGCTTCCTCCGCCGTGATCACGCAACCGGTCTTGCGCACGCTATGCAAAATGGTTTCCGCGTCCAGCGGCTTGACTGTCGCCACATGGATGACTTCGGCGTGGATGCCGTCCTTATAGAGCTGCTCGGCTGCGACCAGCGCCTGATAAGTCATAGTGCCGGTCGTAATAATGGTCACATCAGTACCACTGGCAAAGACTTCGGCTTTGCCGATCCGGAACGGCGTATCGAGTGTCGTGAATACTGGCGTACCTTCGCGGGCCAGCCGCAAATAGTTCGGGCGACGGTCACGTGCCATAGCCAGTGTTGCCTTTTCGGCCTCCACGCTGTCGCACGGCGCAATAACTACCATGTTGGGCAGCACGCGCATGATCGCGATATCTTCGAGCATCTGATGCGTCGCACCATCCGGGCCAACGCTGACGCCAGCGTGCGAGCCGACAATTTTGACCGGCCGGTCATTCAGTGAAATGGTCGTGCGGATCTGTTCCCAGTTGCGACCCGGGCTGAACGCCGCGTAAGAGCTCACAAATGGGATTTTACCCATTGCTGCCAGACCGGCGCCGACGGTGACCAGGTTCTGTTCGGCCACGCCGATTTCCACGAACCGGTCAGGAAACGCTTCTTTGAACAAGCTCATCTGCGTGGAATCGGTCAGGTCGGCGCAGGCCGCTACGACGCGCTCATCCAGTTCGCCAGCCTGTTTCAGGCCGCGCCCAAATCCTTTGCGGATTGGCTCACTTGTAAGGAGCGTTCGAACATCTAGCAAGTGCATATCGTTATTCATGTTCGCCTCGTATCCGACCGCCGAGAGTGCGTAGCTCGTGCAAAGCTTTTACGGCTTGTTCGTGATTCGGTGGTACGCCGTGCCAATGGAAGTCGTATTCCATAAAATCCACGCCCTTACCCGGAATGGTGTAGGCCAAAATAACCACCGGCTTTTCGGTAACCGCTTTAGCCATGGCGCAGGCATCAATGACCGCTTCAATGTCATTACCGTCAATTTCAATCGTGTACCAGCCAAAGCTTTCCCACTTGGCCTTCAGGTCCTCCAGTGGCATAACAGCATCAGTTGGGCCATCTATCTGGATATTATTACGATCCACGATGGCGATAATGTTATTGAGCTTGTATTTGGCGGCTAGCATAATGGCCTCCCAGTTGTTGCCCTCATCAAGTTCGCCATCACCTGTCACGACATAAACGTGCCGATGTGCCTGTTTATCCATGCGTAGCGCTAGTGCCACACCCGCCGCTTGGCTTAAACCGCAGCCGAGCGGGCCGCTGGTATTTTCAAGCCCCGGCAAGCGTGTACGTTCCGGATGGCCTTGCAAACGCGACCCCAGCTTGCGCAACGTCAGCAACTCTTTTTTAGGAAAATAGCCGGCTTCGGCCATGGTGGCGTAGCGAACAGGCACGCAGTGGCCGTTGCTGAGCAGCAGGATGTCACGGTCTTCCCAGTCCGGACGCTTGGGATCATGCTTAAGCACATCAAAATACAGCGCCGTAAAAATGTCGGCTAGTCCGAGCGGACCGGCACTGTGACCGCTGCCGGCCGCCTCCAGCATCCGGATAATATCCTCCCGGATGGTATTGGCTTTCTGCTCTAGTTGTTTAATGGTGTAGATTTTTGCCATACTGCTTATGGATTATAGGTCAGCTGCGCCGGCTTGTCACTTCGGCAAGCAATTTCAGGTAAGCGGTCTTGGGCGCCATGGCCCCGTGCAAGTAACCACCGGCGTTCAAAACGTCCACGCCGCCAAGTGCCAATGCCCGGGCATTGTGGTCGTTCACACCGCCATCCCAGCCAATTTCGAGCTGTGGCTTCAGTGCCTTGAGCCGTTGCACCTTGCCCAGCAGACTCATATCAGCGTGTCCACCGAAGTGGCCGAGATGGCCGGAAAAAATTAGCACATGGTCAACCAGGCCGAGTGCCGGCTGGATGGCTTCCACCGGTGTTTCCGGCAATAATGCCACACCCACTTCCATACCGTGGCTATGGCAAGCATCGGCAAACTGCAGAAAATCTCCATCAGCTTCGGCATGCACGATGACCAGCTGCGGGTTTAAGCTTACCAGGGTTTCAAGATGGTCGAAGGGATTTTGGTACATGACGTGCAGGTCGGCCCGGACTCCGGCCGGCCACCAAACGTTTTCAATGTCGAGTAGTCGATTGGGTGCAAATACACCGTCAGCGACATCAATGTGGATACGATGCGCATACGTGAGCGTCAACTCAACCTGCCGTCCGTAGGTGTCGACATCATCGGTGGTAATAGTCGGACAGATAGTCGTCGCAGCCATGTTAGACCCTTCTCCTGTCCGCCCACAAAAGGAGAGCTGCATAGAATGCCAACACAGCGATCATCAAACTCCACTGATTGCCGAATGTCTGCCAGTATGAGGCACTGTCGGTAAGCGGATGATTCCGGGTGTAAGCGTTGTACCAATAAATATCAACCCATTCCAACGCACCGTACACAGACATTACCGCCGTGATTAACAGCGTACTAAAGAACACCCGGCGCAGCCAAGACCCGTACCGCCGAATCGCAAAGCCCAGTGATACCACAAAAACAAGTGCCGGAAAAACCCAGGTGCTGGCCTGGAACAACCAGGTACCGCGGCTCACATAATTGGTCGCCAGCTGGTGCAGTACCGCCAGTGTCTCGCCGAGCCAGCCGCCCAACACTGCACCCACAAACAGCCATTGACACCGCGGCGTAATAACTATGTTCCTGTCCTGTTTTTTCATGCCAGTTCGTCCATCTCCGCGATACGGCGCTTAAAGCGCGGAGCACCAGCGAATGGCGTCATCAGCCACGTATGCACGATCGCAACAGTCTTATCGAAATCCACGTCACGGGCGCTTAGACACAGCACGTTGCTATCATCGTCGTTGCGACTGGAGCGGGCTTCCGCCTGGTCCCAGCACAGGGCAGCACGGATACCTTTGAATCGGTTCGCGGCCATGCACATCCCCTGGCCACTGCCACAGATGAGAATACCGCGCGTTACTGGTTCCGGATCACCGCGCATAGCCGACACGACCCGGCCAGCAAACTGCGGGAAATCATCCTCAGGGTTGCGTGTCACGCCGCCTTCATCCACTACTTGGTAGTCAAGTTTCTTCAGATAGGCCGCTATTTTGGTCTTATAATCCAACCCGTTATGATCTGCACCGAGATATATTTTCATTATCTGCCCACCGCCTCAGACGGTTCTATCCCTCGTGATGCTCTTCGTGGTGATGCTCGTGGTGTTCACCCTTGCTCAAATACTTTCCGGAGTCAGCCACAACTTCAACCAGGCGGTTACTGTAGCCCCATTCATTGTCGTACCAGGCCTGGACTTTCAGCAGGTTGCCACCGACCACCTGAGTCTGGTGCAAGTCAACGATAGCCGAGTGACTGTTGCCAATAAAGTCGGTGCTGACCAGTTCTTCATCGGTCGCGTCCAGAATACCTTGGTAGAACGGTTCCTTGGCAGCTTTTTTGAATGCTTCGTTGACTTCCTCGACACTGACATTGCGCTTCGTAACAATTGAGAAATCAGCCAGGCTTACCACCGGGGTAGGTACACGGATTTCCGATGCTGCAAAGATACCTTGCAGTGCCGGCAGCGCCTTGGCAGCCGCGATCGAGGCGCCCGTCGTAGTGGGTGTAATGTTCTGGGCACCAGCGCGGGCCTCACGCAGAGCTTTACCTGGACCATCCTGCAGGTGCTGGCTGGCAGTATAGCTGTGTATGGTAGTCATCATCATCTTTTCGATACCAAAAGCAGCTTCGATGACGCCCGCCACCGGAGTAATACAGTTAGTGGTACAGCTGGCGTTACTGACAACGTCGGCCGGCTCTTTGAGCTTGTCGTCGTTCACACCAAGCACAACGGTCGGCGCCGTGTCAGCACTCTCGCCTTTAGCGGGGGCACTGATGACAACTTTTTTGGCACCCGCCTGAATGTGTGCACGGGCCTTGTCGGGGTCAACGAAGAAACCGGTTGATTCGATAACGACGTCAATCTCCATGTCGCGCCATGGCAACGCCGCCGGGTCCTTTTCTGCCAGCACGCGTACTTTCTGGTCGTCGACAATTATATTCTGATCGTCGAAACCTACTTGCCGGTCGTACAAGCCGTAGTTGCTATCGTGCTTGAGGAGATACGCGAGCGTCTTGGTATCGGTCAGGTCATTGATGGCTACGACTTCCAGATCATCGCGCGCAAAGGCAATTTTAAAGGCGTTGCGGCCAATGCGGCCAAACCCATTGATAGCTACTCGTGTTTTCATTTATACACCTCTATCCCAGTAGATTTTACATTTAAGTTACTGCTTACGCTTGCCATTGTAGCGTAGCAACACCGGCAATGCAAAACGGTTCTTACAGGCTGCTATATTTTTACGTAACGATAGAGAATACGTACTAATTCAACAAGTTGTTATCACGGGCATACCGCAGCGCTTCGGTATAGACAGGATGTGAAAACTCTCTAAGGGCATCGTCAATGGTAAACCATTGGTAGGCACTGTGTTCGTGGCTCAGCTTTACTGTTTGATCGGACGACATTACGGCGGTATACACAAAGCGGTTGACACTTGCATCTCCAGCCGAAGATGACTTCGTTGCCGCGTAAATCAACCGCAAATCGCCAGGCTGGAAATCCAGACCAACCTCTTCCATAACTTCTCGAACCGCCCCGACTGCTATATCCTCGCCGGCTTCCACACCACCACCCGGAAAGTCCCACTCGCCGGCTCGGATATTGTCAGCAGCAGACCTACGCAAAAGCAAAACATGACCGGCTGTGTCGCGCACTATTGTCTTAGCTACGTTTTGGATCTTCATCTACTTGGCTTGAGCGTTCCAGCGGTCGATCGACTCTTTGATGACCTGCTTGGCAGCTTCAACGTCGCCCCAGCCTTCTACCACGGTCGTGCCGGGCTTCTTGAGGTCTTTGTAGTGGGCGAAATGCTCGCTGACCTTCTGCTTCCAACGTTCACCGAGGTCGTCAAGGCTGTTGATACGATCGCCGGTGTTACGGTCATCGCTGGGGACGACCACGATTTTGTAGTCAGCCTCGCCGTCGTCCGTAAAGTTCATGACGCCGATGACTTTCGCTTCCAGCCATACGCCGGTCGGGATCGGCTCATCGCAGACGACTAGCGTGTCCAATTCGTCACCGTCTTCGTCAAGCGTCTGCGGGATAAAACCATAGTTAGTCGGCTTGGCATAGATGCTTGGCTCCACGCGGTCGATCTGGAAGGTTGCTGTCTGACGATGCCATTCGATTTTCAGGAAACTGCCCTCAGGGATTTCGATAACAGTGTTGACCGTGCCATTCTGCCAGTCACCGGGGGTTAGTACTTGATTAAAATCAGCCATATTTACTCCTTGCCGTTCTGATTTGATTCGGTTCTATTGTACACTATAGTAAAGGATGTGGTGAAAATAAGCGCTTGCTCGTATTTTTCGAGTGCCGCATAGTAATGCCCAAATGAGTAGCTGGTAAGATGAAGATAATCGGGCACCGCGGTGCGGCCGGCTTGGCGCTGGAAAATAGCCGATCGGCTTTTGTTGCCGCCATAAAATACCACGTCGACATGGTCGAGCTCGACGTACGCCTAACCGCCGATGACCACCTAGTGGTTACTCACGATTCTGTTACCAACCGACTTTCGGACGACAAACGGGTCATCCGCAAGGAAAAACTGGCCACTCTGCAAGCGATTGAGCTCAAGGGCGGAGAACACTTGCTCAGCCTTGACGAGGCGTTTGATGTCATCGGCACCATTCCTGTCCTTATAGAACTGAAGGACCCTGGTAGTATTGATGAACTATTGCTTGTGCTTGGGCGACATCCGCGCGCTGTCTACAGCATCACCTCATTCCGTCAGGAAGAGTTGCGGATAATTCGCCGGATGCTGCCAGAGGCACCGATTTACGCAGCTGAACACTTCGCGCCGGTAGCTATCATAGACAGCGCCCGAAAACTGCACGCCACCGGCATTAGCTTGAATAAGTGGCTGATGAACCCAATCACATACTATATGGCCCGGCATTACCATTTGGAGCTGAACCTGTACTCGGTCAACAGCCCTAAACTGGCCCGTGTGCTTGCGCTGCTGTACCCTGGGATCAATATCATGACCGACCATCCGGAACGTTTTAGGAGCCGCTAGTCAGGCTACAACTCATTAAGTACAACTACGGGTTATGAGAAATTTAAAGTGTACAGCTCCAGCTCAGCTATACTGAGAGAGTATGCAGGTATTTTTTGAACGGCGTGAGGAACTGGCGCTGGGGATCTGGCAGTACTGGTTCCGGCCTGAACGGGCGGTGGATTTTGTGCCGGGACAGTATGTTGAGCTGGTGTTGCCAGATGTTACAAACGACCCCCGCGGCGGCTCACGTACCTTCAGCCTGACTTCGCTACCGAGCGAACCTTCGATTACGTTCATAGTGAAGCACTTCGCGCTGCAAACGCCGTATAAACACGCTCTCCAGTCACTGCAAGCTGGTCAGCCGGCTCATATCGGCGATACTATGGGGGATCTGATACTGCCAAAATCCCCGGCTACACCACTCGTCTTCGTGGCCGGCGGCATTGGCATAGCCTCTTACGCCAGTATGCTGCGCAGCCTCCTGGCCCGCAAACAAGAACGCCCGGTCTTTCTGTTTTACTACTTACGGTCGCGCCGGGAGCAGCTCTTCCGGGATCTCACCGACGCCTACCCGCTACAGCTCAAGCAGATCATCCTCGCGCCAAATCACTTGACCGCCCAGGAAATCAAAGACGCCACTCCGCCGGAAGCCCTGATTTACCTATCTGGCAGCCAAGCTTTTGTGGAACAGTTGCGTACCGATCTGGAAGCTCTGGGCACTCCTCGCAGCCGCATCGTCTTCGACTATTACGACGGCTACGCTGAGCTATGACGCCTGTGGTCAGTTCTGGATCGGATGTGCGTGACCTTCGAGGTACTCGCGGATCTTAAGGGCGGCCGTGGCGCCTTCGCCAGCCGCCGATGCGATCTGCATGGTAGCCCCGGAATGAATATCGCCGGCAACGAATACACCTTTCATGGTGGTATGCAGGTCTGCGTCGGATTTTACGAGGTGCAGATGGTCAAGTTCGATGCCGCTGTCTTTCAGGAACTCGCTGTTAGGCTTAAGACCCACAAATACGAATACGCCATCGGTCGGGAACTCCACCCTTTTGCCGCCGTGCTTGCCAACGACCTTAACTACTTTGCCATCCTCGCCCGCAATTTCTTCAGTAGAGGTTTGCAGATGTACGGTAACTTTGCCGCTGTCGACATACTTTTGCAGCTCGTCCCGCAGAACCTCACTGGCCTTAATGGAACTGCGCACCAGCAGATCGATGTGGCTCGCGAAACGTGTCAGGAACATGGTTTCCTGCACGGCGCTGTTGCCACCGCCGATAACTACGAGTCGCTTGTCGCGGTAAAATGCGCCGTCGCAGGTGGCACAGTAGTGCACACCGCGGGCATAGTACTCGGCCTCACCAGGTACACCCACCTT
>CAZMWE010000033.1:0-12456 GCA_964570005.1 uncultured Candidatus Saccharibacteria bacterium | reverse complement strand
AAGTGCCGTGGCTCTCAAGTTTTATCTAGGTTGCGTTTTGAGTGTGAATTCGGGTGGCCGCCTTTGCGCTAGATAGTAGATTATTATAAAATAGTGTGACAGACATTATTAGCTAGGAGGTAAGGTAATGGAAGAACAGCCTATAAGTTATTACACTACGGCGCGTGACGTAGTTGAGTGGCTATCCGGTACAGAGAGCCCTGCGAGCCTCCGCATGCGCGCGTTCACAAACTTTGCCGGCCAGACGGGCGTACGAGCATACGTAGCACGTCAGTGGCAGCCCGGTATGATGGACAGTGACACTGTCCCGACAGCTGTGTTTGAAGTATCGGAGGGTGCAGCGGTAGGTTATGCACCTGAGAGTTTACGAAGGTATGATCGCGATCGCAGATTCTTAGGCATGATATAAGCTCCTAATGCTCTGCCTTGGCGTGACTAATTTTTGGCTACGCTCCTCGTCCACGACCCTGAAAGCACAAATTACGCACCAGCCACGTCTCACCAAATAAAATAGACCTCCACGGAGGTCTATTTTATTTGGTCGGGGTGACAGGACTTGAACCTGCGACCTCACGGCCCCCAGCCGTACGCGCTACCAACTGCGCCACACCCCGCGACAGGGGTTATTTTAGCATAAAATGTCGATCTTCGATAAGCTGTGCTTGTTTCCGGTATATTAGTGTCGGGAAGAGCAGCATAGAGCTGGGCGCCGACGTGACTAACCTGAAAAATTCCAGGTGGGCATCCACCACCATAGACCACGGTCTACAGTTTCAGGATCCCCTAATGATTACTATTCAGTTAATCATTTGTCGGCAAAACGCTTTGGAGGCGTCCATAACCCAGCACCATGTATTATACTCCGCTGCAGCCCCATACTAAAAAGAGAAAATCTAAAATCGAACCATAACGTTGCATTTATAACAATAGAATATGATCTGTTAAACTAACAGATTCAGCAGGGATTGACTCAGGTTCCCGAGCAAATTTGAGCCACCTCCCCACAGTACAAGTATAACGATTATGAAGAAGCCATACGGCTCAATTTGTTGCATAAAGTCCTGGACTACTTCAGGAGCAAACGCGTATAAGACGCGTGAGCCGTCAAGCGGCGGGATCGGAATCAGGTTAAAAATCGCCAACCATACATTGAGCTCCACAAAAATAAAAACAGCCTGACCAAGCAGCACGCCAAGGTCGACGCTTCTTAGGAGCGCTGCCCCTAAAAGTGCCAGCACTAGATTACTCGCAGGCCCCGCCAGCGCAAGCAACGCCGCCCCATACTCACCGTATTTAACGTAGCGCGGATCAAACGGTACCGGCTTAGCTGCCAAAAACGGAGCATGCAGCACCAGCAGCGTAATGGCAGGCAACACTAGTGTCATGAAGGGATCAATATGATGTAGCGGGTTAAAGCTAATCCGCCCATGCTCCATGGCAGTCGTATCACCAAGCTTAAAGCCCACATAGGCATGCATAAACTCATGGACAGTCATGCTCACCACCAAGCAGATCAGCACAATAACGACAGTGGTAAGGTTCAGACTCCCTAACATACTTCGCTCCTAAGTATAACATCCATGAGCGTGAACTGGTTGACTCTTCCCTGTTATTCAGGTAAAATAGATTTCTGAACTAGAGGACAAACTCATGCAGATATGTGAACTCACCGGTAAAGGCAAGCAATATGGCAATAATGTCAGCTTCAGCCAGCGCCACACCAAAAAAGTCTGGAAGCCAAACCTTCAGGCCAAGACTGTTATGGTCGACGGTAAGAAGGTCCGTTTAAAAATTAGCACTCAGGCTATTCGTACTCTCAAGAAGAAGGGGCTTCTGGCCTAAAACCATCAGCCGACCTCGCTTAAAAAGCTCCGATCTTATCGGAGCTTTTTGTTTTGTCACCTTTGCAGTCTGTCGTTGTTCTTGTTACTTCGCTGCCTCCAACACTACCAACTGAGTGGTATCTGTAGCTTCAGCCGGTTTGAATTGGAATTTGCTTAGGCGGTCTTTTGGCTCCATGCTCAGGGTTTTGAGCGCGTCTTCCTGTCCGACTTGCGGCACTTCGTAGTGCAGACGCGCATCTTCATAATGGGTCGGGATGACTATTTTAGGCTCGACGGCTTTAATGAGCTGCAACGCACCAGTTGCGTCCAGCGTGTAGCCGTTGCCGCCAACCGGCACGAACATCACGTCCACGATACCAATGGCCTCCAGCTGGTCCTCGCTGAGACGCGGAAAAACGTGGCCGACTACAAGTACCCTGGTTTCACCCCAGGTAATCTTATACATGGTGGCCGTCTTTTTGCCCTCTTCGTCCATGTGACCCCGGGTTTGCACACCCAAAATGGAGATGTTGTTTACCTCGTATTCACCCGGCATGTCCAGGACAAGCTTGGGTTTAGCTGATACGGTCGGGTGCTCAACACTTGTAAACAGGCAGACGTCACCATCTTTGACCACATCTTTGGCGCCTAAAGTCGCCAAGTTATCATCAATCACTACTCTGGCCTGTTTGCCGGAAAGAACCACGCAGTCCGCTCCATAAAATTGCATGTCCATCAGGTCATCCCTCCTTAGCTCAGCAAGCCCGGTTTATCCAGCAGCACCTGTTTTTTGGCGCGGAGCACATTAGCGGTAAACCGGTCTTTGATTTGTAAACGATAGGTAAAGTCATCCAGCGAGAACACAGTGTAGCGCAGATCTTTGCCCTCCTGGTGCTCCAGCTCGGTCACATATTTGTTAAGGGCGTTGTTGTTGACGTTGCCGACAATCAGCACGTCCACGCCGGCACTGTCGTCACGGGTAAACTGGCCGGTCAATACGGCGATTTCCACGTTACCGAGAGCCTTGAGGTCAGATACATCGTCGTGCAGCGGCAGTTCAATAGACTTTGCGGTTCGCGGTGTGCTTTTAGGACGGGATTTTGTGATGCCGCCTCCAAAAATTTCTTGGAGCGGTGCAAAAAAATCGTACTTCTGGTCAACCTCGTAATAGACTTTGTTGTTGCTGGTGTCGCTAGTGATAATGCCCACGTTCAGCAGGTTAGCTAGCTCGCGACGCACCGAGTTGATTTGTTCATCTATTTTGCGTGTGATTTCGCGGACATAGAACGAGCGATTCGGGTTCGAGTAAAAAAGCTGCAGCAATTTGACCCTCGTCTTGCTGCCGAACAATTGCTCAATCATAGCTACATTGTAGCAGGTTTTAGTGCAGGGTCTAATTGGTTTTGTTCAAGAATGTTGTCAAAATATCTATAGCATTACTTCGGTCATTTAGCCACTGAATACTACTATTGCGCTTGAACCAGGTGCGCTGACGTTTGGCCAAATCCATAGTCGCCTTGATGATTCGCACACGCACTGCATCCAATGTCTGCGAGCCTGAAAAATACTCACCCCACTCACAGTAGCCGATCCCCTTCATAGGCTCAACATCCCAGCCATAACATGCAGCCAAAGTCTGGACTTCCACCTCAAGCCCACTAGTGAGCATC
The DNA here is from genome assembly GCA_964570005.1 of uncultured Candidatus Saccharibacteria bacterium. Lineage (GTDB taxonomy): Bacteria > Patescibacteriota > Saccharimonadia > Saccharimonadales > UBA4665 > JAJZCD01. The sequence continues at coordinate 8,963 of CAZMWE010000033.1, read as the reverse complement.
GTGTCGACCCGTGCCATAATTCGTTCACGCAAGTGCTCTCGATCGACAGCCATACCCAACACTACTGCATTATCCCGTAGCGCATGCTTGCCTGGCCGGACGCCATTATTTTCAATTAGCCGGATAATACGCCGCTTATTACGAAGGTCGATACCACTTGTGTCCAATTCAAGCTCATCAGTCCGCGTAAGCAGCTGGGCCAAGCTTAACTCATTGAGCTCAGCCCTTAAGACAGGGTCAGACGGCGGCAGAAAGCTGTAATCATAAAGCACACTATCTATATACAAACCCGTGCCGCCGACCATGATGGATAGCTTGCCTCGGGCCGAGATGTCGGCAATTGCTTGTTTGGCCAGCCGCTGGAAAACTGCCGCGCTGAACCCTTCGGCCGGGTCGGCCACATCCAGGAGGTAATGCGGAATTTTGGCCTGGTCTTCTGGCGTCGGTTTGGCTGTGCCAATATCGAATCCCCGGTAGACCGTCCAGCTGTCGGCGCAGATAATTTCGCCGTCAAACTGCTCGGCCAACTCCATCGCCAGCGCCGATTTACCGCTGGCAGTCTCGCCCACGATTACTACAAGCGGCGGCAGCTTCTGCGACGTTTTTTCACTTTTTAAAGTGTTATTTCGTTGACTCATTTACAACTATTTATACCAGCCGAATTTGCTCGGATGCTCCACTGTCCAGCTTAGCCCTACGGTCCTCGCCGCTAGTTCCCAGCGGCCACCACAGCAAGCGCTCCACGCCCACACGCATGTCTTGGTCCACGGCCACACCCTCCGTCCGCAAATGCTCCGCGTGCGCCTGCCGACCACCGGGATAACCTGCGGCTAATCCGCCAGTCTTGTTTACTACTCGTTGCCACGGCAACGCCGGATCTCCAAAATGAGCGATTCCGCCTACAATCCGCGCCGCTCGCGCATTGCCGCAGAGCGCTGCTAACTGTCCATATGTCATCACCCGCCCACGCGGAATTTGCGCTACCAGTACCTCGACCCGCTCTCGAAAGCCAGGCTCAATTGATTCCATCAAAATACTCCAGCACTGCCGACCAATCGATACAACGCACTACGCCAAGTGGTAATACGTCAGCTCGGTTCCACGGATAATCCCCAAAAAGCACCGCCCCGAGCCCGCATTCCGCCGCATTTTTGACATGCAGGAGGTGGTCATCAATCAAAAAGCTGGCACCCAGCTCCACACACATTTCGCCTTTTGATCGTCTTCTCTCCGGGACGAACAGATTGGAGAAGCTCACTGAGCTGAATATCCCCGGAAAATACCGCTCTAGCCAGTCATTTGTAAGTTTAGCGACTATCTCATTCCGACCTGTGAGCACATGTAGTTCGTAGCGCTCGGCTAGTTTGGCCAAAGCATCTGCAACCTCACGTAGCGGCTCCCGCTCAATGAACGCAGCCGTCAATACAAAGTCGTCCACACGCTGGATTGCCGTTGTTATGTCAACATCACCCCACGCTTGCCTATCGTGAGCCGAGTTATAGGCACCAACTGGCAGTCGTGTGCCAAAACGCCGATTGTAATCGGCTATGACAGCAGGCCCTGACTCCAGCAGCACATCGTCTACATCAATCGCTATAATAGGTCTGCGCATAAAAACTACAGGCTCGTCTTACTTACACGGCTCTTGGCCTCATGCGCGACTGTCTTCAGAAATTCCTCTGTTGTGTAACTATTCGATACCTCATTTACAGCAAGATCACCACGGATGCGCGGTGTTAGCTCACCCCCGGCTATCTCCTTTTCGCCGATCACCAGTGTATACGGTACTTTCCACATCTCGGCTGAGCGGATTTTCTTGCCGACGGATTCGTTGCTGTTGTCAACCATTACCCTCAAACCAAGCTCTACGGCACGTCGCAAAATATCATCGGCAAATGCAACCGTCTTCTCTTCCTGATTGACTGTGATGAGCCGCACCTGCTCGGGTGCGTTCCAAACCGGGAACTTACCACCGGTATGTTCGATGTAGACGGAGAGAAAGCGCTCATGGGACCCCATGACCGCACAGTGCAGCATCACAATCCGCTCATCTTCGCCGTCTTCGTTGGTGCATGTCAGGTCAAACCCTTCGGGCTGGTTGAAATCGAGTTGAATCGTCGCCACCTGGTGCTCACGGCCGAGCGCATCTTTGGCCATAAAGTCTATCTTCGGTCCGTAAAAAGCTGCCTCGCCCACTCCAACAAAATAGCCCGAGCCAACTTTGGCCTTCAGGATGTTCTCCAGCTGTGCTACGCTGGATTCCCACTTCTCCGCGCCGCCCGCATACCCTGTCATGTTATCAGGGTCATGCGTCGAGAGACGATACTTCAGCTCCGAAAAACCGGTTCCTTTATAGAATGTCTCGATGACATCCCACAGCTTAAATGCTTCCTCCTCTATCTGACTAGTGCGGCAAAAGATATGCGCATCATCTTGCGTAATCGCACGGACACGGCTTAAGCCACCGAGTTCTCCACTCTGTTCATCGCGGTAAACCATGGCCGTCTCACGATACCTGATGGGCAGATCCCGATAGCTGCGAGGCTGCGAGGCATATATCTGCGCATGGTGCGGGCAGCTCATCGGCTTCATGGCAAACTCATGACCCTCACGGGTATTGATATGGAACAGCTCGTCTTTGAACTTTGCCCAATGGCCACTCGCCTCGTAGAGATCTTTTTTAGTTATGTGCGGCGTGGTTACCTGCTGAAAACCCGCTGCGTTGCGAAGTTCCTGCACGAACCGATCCAGTTCATTCTTGAGAACCGTGCCTCGCGGCGTCCAAAGCGGCAGCCCCTGCCCGACTAAATCACTAAATACAAATAGATCAAGTTCCTGCCCAAGCTTGCGGTGATCGCGTTTTTTGGCCTCCTCGAGCATATCGAGATACTGTCGGAGTTCCTTGGGAGTGGCAAACGCCACGCCGTAGACGCGCTGCATTTGCGGGTTAGTTTCTTTGCCGCGCCAATAGGCACCGGCCACACGCATCAGTTTAAAGGCGCCAACCTTGTTAGTTGAAACTACATGCGGGCCCCGGCACAAGTCGGTAAAGTCACCGTTCCGGTAAAACGACACCTTATCCATCTTGGCCGTGCCATCTGCGGGCAGCCCGAGCTCAGTCGCATCCAGGTCTTTGGCAACGGTGGTCCCGGCACGCTGCAGATCATTGAGTAACTCCTCTTTGTACGGCTGCTCGTTTTGACGTGCCCAGTCAATGGCATCCAGTATCGGCATCTCAATCCGCTCAAACGGCTCGGCCGCCTTAATGATCTTATGCATTTCGGCCTCGATGCGCTCAAAGTCACCAACCGAAAGTTGGTCGTCTTCCAGATCAACATCGTAGTAAAAGCCGTTTTCAATCACCGGCCCTACACCGAGCTTTACATTTGGCCACAGATGCTGGATGGCACTCGCCATAATGTGTGCCAGGCTATGGCGCATGGCATACAGTTGATCGTCAGGTTGTTTCTCGGACATTACTTCAGTCTCCTTGCATTATTTAGAAATTAAAAAGACATGAGACGCATGTATATAAATATACGCATATGTCTCATGTCTCGGGCCCTGCTGCGGCCAAAGCCGTGCGGGTGGTTCCACCGGACTTCCCGGGCTTGCGGTTTCCACGCAGACCTCGGGCGCTCGTTAGGATTGTTTAGCGTCTATTCCCTGAAGACTTCGGCTCGGCGGTTGGTGAGTCCGCGTCAACGCCTAATCGTATTTTACCACAGATAAAACTCTCAACTAAAACAGTCGGGCGATCTCGCAAATTCGCCCGACTGTTTTGGATGTTTTGCCTTGCTAAAACCTCTCGGCAAAACTTCGCCTCACTAACCAGTAGTATAGAGCCCGTGGCCGGATTTGGCTAGTACTTTTTTGCAGTATGTTTTACACAGGGTGTGGATAGTGTGGAAAACTATTTTCGCGCTTTTATCTCACATTTGGCGTTGGATTTTTCTATAGCCGGATAATACTCAGCCGTATTTCTCCGTCATGTTCTATATAAATATAAAAGCCCTGGTTAACCGGGGCTTTTATATTGGTGGGCGATAGAGGATTCGAACCTCTCACCTCTTCCACGTCAAGGAAGCGCTCTAGCCAAATGAGCTAATCGCCCCAGTGGCATGTGACAAAACCTAACTGTTTTTCACATCACGCGGGGCTTCGGCAAAAGCTGGAGTCTCCGACTGCTCTTTTTCCCTAGTGTAGGAGCTGAAGCTTTGTATTAATATAGCACACCACCTCTGTTGACGCAAGCTCGGGCTAAGTATTAGCGTCTCGCAGAGGGTTGACATAAACCGCAGCTTCCGGTAGTATTGAACGGTTAAACGAGGTGTTTTGGTGAGTGCCAAACAACAAGTAGACTCGCTTGCGAGTTTTCAGTTGTTTTTTGAGGAGCTCCCGGAGGTGAAATACGTCAATCGTGTTCGCCGTGTCCGTCTTTCCCCACAAAGCAACGACTAAGTTTACGCCAAAATGAAAACCCGGCCAGAGGCAAACGACCTCTGGCCTTTTTAGTTCCCCACAGTTCTCTGTCAGTTTTCCACTAGCGAAAGTGATAGCGTTATGCCAATATGTAGACATGGTTTGCATTTACTGCGGTAGCCGGACCCAGGTCACCAATTCACGACCTCAAAAGCGTCTGCGTCAGGTTTGGCGGCGGCGAGCCTGTACTGCCTGCGGTGCCATCTTCACCACGAACGAAGCGATCGACTTCAGTACCAGTCTTGTTATTCGTTCTGGTACCAGCGGCGTACAGCCGTTTAACCGCGATCAACTTTTTGTGAGTATTCTGCAGGCGGTTGGACACCGCGACGCGCCGGTCCGCGATGCCAGCGCACTCACTGCAACTATAACCGGCAAGCTTCTGCACAGTCTCACAGCGGCCACCCTGACTCGCGCCGACATTATTACTACCGCCCTGCAGGTGCTTAAACACTTCGACCAGGCCGCCGCGGTGCAGTACGCGGCATACCACCACAAAGCTTAACCTGGCCCGAAACGAGAATATCGGGAATTATTTGCGGATAACTGCCCCGTGTTCTTTGGTATCAATCACGACCGCCTTTTCCGTAACATCGAACTTAGTGAGGTAGCGCTTAAAAATCAGACGTGTCTGCGAGTTAAACGCCGCCAGTACGTTGTAGCCAAACGTGGTGACCGGGTAATACACCCACTGCAGCACCATCAGAACAGTACGGTGGCGCTTATAGCGCGCCGGCTTGGGTGGCAGCAAACGGAGCGCCATGTACATCGTAATAATCAGCAGCACGGTCCCCACAGTCTGCACGTGGCTGACCACAAGCGGCAGCTCGTAGACCGCAATATCTTTATGATTAAACAACGCTGGTATGAAACCACCGACTAGGATTAGTACCGGCCCGACCGCCCACGTCACATGCCCCTCAAGTAAGCGCCAGAATTTTGTCCATAAGTCCCACTTTGAAATCTTGTTTTTACGGAAAAAGCCGAACTCTGCCAGGTACGCCACGTCTGACGCACCATATGTCCAGCGCCGTAACTGAATAAATTGGGCTCGCAGAGTCCGACGGTAACCTTCCGTCAGTACGGCATCCTGCGAGATGGGCAACTGCACCGGGTAAACACGGTAATTTCCCTCAAATGTTAGATATGATCGCCAGAACTGGTGGCCATCCTCTACTACTGTGCGGGCACTCCAGAAGTCCGTTTGGATGAGTGCAGCCATGGGCTGTGAGTGGCTCGAAAAATTGCGCAGCGCATGCTGACGCAGCGAGACGACAAAGGTGAATAAGGAGTTACCTGTAGCAATCACTCGCATAGGCGCCGGCACATCCCAGATGTTATTTGTATAGAGCGAAACCGGCTGGTACGAAGCATGGATCGGATCGGGTGCCGCCACGTAGGCGTACGTCACGGCGTTCAGATAATTCTTGTCGGGACGATTATCGGCATCTAGTGTGGTTACCATCACCCGCAAAGGGTCAATGTCCCGCTTTTCCAGGTATTTTTGCAGTTCGCGGGCAGCATAGTTTATGTTACCGCCCTTGCCTATTATCTCTCCTGGTAAGCCCGCCGGATGTTTGACGGCAAAGGCATCACGGAAACGGTTCTTGTATCTGGTAATGAGCTTGCGGGCTCGTTCTTCGGTTGCCTCGCCCGCCCTGCCCTCGTACGCCAATATAAATATGACCTGCTCCTTCATGTTAAAGTCACTGGCAAGCACCGATTCGACGGTACCAGTCAGGATCTCTTCAGTTTCGGATACGGTAGCCATGATGATCACGTGCAAAACCTTGCTTGGCGGCATGAGCAACGGACGCTCCGCTTTGGCGCGTGCTATTTCTTGAACATGCCACTTCGGGCGCTTCGCCTGCGGTGGTACCTCGCCGCTTTCAAGCTCATGCAACATCTTTGCCCATGGGTACTTTTGGTGAGTGCGCATGACATGGTAGCCATGTAGGCTACGGACCGTGTACGCGACACCGCGTGTAAAGTTTATTAGCAGGTACACCAGCACGAATACGGCCGCCAGCGTCACGTTTATGAGGCTCAGGATAACCGGCAACGCCAGCATGAAATATGACAGGGCGCCAGGCAGGATTTCAAAAAAGCGGTAGCGCCGGCCGCGCTCCTTTGGGAACGGTATTTCTATGTTGGACATTACTAGTTATCTTAGCACCAAAAGAGCGTTGCTAACCACAATCAGGAACACGAGGAGAGGCAAAGTCAGTACCAGAATGACTAACGATAATTCGCGCCGGACCGGATAGGTGCGGTAGCCTAGCACTGCCCCGACGGTAGAAATCAGGACGACGGCCACTACGAATGCCAGAATATCGGCAACCGTACCCGTGGTGTAGTGGTCGATACCCAGCGACGGCCGGTTCGAAATGATATAACTACTACTCTGCCGGCTGACAAGTTCCAGCAGAATGAGTACCACAGAGGCGAGTGTCAAAAAAGCCATACCGCTGACCAGCAGTAGCGCCGTTCTGTCTTGAAGAAAATGCTTTTGAGTTGCCATACTTAAGTACTAGCCCAATTGTTCAAAACCTATTGTAGCAGACTGCAGCTAGCAGCGTCGAATACAGAAATGGTGCGGGTACCGGGAGTCGAACCCGGATCTCGACCTTGGGAAGGTCACATAATAGCCGCTATACGATACCCGCAAAACCGTCAGGTTGTCATAAACGTTCTGGAGCCACCTCGGGGATTCGAACCCCGGACCCCCGCTTTACGAAAGCGATGCTCTAGCCAACTGAGCTAAGGTGGCGTTTTGGCTACTTCCCTGCCGTCCGCACCATTATACGGCCTGCTGCCCCATCTTACAAACAGGTACGTACCGGTGTTACAATACTCCAAAAGGAGATAGTATGTTAAACGAATTCAAAAAGTTTATCCTGCGCGGCAACGTAGTGGATCTGGCGGTGGCGGTAGTGATCGGTGCGACGTTCAACGCAGTCATCAGCTCGCTTGTCAAAGATTTAATTCAGCCACTCATCAATGGTGTAACTGGCAGTAGCAAGGGCACCGCCATCCAGGGTATTGCCCACTTTGACACTCTCGGCCGCCATTTCACATTTCCCTGGGGAGATTTTGTCAGCAACGTCATTTCATTCCTGATCATTGCCACCGTAGTGTTCTTCTTGGTGGTGCAGCCCATCAACCACCTGCAGACTCTGGCAAACCGCGGCAAGGGACCTAAAGAGCCGAGCGACCGCAAGTGCCCGGAATGCTTGAGCACTATCCCAAAAGCCGCCACACGCTGCGCTTTCTGCACTGCCAAGGTCACCCCGCTCACCAAGAGCTAGCCGGGCTCATGGAGACTGATATAGCTTCGGATTTTAACTAGCGACCTTGACCGTCTGCTTGGATGATAGCAACCAACGGACCAGTACAACTATACGTATTCCGCCCCGACAACAAGTCGTTGAAGACAGCGGCGGCAGACTGCGCAGCAGGCATCTTATTATTAAAAATGCAGGCCATCGGCTTGTTCACCCACGAAGGATTGGCAGGGTTTTTAGTGTATGTCACGGTTACGTAACAACCCCCGCTACGAACATCGCTATGTGCGACCTGGTATCTTACCGCCCCTAGGGATTGTATGGAGTAGTCAAAGACCACCGGTGCACAGCTGCTAAACTCGGGATTGAAGCAGGCTTCTGTGGTGCAATGCTTAGGCTTTGAGGATGCAACATGGAAAGCTGTGAAAGCGATCCCTACTACTACCAACACCAGAACAACTAACCTGTCGTACCGTTTTACAAGTCTGAATAGCTTATTGGCGCTATAAGCTCGGATCTCATCTTCTTTGGGTTTAATTATATCCAGCTTTATTACAGGTTTTTGCCATAAGAGGTACTATAGGGGGTGGCTTGGGTATTGTCAAAGTATTTACGCTAAGCCTTACGGTAGTATCTATGCTTGCCGCCAAACCAGCGATCTACATTTACAATCCGCAAGGCTGGCAGGCCGTAGCCTTGGAGGTATGGAACTACGCGCTATGCAGGTTTATGGTTGCGAATGCCGACTGCCGATATGATTCCCCCAACCACAACAAGGACTGCGGTAACCAAGATTGCGTGGCGAAAGCCATTTAGATCTAATGTAGTGCCCACGATAACTCCGGCAACGGCAATAGTGATAAGGCCAGCGATTCGGGCAACAGCGTTGTTGACGGCAGAGGCGATTCCGGCTTGCTGCGTCTCAACATCTGCCAACACTGCCGACGTGAGGGGCGCAACAGTCATAGAAAGTCCCAACGCAAAGACGAGCAAGCCCGGTAGTAAGTCTGACCAGTACCGTACATGGGAAGTTATGCGTAGCATCAATAGAAATCCCACCCCGGCTATAATCGGTCCGATCGCCATAAATAGTCGCGGCCCATGCTTCCCGGCCAAAGCTCCAAAGCGGGGAGACAACAGGAACATAACTACTGTCACTGGTAGTAACGCCAGACCAGCGGAGAGTGCCGAGTAGCC